>JAGRLZ010000106.1 GCA_020441545.1 Xanthobacteraceae bacterium | reverse complement strand
GCGTGCATGCCGTTGTCGCGGAAATACTCGCCCATGGTGCAGCCGGTGAACGGCGCGATGTACTGCATCGGCGCCGGGTCCGAGGCGGTGGCGGCAACGACGACCGAATATTCCAGCGCGCCCTGCTCCTCGAGCACCTTCACGAACTGCGCGACGGTGGAGCGCTTCTGGCCGATCGCGACATAGACGCAATACAGCTTGATCTTCTCGTCGCCGGTCGCGTTGAGCGGCTTCTGGTTGAGGATGGTGTCGAGCGCGATCGCGGTCTTGCCGGTCTGGCGGTCGCCGATGATCAGCTCGCGCTGGCCGCGACCGATCGGGATCAGCGCGTCCACGGCCTTGAGGCCGGTCGCCATCGGCTCGTTGACCGACTGACGCGGAATGATGCCCGGCGCCTTGACGTCGACGCGGCGGCGCTCGGTCGACTGGATCGGCCCCTTGCCGTCGATCGGATTGCCGAGGCCGTCGACGACGCGGCCGAGCAGGCCCTTGCCGACCGGGGTATCCACGATGGCGCGGGTGCGCTTGACGGTCTGGCCTTCCTTGATCTCGCGGTCGGCACCGAAGATCACGACGCCGACATTGTCGGTTTCGAGATTGAGCGCCATGCCGCGGGTGCCGTTCTCGAACTCGACCATTTCACCGGCCTGAACGTTGTCGAGACCGTAGACGCGGGCGATACCGTCACCGACGGAGAGCACCTGGCCGACTTCGGAGACTTGTGCCTCCTGGCCGAAATTCTTGATCTGGTCCTTGAGGATCGCGGAAATTTCCGCGGCGCGGATGTCCATCAGCCTGCCTCTTTCATCGCGTGCTTGATCGAGTTGAGTTTGGTGCGGAGCGAACTGTCGACCATGCGGCTGCCGAGCTTGACCACAAGCCCGCCGATGATGGACGGATCGACCTTCACATTGAGAACGACATCCTTGCCGGTCACCGACTTGAGGGCGACCTTGAGGCTGTCGAGATTCTTGTCGCTGAGCACTTCCGCCACGGTCACGTCGGCGGTCGCCTCGCCCTTGAACTTCGCCACCAGCGCGCGGAAGGCGCGGATCACGTCGGCGACAGCAAAAAGCCGCCGGTTGGCGGTGAGGACTTTCAGGAAGTTCGCGGTGGTGCCGCCGATGGCCGCCTTGTCGAGGATGGCGGACAGCGCCTTGAGCTGCACGTCGGCGGTGAAGACCGGACTGCGCACCAGGCGCTTGAGATCGGCGCTCTCGGAAAGCAGCGCGTCGAACCTGTCGAGTTCGGCCTTGACGGCGTCCACTGACTTTTCCTCGCGAGCCAGTTCAAACAAGGCCGTTGCGTAACGACCGGCCATACCGGAAACGGACTGATCTTCTGCTGCCACGCGCGCGCTCTTCAGGCTGTCAAATCCACAACGAACGAACCGCCGCCAGGGCCCGGCGCCATTCGGCTCATCCCATTGGAATTCAAGCGAAACTTGGAATATTCCGGAACGGTGCGCTCCGAAAGACGTTAAAATCGCGGCCTTGCTAACATAGCCCGCGCGCAGGCGCAACACGACGCCGCCGCAAGGCGCCGCGATGTCGCAGATTGATTCGCGGCGAAGGGTATCTGCACACTGATCGCGCGACCGGCGACCCCGGCGAGCCTCTTGAGATCGCCTCCGCGACCTGCCGCACCCCTCCGTACCCCTGGACGATCGATGGACGATCGACGGACGATCAAACACCTGGCACGAGATCATCGCGCGGCATTCGCGAGCATCCCGCCAGCGACATCAACATCCCCGAACCGTGCGGCCCGGCGTCATCCAGGTCGGCACATGTCCCGCCATTTCGAGGGGCGCGCGAATACTTGATGAATGCTTACCATGCGCTCCTGGAATGCCTATTTTCAGTATTTTAAAGTATACATTCATGAAAGACACCTTAATCTCAAAGACTATCTGCGAACTTCGTTCTTGAATCGTCTTATCACAAGATATTTCAAGCCAATACAACTCCCGGGCGCTGCCCATTTTACGCCTCAATAGGCCGTCAACTGTCCCGCCGCCAATCAGGGACGGGGGTTCCACTTGCCGCCGGGGCGGCAATACTTGACTTAAGGGACAGTTTAATGCGTCAGGCTAAATCTGCGCTGCAGCGCCTGGGCGGATCGCGGACCGCGATCGCCCTGCTCGCCGCGGCACTGGCTTTCGGCGGCGGCCTCAGCGAGGCGTCCGCCAAATCCAGGCATCACCGCCATCACCAGAAGCATCACCATCATCACAAGCATCACGCCAAGAAGAATTCCTGGCTGAACGCCAATGCATCGATGCGCACCGGCCGTACCTTCTCCGGCATCGCCTCCTATTACGGCAATGAAGCCGGCACCCGCACCGCGTCGGGCCAGCGCTTCAACCAGCACGCCATGACCGCAGCTCATCGCTCGCTGCCGTTCGGCACCAAGCTCCGCGTCACCCATGGCGGCCGCAGCGTCATCGTGACGATCAACGATCGTGGCCCCTTCATTCGCGGCCGCGTGCTCGATCTCTCCAAGGGCGCGGCACGCGCCATCGGCCTGACCCATCGCGGCGTCGGCCGCGTCGTCGCCGAGGTGATGTAAGCGAAGCCTCGCCCGCTTCCGGTTCGGTAGCGTTGCGTTTTTGTAGAGTGGTGTTGCGTTGCGTCAAACCCGCCATCCGATGCGATGGCGGGTTTTTTGTTGCCGCCCGTCGAGGGCTACAGGAAACTTTGCGGATCGATATCGACCTCGAGCTTCAGGTTGCCTTTCGTCTTCGGCGCACCCGCAAGCCAGTCGCGGACATAGCCCGACAGGTCGACCGCGCGCGCCGACTTCACCAGCAGGCGAAAGCGATAGCGCCCCTTGATGACCGCGAGCGGCGCCTCGGCCGGACCAAGCACCTGCACGCGCGCGTCATGCGGCGCGAGCGATGCCAGCTTGCGCGCAAAACCTTCCGCCGTCGGCCGGTCGCCGGCCGAAACGATCAGGCTCGCCAGCCGCCCGAACGGCGGATAGAGCGCGCGCTCGCGCAAATCGATCTCGTTGTCATAGAACGCCTCGCGATCGCAGGCGACCAGCGCCTTCATCACCGGATGCTCCGGCTGATGCGTCTGCAGGAAGCCGACGCCGCGGCCCTGCTCGCGCCCCGCGCGCCCGATCACCTGGTTGAGCAGCTGAAAGGTGCGCTCGGCGGCGCGCGGATCGCCGTTGCTGAGGCCCAGATCGGCATCGACCACGCCGACCAGGTTGAGCCGCGGAAAGTTATGCCCTTTCGCCACCAACTGCGTGCCGATGATGATATCGACGCGGCCTTCGGCGATCTCGTTCAATTCGCTGCGCATGGTTTCGATCGAGGTGATGAGATCACTCGACAGCACCATGGTGCGCGCATCCGGAAACAGGTGGGCGGCCTCCTCCTGCAAGCGCTCGACGCCGGGACCGACCGCGGCCAGCGATTCCTCTGCGCCGCAATGCGGACACTGATGCGGGCGCGGAATCGAGAAGCCGCAATGGTGGCACACCAGCCGCTGGCGGAAGCGGTGATCGACCAGCCAGGCATCGCAGATGTTGCAGGCGAAGCGATGGCCGCAAGCCCGGCACAGCGTCAGCGGCGCATAGCCGCGCCGGTTGAGGAACAGCAATGCCTGCTCGCCGCGCTCCACCGCATCACGCACGGCCTCCGCCAGCACCGGCGAGATGAAGCGGCCGCGCGGCGGGCCTTCGCGGCGCAGGTCGATCGCCTCGATCTGCGGCATGTGCTGGCCGCCGAAACGCGACGGCAGCGGCACGCGCAGGTAACGTCCCTTGCGCGCGTTGACCTCGCTCTCGACCGAGGGCGTGCCGGACGCCAGCACGATCGGAATCCTCGCGATGTGCGCGCGCACCACCGCCATGTCGCGGGCATGGTAGTGAACGCCGTCGCCCTGCTTGTAAGCCTGGTCGTGCTCCTCATCCATGACGATGAGGCCGAGATCGGCAAAGGGCAGGAACAGCGCCGAGCGCGCGCCGACCACCACATGCGCCTCGCCCGACGCAATCTGCATCCAGTTGCGCGCGCGCGTGCGCGGCGTCAGTTCGGAATGCCATTCGATCGGCCGGACGCCGAAGCGCGCCGCGAAGCGATCGAGGAACTGGCCGGTCAGCGCGATCTCCGGCATCAGGATCAGCACCTGCCTGCCGCGCTTCACCGCTTCCGCGACCGCCTCGAAATAGGCCTCGGTCTTGCCCGAGCCGGTGACGCCGTCGAGCAGCGCGACCTGGAAATCGCCGCGCGCCGCCATCCCGCCCAAGATCGCAGCCGCCTTTGCCTGATCGGGCGAAAAGTCGGCCGGCGCGAAATCCGGATCGGGCGCCGGCGGCGCCGGCGGCTTCGGCAGCACCTCGACCGCGAGCGTGCCCGCGTCGACGAGGCCATCGACCACGCCGACGCTGACGCCCGCTTCTTTCGCCGCGTCCGACTTGCCGTGCAGCAGCCGGTCCGAAAGCGCCGCGATCACGCGATGTCTCGCGGCGGTCATGCGCGCCGGCGGCGGCCCGACCAGCCGTACCCCGAGCCGCACCCGCTCGGGGCCGAGATGCTCGCCCATCCGCAAGGTCATGCGCAGCACCATGCCGCGCGCCGACAGCGTGTAGTTCGCCACCCAGTCGACGAACGACTTTAGCTCCTCGCGCAGCGCCGGAACGTCGATTCGTCCGCCGATATCCTTGAGCCGGTTATGCAGCCGCGGATCGGGATCGGGATTCTCGGCCCACACCACCGCGGTGACCTCGCGCGCGCCGAGCGGCACGCAGACGACATCGCCGGGACGGAGTTCGGTGCCGCGCGGCACCCGATAGGAATAGGTATGGTCGAGCGCCACCGGCACCAGCACATCGACGACGCCGTTCGCCGCCGGACCCCCGGCCGGAGTTTTTTTGCGGATGGATTGCGTCATCGTCGAATCGGTTGGCGCGGATTTCGCTCAAGTTGAACACGGGCGCCGCGTTGCCACCTCTCCCATGGGGAGGGGGCGATCGGCGAAGCGCCGCGAAGACGATCGGGTGAGGGGATTCGGCTTGTCGACAGGTCTGCTCCCCCTCACCCCAGCCCTCTTCCCGACGGGGAGAGGGAGCACCGAGTGCGCATAGCAATTCAACCTGAACGTAAATTGCTTTAGCAAACGGTCAAGCAAGTGGTGCGATATTAGGGTCCTTCTGGTCCAGAGCAATCAATCCTGACGCCTTGTCATGACAAAGCCGGCCGCCGACACAGCCTTGTTCGACCTCGCCTGCGCCGAGCCACGGCTGCTGGCGGAGGCGGTGCATTGGCAGGCGTTCCTGCGCACCGAGCGCAGGCTGTCGCCGAAGACGCAGGAAGCTTACGCCCGCGACCTGCGCCAGTTCCTCGGTTTCCTCAGCCAGCACTGGGGCGAGGCGGTGACGCTGGCCCGCTTCGCCGCGCTGGAAGCGAGCGACGTGCGCGCCTTCATGGCCTCGCGCCGTGCCGACCAGGTGGCCGGGCGTTCGCTGATGCGGGCGCTGGCCGGCCTGCGCTCGTTCGCCCGCTTCCTCGAGCGCGAGGGCAAGGGCAAGGTCGGCGCGCTGTCAGCGATCCGCGCGCCGAAGGTCAGCAAGAGCTTGCCCAAGCCGCTCGCCGTCAGCGCCGCGCGGGAACTGACCGAGGCGGACCTGCGCGCCGGCGAGAACCGCGAGCCCTGGATCTGGGCGCGCGACGCCGCGGTGATGGCGTTGCTTTACGGATCGGGCCTGCGCATTTCCGAGGCGCTCGGGCTCACGAGGCGCGAGGTACCGCTGCCCGGCCGGGGCGATGTGCTCACCGTCACCGGCAAGGGCAGCAAGACCCGGATGGTGCCGGTGCTGCGGAACGTGCTGGAACTGATCCAGGACTATGTCGCGATGTGCCCGCATCCGCTTGCCCCCGACGGGCCGATCTTCGTCGGCGCGCGCGGCGGACCGCTCAAGGCCCGCATCATCCAGTTGACCATGGCACGGCTGCGCGGCGCGCTCGGCCTGCCCGACAGCGCCACGCCCCATGCCCTGCGCCATTCCTTCGCCACCCACCTGCTCAGCCGGGGCGGCAACCTGCGCGCGATCCAGGAACTGCTCGGCCACGCCTCGCTCTCGACCACGCAAATTTACACCGGCATCGACACCGAGCGGCTGCTCGACGTCTATCGCACCGCGCATCCCCGCGCCTGACCGCGCAGCCGCCACTGCGGCCTGCCGAACACAGCCGGAATATTTCGCTGGCGACCGCCTTCATCCCCCTTGCCGCCGCGTGGCGGCCGGGCCAATCGTGCGCGCCGATTCTCACGGAGCCCACGCATGAGCGCCCACGAAAGCATGGAACACGCCGAGCACGCCCATCACGCCTCGGGAGAGAACAAGAGGATCGCCCTGCTGATCGCGGTGATCGCGCTCTGCCTCGCCTTGTCGGAGATGCTGGGCAAGGGCGCGCAGACCGAATCGATCTCCGAGAACGTCGCCTCGGCCAATCTTTGGGCGTTCTTCCAGGCCAAGAGCATTCGCCTGACCGCGATCAAGACCGCCGCCGAACAGCTCCAGATCCAGGCCGACGCGGCCACCGACCCCGCCGCCAAGGCGGCGATGACAAAACGGATCGACGCCTGGCAGAAGACCGCGGCACGCTACGACGACGAGCCGGACACCGGCGAAGGCCGCAAGCAACTCGCCGCACGCGCCAAGCACGCCGAACACGCGCGCGATCTCGCGATGGCCAAGTACCATCACTTCGAGGTCGCGTCCGCCGCCTTCCAGATCGCCATCGTGCTGGCCTCGGCCACCATCATCACCGGCATCGTCGCGCTGGCATGGGGCGCCGGCCTGCTGATGCTGGCCGGCATCGCCTTCACCGTCATCGGCATCGTGGCGCCGCACGCGGTGCATCTGCTGTAGGCTGTTTCGGGGAATTTCCTTACGTTCACCGCGCCGATTGCGCGCGGCGGCGCAACCGCTGGATCATCCGCAGCCAGCGCGACGATTGCCTCGCGCGCAACCGGGCGGCCAGTTCCCTGATCCGCGCCATGATCGGCGCGACCAGCGCATGGGCGCGGGCGCGAACCATCAGCACGACCTCATAGAGCCACCTGAACCACGCCATCCGCAACAGCTTCGGCCGGGTCACGTCGAAAACGAAGGCGGTGACGCCGACGCCCGCGAGCTTGGCGAACACCACCACGGCCATGGCGGAAAACCAGTAATGGTGCGCCAGCAGCCACAGGCCCACGATCTTCAGCGGAAACAGCAGGACCACCGGCACCAGAAACACGATCAGCGTCAGCGGCGGCGACAGCCGCTCGACCTTGTCCGCGATCCAGAGCTTGATCGCCCGCAGCGGAATCCACGCCACCAGCCGCGCGACGACGGGCTGGAGGTGATCCCACAGCCACGCCTCGATCAAAAAGATCAGCGCAAGCAGGAACCATAGCGGCTGCAGCAGGCGGCGCATCGGCAAGACACCCCGCTCCGGCGGGATGCCCGAGCAGACTCACATATGGATAGCGCGTTTGCCGACCGCAAGCGCGGCTTCCTTGACCGCCTCCGAGCGGGTCGGATGGGCGTGGCAGGTGCGGGCGAGATCCTCGGCGGCGCCGCCGAACTCCATCAGCACGCAGGCTTCGTGGATCATCTCGCCGGCCTCGCGGCCGATGATGTGGCAACCGAGCACGCGGTCGGTCTTGGCGTCGGCCAGAATCTTCACGAAACCGTCGGTGGTCTGGTTGACCTTGGAGCGGCCGTTGGCGGTGAACGGGAACTTGCCGACCGTGTAGGCGACGCCGGCCTGCTTCAGCTCGTCCTCGGTCTTGCCGACGCTGGCGACTTCCGGCGTGGTATAGACCACGCCCGGAATCACGTCGTAGTTCACGTGCCCGGCCTGGCCGGCGATGATCTCGGCGACCGCGACGCCCTCGTCCTCGGCCTTGTGCGCCAGCATCGGCCCGCGCACCACGTCGCCGATGGCGTAGATGCCTTTCACGTTGGTGGCGAAGTGGCCGTCGATCGCCACCCGGCCGCGGTCATCGACGGTGACGCCGGCCTCCTTGAGGCCGAGTCCCCCGGTGTGCGGCGTACGCCCGATCGCGACCATCACCACGTCGGCCTCAAGCGTTTCCGCAGCGCCGCCCGCGGCCGGCTCGACCTGCACCTTGAGCGTCGCGCCGCTGGAATCGATGCCCGTCACCTTGGCGCCGAGCTTGAAGGCAAAGCCCTGCTTTTCGAGGATGCGCTGGAATTGCCGCGCCACCTCGCCGTCCATCCCCGGCAGGATGCGGTCGAGGAATTCCACCACGGTGACCTGCGCGCCGAGCCGCCGCCACACCGAACCGAGTTCCAGCCCGATGACGCCGGCGCCGACCACCACGAGCTTGCCCGGCACCTTGTCGAGCGACAGCGCGCCGGTCGACGACACCACGCGCGTCTCGTCGATGGTGATGCCCCTGAGCTGCGCGACGTCCGAGCCGGTGGCGATGACGATGTTCCTGGTTTCCGCGACCTCGGTCTTGCCGTCGCCGCCGGTAACCTCGACCCTGCCGGGACCGGCGATGCGGCCGGTGCCGCGCAGCACGTCGATCTTGTTCTTCTTCATCAGGAACTCGACGCCCTTGACGTTGCCGTCGATGCCTTCCTGCTTGAACGACATCATCGCCGGCAGGTCGAGCGCCGGCTGGCTCACCGCGATTCCCATCTTGGCGAAGGAGTGCCCGGCTTCCTCGAACAGTTCGGAGGCATGAAGCAGCGCCTTCGACGGCATGCAGCCGACGTTGAGGCAGGTGCCGCCGAGCGTCGCGTTCTTCTCGACGACGGCCACCTTCATCCCGAGCTGGGCGGCGCGGATGGCACAGACATAGCCGCCGGGGCCGGTGCCGATGACAACGAGATCGTAGGAAGCCATGTCTTAAATCCTGTTGTTGCAGAGGCGCGATCAGCGACCGCCCGAGACGTTCAGCGTTGCGCCGGTTACATAGGATGCCTCGTCCGACATCAGCCAGACGATGGCGTTGGCGACTTCATCCGCGGTGCCGATGCGCCGCATCGGCACGCTCCCGGCCAGGCGATGGTGACGATCCGGGTCGCCGCCGCTGGCATGGATGTCGGTGTCGATCAGGCCGGGCCGGATGCCGGCGACGCGAATGCCCTCGGCCGCGACCTCCTGCGCCAGGCCGATCGTCAGCGTATCGATCGCGCCTTTCGAGGCGGCGTAGTCGACATAGGTGTTGGCCGAGCCGAGCAATGCCGCAACCGAGGACAGGTTGACGATCACGCCGCCCTGGCCGCCGTGCCGGGTCGACATCCGCCGCACCGCCTCGCGCGCGCACAAGAAACTGCCGGTGACATTGACGCGCATGATGCGATCGATGCGCGCCGCGCTGAAGTCCTCGACCCGCGCGGTCGGCCCGACGATGCCGGCATTGTTGACCAGCGCGCCGAGCGGGCCGAAGCCGTCCGCCGCCTTGAACAAGGCGAGGATATCGGCTTCCACGCCGACGTCGCATTTCACCGCCAGCGCCCGGCCGCCGGCCAGTTCGACCGCCACGACCGTCTCGCGCGCGGCCTCCTCGTTGCTGGCATAGCCGATGACGACCCGCCAGCCGCGCCGGGCCGCCGCCATCGCCGTGGCGCGGCCGATGCCGCGGCTGCCGCCGGTGATGATGGCGACGCGCGCGGAAGGCGCCTGCTCAGCCATCCGCCCGAAACCTTACAGGTCCAGCACCAGGCGCGCCGGGTCTTCCAGGCTCTCCTTGACGCGGACCAGGAAGGTGACCGCTTCCTTGCCGTCGATGACGCGGTGATCGTAGGACAGCGCCAGATACATCATCGGCCGGATTTCGATCTTGCCGCCGACCGCCATCGGCCGCTCCTGGATCTTGTGCATGCCGAGGATGCCGGACTGCGGCGCGTTGAGGATCGGCGTCGACATCAGCGAGCCGTAGACGCCGCCGTTGGAGATGGTGAAGGTGCCGCCCTGCATCTCGTCGATCTTGAGCTGACCGTCGCGGGCGCGGCGGCCGAAATCGGCGATCGTCTTCTCGATATCGGAAATCGACTTGGTGTCGCAATCGCGCACCACCGGCACCACCAGGCCGCGGTCGGTGCCGACCGCGACGCCGACGTGATAGTAGTTCTTGTAGATCAGGTCGGTGCCGTCGATCTCGGCATTGACGGCCGGGATATCCTTCAGCGCCTGCACGCAGGCCTTGGTGAAGAAGCCCATGAAGCCGAGCTTGGTGCCGTGCTTCTTCTCGAACACGTCCTTGTATTGGGAGCGCAGCGCCATCAGGCTGGTCATGTCGACCTCGTTGAAGGTCGTCAGCATCGCGGCGGTGTTCTGCACGTCCTTGAGGCGCCGCGCGATGGTCTGGCGCAGCCGCGTCATCTTCACGCGCTCCTCGCGGGCGGCGTCGCTCGGCGGCGACGGCGCGCGCACCTGCACCGAACCGGCCGGCTGGCTGACCGGGGTCGCGCTCGACGCGGCCTTCTCGATCGCCGCCATCATGTCGCCCTTGGTGACGCGGCCGTCCTTGCCGGAGCCGGGCACGGCCGAGGCATCGACGCCGCTTTCCGCGGACAGCTTGCGCACCGACGGCGCGAGCGGCGCGTCAGCCGGAGCCGACCTGGCTTGCGCGGGGGCCGCAGGTGCGGCGGCGGCGGGCGCGGCGGCCTTGGCGGGAGCTGCCTTGGCGGGAGCAGCGCCATCGGCGATCTGGCCGAGCAGCGCGCCGACCGCGACGGTCTCGCCGTCCTTGGCGACGATCTCGCCGAGCGTTCCCGCCGACGGCGCCGGCACCTCGATAGTGACCTTGTCGGTTTCCAACTCGACCAGCGGCTCATCGACGGCAACCGCGTCGCCGGGTTGCTTGAACCATTTTCCGATGGTCGCTTCGGTCACGGATTCGCCGAGGGTCGGGACGCGGATCTCTGTCATGGGGATTCACCTTCGGGGATTTCTGTTGCGGGCCATGACCGGGAACACGGGCATGATTCTCTTGGCAGGCGAACAAATCGAGGAACAGCGGAACCGCCGCGCCCTGGACCGGCGCAGCGGGGAAATCGGATCAGTTGAAAGCGTCGTCGAGGAAAGCCTTGAGCTGCGCCATGTGCTTGGACATCAGCCCGGTCGCAGTGGCCGCCGAAGCCGCCCGGCCGACATAGCGCGGCCGCCGGTTGGTGGCGCCGGCCTGGTTCAGCACCCATTCGAGATACGGCTCGATGAAGTGCCACGCCCCCATGTTGCGCGGCTCCTCCTGGCACCAGACCACTTCCGCGATCTTGAAGCGCGACAGTTCCTGGACCAGCGTCTTCAGCGGCACCGGATAAAGCTGCTCGATGCGCATCAAATAGACGTCGTCGATGCCGCGCTTCTCGCGCTCCTCATAAAGGTCGTAATAGACCTTGCCGCTGCACAGCACGACCCGGCGCATCTTCTCGTCCGGCACCAGCTTGATCGGCTGGTCCGGCAGAAGGGCGGCGTCGTCATACAGGATGCGATGGAAGGTGGTGTCGGCGCCGAGTTCGTCCAGGCGCGACACCGCGCGCTTGTGGCGCAGCAGCGACTTCGGCGTCATCAGGATCAGCGGCTTGCGGATCTCGCGCTTCAGCTGCCGCCGCAGGATGTGGAAGTGATTGGCCGGCGTGGTGCAGTTGGCGACCTGCATGTTGTCTTCGGCGCACATCTGCAGGTAGCGCTCCAGGCGCGCCGATGAATGCTCCGGTCCCTGCCCCTCGTAGCCATGGGGCAGCATGCAGACCAGGCCCGACATGCGCAGCCACTTGCGCTCGCCGGAGGAGATGAACTGGTCGAACACCACCTGCGCGCCGTTGGCGAAATCGCCGAACTGGGCTTCCCACATGGTCAGCGCGGCGGGCTCCGCCAGCGAGTAGCCGTATTCGAAGCCGAGCACCGCCTCCTCGGACAGCAGCGAGTTGATGACCTCGTAATGGCCCTGCTCCGGCGCAATGTGGTTGAACGGCGTGTAGCGGCTCTCGTCCTCCTGGTCGTGCAGGACCGAGTGACGCTGCGAGAAGGTGCCGCGCTCGCAGTCCTGCCCCGACAGGCGGACGCGATGGCCCTCCAGCATCAGCGTGCAGAACGCCAGCGCCTCGCCGGTCGCCCAGTCGATGCCGACGCCGTTCTCGATCGCCTTGGCGCGGTTGTCGAGGAAGCGCTGCACCGTGCGGTGAACGCGGAAGCCCTCCGGCACCTTGGTGATCTTGCGGCCGATATCCTTCAGCGCCGCGACATCGACGCCGGTGATGCCGCGGCGCGGATCGTCCTGCTCGCCCGCGGTCTTGAAGCCGGCCCACTTGCCGTCGAGCCAGTCGGCCTTGTTCGGCTTGTAGCCGGTGCCGGCCTCGAATTCGATATCGAGCCGGGCGCGCCAGTCGGCCCTGGCCTGGCCGACGTCGGCCTCGGTGAGAACGCCCTCGGCGACGAGCCGCCGCGAATAGACGTCGAGCACCGAGGGATGCGTCGCGATCTTCTTGTACATCAGCGGCTGGGTGAACGCGGGCTCGTCGCCTTCGTTGTGGCCGTGCCGCCGGTAGCAGAACATGTCGATCACGACCGGCTTGTGGAACTTCTGCCGGAACTCGATCGCGATCTTGGCGGCGAACACCACCGCTTCCGGATCGTCGCCGTTCACATGGAAGATCGGCGCGTCGATCATCTTCGCCACGTCCGACGGATAGGGCGAGGAGCGCGAATAGCGCGGATAGGTGGTGAAGCCGATCTGGTTGTTGACGATGAAATGGATCGAGCCGCCGGTGCGATAGCCCTTGAGGTCCGACAGCGCGAAGCATTCGGCCACCACGCCCTGCCCCGCGAAGGCGGCGTCGCCGTGCATCAGCAGCGGCAGAACGGAGGTGCGCTGGTCCGGCGGATCGCCGTGCTGATCCTCCTTGGCGCGCGCCTTGCCGAGCACCACCGGATCGACGATCTCGAGATGCGACGGATTCGCGGTCAGCGACAGGTGGACCCTGTTGTTGTCGAACTCGCGGTCGCTCGAGGCGCCGAGGTGATACTTGACGTCGCCCGAGCCCTCGATCTCGTCGGGCGTCGAGGACCCGCCCTTGAATTCGTGGAACAGCGCGCGGTGCGGCTTGCCCATCACCTGCGTCAGCACGTTGAGGCGGCCGCGATGCGGCATGCCGAGCACGATCTCCTTCACGCCCAGATTGCCGCCGCGCTTGATGATCTGCTCGAGCGCGGGGATCAGCGACTCGCCGCCGTCGAGGCCGAAACGCTTGGTGCCGGTGAACTTGAGATCGCAGAACTTCTCGAAGCCCTCGGCCTCGATCAGCTTCATCAGGATGGCGCGGCGGCCCTCCGGCGTGAAGCTGATTTCCTTGTCCGGCCCCTCGATGCGCTCCTGGATCCACGCCTTCTGGGGGCCGCTCGAAATGTGCATGAACTCGACGCCGAGCGTCTGGCAGTAGGTCCGCTCGCAGATCGCCACGATCTCCCGCAGCGTGCCGTATTCGAGGCCGAGCACGTGATCGAGGAAAATCTTGCGGTCGAGGTCGGCGTCGGTGAACCCGTAGGTGCGCGGATCGAGCTCCTCGTTGTCCTTCGGCGGCTCGAGCCCGAGCGGATCGAGCCTGGCATGGAAATGGCCGCGCATCCGATAGGCGCGGATCAGCATCAGGGCGCGGATGGAGTCGCGGGTCGCCTGATGGACATCGGCCGGAGCCAGCCCGGCGCCCGCCGCGGCCTTCGCCTGCAGCTTGCCGCCAATCGCCTTCTCGACCTGGACCCAGTTGCCGTCCAGCGCCGAGGTCAGGTCGTCCCTGGGGGTCAGCGGCCAGTTCGCCCGCGCCCAGGACGGTCCTTCCGCATTCTTCTCAACTTCCGCCGGCGAATCCTTCAGGCTGCCGAAGAAATCGCGCCACTCGGCCTCGACCGAATTGGGATCCTTTTCGTAGGCCGCGTAAAGATCGTCGATGTAGCTGGCGTTGGCACCGTAGAGGAACGAGGAAAGAGCAAATGCCGCGTTTGCGTCCTGGCGAGACATGATCCGTCCTAAGCTATTGATATCACGCTTTGAAACGAGACGTCCCGGTCGACCCGGACCCGGATCGACCGACTTTGGTAGTGTATCTCATTTGGGAGAAATACACTTGCCGAAAAGACGCAAAGATTGAACTATGATTTCAATTTGTCGACAAGCGTCTTTCCAAGCCGCGCCGGCGACGGCGAAACCGTGATCCCCGCGGCCTCCATGGCCGCGATCTTGGATTCCGCATCCCCCTTGCCGCCGGAGACGATGGCGCCGGCATGTCCCATGCGCCGGCCCGGAGGCGCGGTGCGGCCGGCGATGAAGCCGACCACCGGCTTCTGGCGTCCCCGCCTGGCTTCGTCCTTGAGGAACTGCGCCGCGTCCTCCTCCGCCGAACCGCCGATCTCGCCGATCATCACGATCGAGGTGGTCTTGGGATCGGCCAGGAACATTTCCAGCATGTCGATGAACTCGGTGCCCTTGACCGGATCGCCGCCGATGCCGACCGCCGTGGTCTGGCCCAGCCCCTCCTGGGTGGTCTGGAACACGGCCTCATAGGTCAGCGTGCCGGAGCGCGACACGATGCCGACATTGCCGGGCTGGAAGATGTTCGCCGGCATGATCCCGATCTTGCACTCGCCGGCGGTGACGACGCCGGGACAGTTCGGCCCGATCAGGCGCGACTTCGAGCCGCACAGCGAGCGCTTCACCCGCACCATGTCGAGCACCGGAATGCCCTCGGTGATGCAGACGATCAGCGGGATCTCGGCGTCGATCGCCTCGCAGATCGCATCCGCGGCCCCCGGCGGCGGCACATAGATGACGCTGGCGTCGGCGCCGGTCTTCTCGCGGGCCTCGCGCACGGTGTCGAACACCGGCAGGCCGAGATGGGTCGAGCCGCCCTTGCCCGGCGAAGTACCGCCGACCACCTTGGCGCCATAGGCCATCGCGGCCTCGGAATGGAAGGTGCCGTTCTTGCCGGTGAACCCTTGCGTGATGACCCTGGTGGTCCTGTCGATCAGAATGGACATTTACGCCACCCCCTTCACGGCCTTGACGATCTTCTGGGCGGCGTCGTCAAGATCGTCGGCGGCGACCACGTTCAGTCCGGACTCGTTGATGATGCGTTTGCCCTCCTCGACGTTGGTTCCCTCAAGACGAACCACCAGCGGCACCTTGAGGCCGACCATCGCCACCGCGACGATGACGCCTTGCGCGATCACATCGCACTTCATGATGCCGCCGAAGATATTGACGAGGATGCCCTTCACGTTGGGGTCGGAGGTGATGATCTTGAACGCGGCCGTCACCTTCTCGACCGAGGCGCCGCCGCCGACATCGAGGAAGTTGGCCGGGCTCTCGCCGTAGAGCTTGATGATGTCGAGCGTCGCCATCGCCAGGCCGGCGCCGTTGACCATGCAGCCGATCGAGCCGTCGAGCGCGATATAGGCGAGGTCGTGCTTCGACGCCTCGATCTCCTTGGGATCCTCCTCGCTCTCGTCGCGCAGCACCATCACATCGGGATGGCGGTAGAGCGCGTTGGAGTCGAACGACACCTTGGCGTCGAGGCACTTCAATTCGCCCTGCCTGGTCACCACCAGCGGGTTGATCTCCAGCATCGACATGTCCTTGCCGACGAAGGCCGCGTAGAGGCGCTCGACCAGGCGGCCGGCCTGCTTGGCGAGATCGCCGGTGAGATTGAGCGCCTTGGCCACGGTGCGGCCGTGATGCGGCATGATGCCGGTCGCCGGATCGATCGAGAAGGTCACGATCTTGTCCGGGGTCTCGTGCGCGACCTCCTCGATGCTCATGCCGCCTTCGGTGGAGACGACGAAGGCGATGCGCGAGGTCTCGCGGTCGACCAGCGCGGACAGATAGAACTCCTTGTCGATATCGGAGCCTTCCTCGACATAGAGCCGGTTGACCTGCTTGCCGGCCGGGCCGGTCTGCGCGGTCACCAGCGTCGCGCCGAGCATCTGGTTGACGTCGTTCTTGACCTCCTCGACCGACCTGGCGAGGCGCACGCCGCCCTTGTCGCCGGCGGAAGCTTCCTTGAACCTGCCCTTGCCGCGGCCGCCGGCGTGAATCTGGCTCTTGACCACCCACACCGGGCCGCCGAGTTCCTTCGCCGCGGCCTCGGCGTCCGCCGCCTTGAGCACGGGAACGCCGCGCGACACCGGCACTCCATATTCCCGCAACAGCGCCTTGGCCTGGTACTCGTGAATATTCATGCGCGCCCCTTACCCTTCATCCAAACCAAAACCGCGCGGGACGAGCCCGCGCGGTGAGAATTTTACTTGCCGAGCAGATCGGGAGCGATCTTCCTGCAGGCATCCATCAGACCCTGCACCGCGCCGACCGACTTGTCGAAGCCCTCGCGATCCTGGCCGGCCAGCTCGATCTCGACGATGCGCTCGACGCCCTTTGCGCCGATCACCACCGGCACGCCGACATACATGTCCTTCAGGCCGTATTCGCCGTTGAGCTGGGCGGCGCAGGGCAGCACGCGCTTCTTGTCGCGCAGGTAGCTTTCGGCCATCGCGATGGCCGACGACGCCGGCGCGTAGAAGGCCGAGCCGGTCTTCAGCAGGTTGACGATCTCGGCGCCGCCGTTGCGGGTGCGGTCGATGATCTCGTCGAGCCGCTTCTGCGAGGTCCAGCCCATCTTGACCAGGTCGGGCAGCGGGATGCCGGCGACGGTCGAATACTTGGCGAGCGGCACCATGGTGTCGCCATGGCCGCCGAGCACGAAGGCGGTGACGTCCTCGACGGAAACGTTGAACTCATCGGCGAGGAAATAGCGGAAGCGCGCGGAATCGAGCACGCCGGCCATGCCGACGACCTTGTTGCCGGGCAGGCCGGAGGCTTTCTGCAGCGCCCACACCATGGCGTCGAGCGGATTGGTGATACAGATGACGAAGGCATCGGGCGCGTACTTCTTGATACCCGCGCCGACCTGCTCCATGACCTTCAGATTGATGCCGAGAAGATCGTCGCGGCTCATGCCGGGCTTGCGCGGCACGCCGGCGGTGACGATCACGACATTGGCGCCCTCGATCGCCTCATAGGAATTGGCGCCGGAATATTTGGCGTCGAAGCCGTCGACCGGCGAGGATTCCGCGATGTCGAGCGCCTTGCCCTGCGGCACGCCCTCGGCGATGTCGAACATCACCACGTCGCCCAGTTCCTTCAAGCCGACGAGGTGCGCCAGCGTTCCGCCGATCTGGCCGGAGCCAATCAAAGCAATCTTGTTGCGAGCCATGGGAAATCTGTCCTTTGAGGTCAGGGAGAGGTGGAGGTGGGATTTCTTGACAGGCTGGTTAGACCTTTCAACGGAACCATTCAAGTCGCGCCGTGCAATTTCGCGCCTGCGGGACAGGCGGACACCGACTGTCGGCGCATCAGGTTTCGACCAGTCCGGTGGTCGCGCCGGACGCTTCGGAATGGCTGCGGCCATGAGGCAGCGCGAGATAGGATTCCGACCCCATCTCGATCAGCCGCGAGGATGTGCGCTTGAACTCGTTGGCCACGGTCCCCTCGGTTTCGCAATAAAGCGACAGCGGATCGGCGCCGGCCGACGCCATCAGCTTCACCGCGTTGTCGTAGAGCGCATCGATCAGGGTGACGAACCGCTTGGCGGCATTGCGGTCGGCCGCCTCCATGACCGGGATACGGTCGATCAGGATGGTATGATAATCATGCGCAAGCCGGAGGTAATCGGACGCGCCGAGCGGCTGCTCGCACAGATCGGCGAAGGCGAAGCGCGCCACCCCTTGCGCCGCGCGCGGCACGTGCAGCTTGCGGCCCTTGACCACCAGCTCGCGCGCCGCTCCGGCCACCCCGCCGGTCAGCTTCAACCACGCCGTGTCAAGCGCGGTCTCCGCCGCCGCGTCCGCCGGCACCAGCCACATCCTGACGCCAGCCAGCTTCTCCAGGCGGAAATCGGTGCGCGCGTCGAGCCGCAGCACCTCCATATGCGCCTCGATCTGGGCGATGAACGGCAGGAACAGCGCCCGGTTGAGGCCGCCCTTGTAGAGATCGTCCGGCGCGACGTTGGAGGTGGCCACCACCACGGTGCCGAGATCGAACAGCTGCGAGAACAGCCGTCCCAGGATCATCGCATCGGCGATGTCGGTGACGTGGAATTCGTCGAAGCACAACAGCCAGGCATCGTCGAAGATCGCATTCGCCGTCAGCTGCACGACGTCGGCGTCGGCAAGCTCGCCTTTGCGGATACGCTGGCGGTATTCGTAGATGCGTTCATGGACGTCGGCCATGAATTCGTGGAAATGCGCGCGGCGCTTGTGCCGGACCTGGCTCTGCTGGAAGAACAGGTCCATCAGCATGGTCTTGCCGCGGCCGACCTCGCCATGGACGTAGAGCCCGTTCGGGGCGCCCTCGCCCCTGTCGGAGAACAGCCGCCCGAAGAAGCCCTGCTTGCGGGCGGGACGATAGCGGGCCAGCTTCTCGTCGAGCGCGGCGAAGGCTTCCACCGCGGCCGCCTGCGCCGGATCGGCCTCGATCGCACCTGACGAAACAAGCGATTGATATTCGCCCCGGAACGGGGCCGGCGACGATGCATCCATCTTCGCTAACGGCCCCAGCGGGCCGGAAATTGCAAGGCGAAATTTCGCAGGTTCGCCGCCACCGAACGCGATCCGCACCCGCTCATGCGCTCAGCGCGTAGGAATCCTCGACCACATAGGGACCGCCGCCCACCGAGGCGCGCGAGGAGAACAGCACGAAGCGCGACGCCGTGAATACCCTGGTGGGGAAATAGCCGCGCAGCGACAGGTAATCGGCAACGTCCTGGGCGGACGCATCGCGCAGGCGGGCCAGCGTGACATGCGGCGTGAACTTGCGCGGCTCCGGCATCAGCCCGATCCGGCGCATCATGCGCTCAAGCTCGGCCTGCAATTCGACCAGCGGCCGGCTCGGCACCACGGTCGCGACCACGGCGCGCGGCTTGCGGCTGCCGAAGCTGGTCAGCCCCTGCACCGCCACCTCGAACGGCTTGCGGTTGATCCGCGGCAGCATCATTGCGATCTCGTTGGCGGCGTGGCCATCGATATCGCCGATGAAGCGCAAGGTGACGTGATAATTTTCGGGATCGATCCAGCGCGCCCCGGGCAATCCGCCGCGCAGAGAGGCCAGCATCTGGCCGATCTCGGCCGGTATTTCCAGTCCCGTAAACAGACGCGGCATCGCGAACCCCCGATGCGGCAGCACGAGACCGAAAGCAGCGGCCTTCAGGCTCATGCTTCAACCAAGGCCCGGCGACGAATCACCGATCACCAATGTCTACCCCAGTTCGATGACAGCGCGAAGCGGCGATCGGCGCGGCGCATGGTGGCGTGGGATAACCATCCCGACACAAGCGCGTTATCGGTCCCGCGCCCGCGCGCGGGTGACGAGTTGCTCGACCATCGGCAGGATGCGCTTCACGATCACGTCAACGCCTTCGGCCGTGGGATGCATGCCGTCGGCCTGGTTGAGCGACTTGTCGGCGGCGACGCCGTCGAGAAAGAACGGATAGAGCGGCACGTCGTATTGGCGCGCGAGATCGGGAAAGATCGCATTGAACCGCGCGGCGTAGTCGGTGCCGTAATTCGGCGGCGCCAGCATGCCGCACAACAGGACCGCGATCCCGCGCGCCTTCAGCCGCGCGATGATGTCGGCAAGCGCCGCGCGCGTGACCGCGGGATCGGTTCCGCGCAGGGCATCGTTTGCCCCGAGTTCCACGATCACCGCCTGCGTCCCCTCCGGCACCGACCAGTCGAGCCGGTCGCGGCCGCCGGAGCTGGTGTCGCCGGAGACCCCGGCATTGCCGACGCTCGCCTTTATTCCCTTACCGGCCAGGGCTTTTTCCAGGGCGTTTTGCAGCCGGGCGGGAAACGCCGCCGCGCCCGGAAGGCCAAATCCCGCGGTCAGGGAATCGCCGAGCACCACGATATGGACGGCCTCCGGCGACGCCGCGGCCGCCGGCCCCGACACGAGCAGGGGAACGGCCAGTGCGACCATGAAGCCGCAAATCGCACGCCGCAGCCTCTCGACCACGGCGCGGCAATCGCCATATGACACCCGCATGGACACACTCACCCCCTCTCCGCCGGCCACAAGCCTTGCCACGGAACCCGCGCCGGACTCCATCGTCATCCGCCATGTCGATCTGTCGCTCGGCCACGGCGCGGCCCGCGTTCATATCCTCAAGGATGTCAGCCTGCGGGTCACCACCGGCGAGGCGATCGGCCTGGTCGGCGCCTCCGGCTCCGGCAAGTCGACGCTGCTGATGGTGATGGCCGGACTGGAACGCCCCGACACCGGAGAGGTGGTGGTCGGCGGCACCCCGTTCAATGCATTGAGCGAGGATGCGCTGTCACGCTTTCGCGGCCGGCGGATCGGTATCGTCTTCCAGTCGTTCCATCTGATCCCGACCATGACCGCGCTGGAGAACGTCGCGGTGCCGCTGGAACTGGCCGGCCGCGCCGACGCACACGACCATGCGGCGCGCGAACTGGCCTCGGTCGGGCTTGGCGACCGGCTGCACCACTATCCCGCGCAACTGTCCGGCGGCGAGCAGCAGCGCGTCGCCATCGCCCGCGCGCTGGCGCCCGATCCCGCCATCCTGATCGCCGACGAACCGACCGGCAACCTCGACGAGGCCACCGGCCGGCAGATCGTCGACCTGCTGTTCGCCAAACATGCCGAGCGCGGCATGACATTGGTGCTGGTGACCCACGACGCCGCGCTGGCACGATGCTGCGACCGGGTCGTCCGCCTGCGCTCGGGACGCGTGGTCGGCAACGACGCCGCCGCCGGCACGCCGGAACCGTGAGCACCATCCGATGAGTGCCGTGACCGATGCCACCACCGATGCCGCGGCGACGCTGTCGCTGCTGCCGCTGCGCTACGCCTTGCGCGAATTGCGCGGCGGCCTGCGCGGCTTCTACGTTTTCATCGCCTGCATCGCGCTCGGCGTGATGGCGATCGCCGGCGTCGGCTCGGTGGCGGTCAGCCTCGGCGACGGGCTTGCCCGCGAGGGCCGCGCGCTGCTCGGCGGCGACATCGCGTTCTCGCTGATCCAGCGCGAAGCCTCGCCCAATGAGCTGGCCTTCCTGCGCCGCCACGGCACGGTGTCGGTCGCCGCCACCATGCGGGCGATGGCGAAGGCGCCGGACGGCCGGCTGGCGCTGGTCGAACTGAAGGCCGTCGATCGCGCCTATCCGACGCTTGGCCGCCTGACGCTTGTGCCCGACATGCCGGTCGCAAGCCTGCTTGCGCGCCGCGACGGCGTCTACGGCGCGGCCGCCGATCCCACGCTGCTGGCGCGGCTCGATCTCAAGACCGGCGACCGCGTCACGGTCGGCGACGCCACGTTCGAAATTCGCAGCGCGCTCAAGGCCGAACCGGACAAGCTCGCCGGCGGCATCGGGTTCGGTCCGCGTTTTCTCGTCAGCGAAGCGGCGTTGCGCGCCACCGGACTGTTGCAGCCCGGCAGCCTGGTGCGCTGGATCTATCGCCTGCGCCTGCCGGACGGCACACCCGATCGCGCCGCGAACGGCGTGATCGATGCGGCGCGCGCCACGCTGCCCGACGCCGGCTGGCAGATCCGGTCACGCGACAATGCCTCGCCGCGACTGGCGCGCAGCATCAGCCGCTTCACCCAGTTCCTGACGCTGGTCGGCCTCACCGCGCTTCTGGTCGGCGGCGTCGGGGTCGCCAACGCGGTGAAGAGCCACGTCGATCGCCGCCGCGACATCATCGCGGTGTTCAAGGCGCTCGGTGCCGGCGGACGCCGCGTCTTCGCGATCTACCTGACCCAGGTGCTGACGCTCGCCGCCATCGGCGCGGCGATCGGACTGGTGCTGGGCGCGGCACTGCCCTTCGTCATCGCCGGCCTGTTCGGCGCGCTGCTGCCGCTGCCGATCGACCCTGCGCTGCATCCGGTCGAACTGGCGCTCGCCTTCCTCTACGGCCTGCTGACCGCGCTGACCTTCGGCCTGTGGCCGCTCGGGCGGATTCAGCACGTCACGGTCGCCGCACTGTTCCGCGATGTCGTGGCCGGCGAACGCCACCGCCCGGCTATGCTTTATCTGATCGGCATCGCCGTCACGGTGGCGCTGCTGATCGCGGTCGCTGTGGGACTGGCCTACGACAAGCGCATCGCCGCGATCTTCGTGGCCGCGTCGGCCGCGGTGTTCGTCCTGCTGCGCGGCATCGCCGCGCTGATGATGGCGGGCGCGCGCCGGCTGCCGCGTCCGCGCGGCACCATGCTGCGGCTGGCGCTGGCCAACATCCACCGCCCCGGCGCGCTGACGCCGACGGTGGTGCTGTCGCTCGGCCTCGGACTCGCGGTGCTGGTCACCATCACCCAGATCGACGGCAACCTGCGGCGGCAGTTCATGGCGGCGCTGCCGGAGCACGCGCCGTCGTTCTACTTCATCGACATTCCGTCCTCCGAGGCCGACCGCTTCGCCGCCTTCCTCAAGCGGCAGGCGCCACAAGGGACGGTGGAGGACGTGCCGATGCTGCGCGGGCGCATCGTCTCCGCCGGCGGCATCAAGGCGGAGAACCTGAAGCCGTCGCACGACGCCGAATGGGTGCTGCAGAGCGACCGCGGGCTCAGCTACACCGCCGAGGTGCCGCGCGGCTCCAAGGTGGTGGAGGGCGAGTGGTGGGGCCCCGATTACAAGGGCCCGCCGCTGGTGTCGTTCGAGAAGAAGCTCGCCGACGGCCTCGGCCTCAAGCTCGGCGACGAGGTCACCGTCAACGTGCTCGGCCGCAACATCTCCGCGCGGATCAGCAACATGCGCACCGTCGACTGGCAGAGCCTCGGCATCAACTTCGTGCTGGTGTTCTCGCCCGACACCTTCCGCGGCGCGCCGCACACCCACATCGCGACGCTGACCGAGGCGCATGACGATCCGAACCGGGACGCCGGCATCGTCAAGGCGGTGGCGGCCGCCTTCCCGATGGTCACCACGGTCCGCGTGCGCGAGGCGCTGGAAGCCGTCGGCACCGTCATCACCAATCTCGTGCTGGCGATCCGCGGCGCCAGCGCCGTCACCCTGCTGGCCGCGGTCCTGGTGCTGGGCGGCGCGCTCGCCGCCGGCCATCGCCACCGGGTCTACGATGCCGTCATCCTGAAAACGCTCGGCGCCACCCGGCTGCGGCTGCTCGGCGCCTATGCGCTCGAATATCTCCTGATCGGGCTGGCGACCGCGGCGTTCGGCGTGCTGGCCGGTTCCATCGCCGCCTGGCTGATCGTGACACGGCTGATGACGCTGGGCTTCACCTGGCAGGCCGGCAGCGCCGCGATCGTCGTCGCGGTAGCGCTGACCGTCACCGTGGGCCTCGGGCTCGCGGGCACGCTGACGGCGCTCAACCGCAAGCCGGCCTCCGTGCTGCGGAACTTATGACAATTTGTAGCAGGCGGCGGCCGTGCCGGCCGGTCCTCACAAGCCGTTAACATTATCGCGAGGAAACCCGCTCCCCGGCGGCACTTCCGTATCCCGTTTCGAATGGTTAATTCGCGGAAAGGCGCGTGTCGCAGCGACATTCAGCCGCGCGTGGAGGCTTGCGGCGAATGTGCTAGTTTCCCACATGTCACTAGAACCGGATGCCCTGCCGATGACGAAAGGGTATTGTCGGCAACAGTTGGCACTTGGAATAGGACTTGGCGCTTGGATTAAAGAGTTGGCGCTTGGATTAAGGGTTTCGGGCTGAGAGATTCGCGCTGGCGGCACGGGCCCTTTGAACTTTGCCAGATAACCACGGCCAGACAACCACGAGGGTTTCGACCATGTCGGACTTGGACCGCAATTATTCTTCCCCCTTCGGCCGTGCCGCCGGGCGTACCGACGCTGCCGCCGTCGACGCCGGCCTGCGGGCCTACATGCTTCGCATCTACAACTACATGTCGATCGGCCTGGCGATCACCGGCCTGGCCGCGCTCGGCGTCTACATGGCGGCCACCACCGGCGACGCCTCGGGCGCCGCCGCGCGGATCGGCAGCACCTACCTGACCTCGTTCGGCGTGGCGATGTTCGTCAGCCCGCTGAAGTGGGTCTTCATCCTGGCGCCGCTGGCAATGGTGTTCGCCATTTCCTTCGGTATCAACCGCCTCAAGCCGGCAACGGCCCAGATGCTGTTCTGGGCGTTCTCGGCGCTGATGGGCGTGTCGATGTCGTCGATCTTCCTGGTCTACACCCACACCTCGATCGTCCGGGTGTTCTTCATCACCGCGGCCTCGTTCGGCGCATTGAGCCTCTACGGCTACACCACCAGGCGCGACCTGACCGGCATGGGCTCGTTCCTGTTCATGGGCCTGATCGGCGTCATCATCGCCAGCCTGGTGAACCTGTTCGTCGCCAGTTCGATGCTGCAGTTCATCGTCTCCATCGTGGGCGTGCTGGTGTTCGCCGGCCTGACCGCCTGGGACACCCAGCGGCTGAAGAACGACTACATCTACGGCTACGCCTCCCAGGGCGGCGAAATGGCCGACCGCGCGGCGATCGTGGGCGCGCTGTCGCTCTACCTGAACTTCGTCAACCTGTTCACGCTGCTGCTGCAGCTTCTCGGGCAGCGCGACTAAGCCGCCGGCTCAACCGGCCCGACATCGAAGCCCCGGCCTTGCGCCGGGGCTTTTCTTTTGCCGCGGCCAAAAATAACGTTCCGCCATGTCCACCGCCACGATCCGGCCCGCCCGCGAAGCGGACCTTGCCGCCATCACCGCCATCTACGCGGCCGAGGTGCGCGAGCGCACCGCCACCTTCGAACTGACGCCGCCGGACCTTGCCGAGATGACCCGGCGCTTTCGCGCGCTGATCGACGGCGGATTCCCCTACCTCGCGGCGAACCTCGACGGCGACGTCGTCGGCTATGCCTATGCCGGCCCCTATCGTCCGCGGCCCGCCTATCGCTTCACGGTCGAGAACTCGGTCTATCTCGCGCCCGAAATCCATCGCCGCGGCATCGGCCTGCAACTGCTCACCCGGCTGATCGCGGATTGCGAGGCGCGCGGCTACCGGCAGATGATCGCGGTGATCGGGGATTCGGCCAATGCCGGCTCGATCGGCCTGCACCGGCGGGCGGGCTTCGCCATGATCGGCACCCATCCCGGCGTCGGCTTCAAGTTCGGCCGCTGGCTCGACACCGTGATGATGCAGCGCGCGCTCGGCGAAGGTGCCGCCACCACGCCCGCGAGCCAGCCCGCTTAGAGCCATTTCCGTTCCGATCAAATCGGAACGGGGCTCCATATCCTTGCTTCAACGCGTTTTCTTGACGCGAACCGCTACCCGCTTCGCTCGAAAACGCTTTAGACCAGCGACAGCTTGCGGTCGATCGCCAGCAGCACGCGCTCGAGGTCGTGGCCGCGCCGCAGGATCAGCCCGCCGGCCGAGATCACGCTGTAGGCGCCCTGCTTGCGCGCCAGCCGGGGATCCTTCTCGATCCGGTAGAGCGGCACTTCCGAGGCACGGCGGAAGATCGAGAACACCGCCTTGTCCCTGAGGAAGTCGATCGCATAGTCGCGCCACTCGCCGTCGGCGACCATCCGTCCATAGAGATTGAGGATACGATTGAGTTCGAGACGATTGAACGTCACGCGACCTGAAACAGGGGCCGCAGCGGCAATCCGCTCCGGCCCGCGACTCTCCCCGGGATCGGCATCCCCCGACAACAAGCTCATCCGCGCCTCCTGTCATCCATTCATCATGATCGCGCCGACCGGCCCCGACCGCAAGAGGGATGCAAGGGGGATGGTCGAGCGGAATGGTCGGGCGGCCGCCGACTGCCTTCCGCCGGCTGCCTGCGGCGGTCCGCCACCGCGTCACGCGAACGTTAGTCAAATCATAATACCGCCCAAATTCCGCCAACGCCGCGCCGCCGTGGACTGCGAAAAGGCAACCACTGCGTCGGCCCGGTTCTTTCGAGACCGGATTCCTCAGCCCCCAGCCCCCCGGGATCGTCAGGATCGGGCCCGTACGCAGGAAGCTAATCCCCCCACTTTTCCGGGCCAGCATCGACTGGTCCTTTTTCTTTTGCGGCGTTGTTTACGCAGCAGCGGCGCGGCCGATTCCCGCCGTCCCGCGCGGACGTGATCCGCGCATCCATCTTGAGAAGATGGATTGCCAGTCAAAAGACGAGCGGACGCGACGCCATTCTTCAAACGGCTATGCCCGGCAACGACGCTTGGAAACGACGCTTGGAAACGACGCTTGGAGATGGTTCCGTTTCAGGATGAAACGCAGCAATGGCGCGTCGTCAGCGCCGCTCAGCGCAGCGAGGTGAAGGCCGCGCCCAGCATCGGCCCCGGCTTGTCGCGCGTGCCGTGCTGGACGTAGACGACGGCCGCATCGACGCCATCGCGCGCGATGTTCTCCATCGGCACCGACCAGGTGCCCGGAGTGCCGGTCCAGTCGCCGACCTTCAGCAGGTTGCGCACCACGTTGTGATAGATGACCTCGCGCCCGCGATTTTCGCCGCGCCCGATCGCGATCGGAACGGCCCTGGAGACGGCGCAGATCCACACCTCGCCGCGCGCTGTGCCATGACCGGCCCGGGATGCCGCCACCGTGACGTTCAACTGCCGGCCCGAGATCGACATCGAGACCGGCACCGACATCACCTCGCCCGCGCGCGTCGCGCGCATTGCGTTCTCGATGCCTGCGCGGTCGCTGCCGATGACATGCGCTTCGCCGTTGACGATCACCTGCGGCGTATAGACGTCGCGGTCGCCGCGCATCCGCGAATACGCCTTCTGGCGCGCGCTGAAGCGGGAATCCGCCAGCGTGTCCTTCCAGCCGAGATAATCCCAGTAATCGATCGGCAGGCTCAGCGCGACGATCGACGGATCTTTCGCCAGTTCACCGAGAATCCTGTCGGCGGGAGGACACGACGAGCAGCCCTGCGACGTGAACAGCTCGACCACCGCGCGCGGATCGGCACTCGCCGGTGTCGCAAGCATCACGGTTGCCGCCACGCCGGCCACGCCCGACCATCTCAGAAAACCATCATATCCCATCATGCCGCCATGCAGAATCCCGGCTCCCGCGCCGTCATGATCGCATCGCCCCGAAACGCGAGAAGGCGACCATTTCATAGGCCGCCTTCTCATCACCCGCCACTCACTTCGCAGTGAGACGCTTCGCCGTGGCCGCGTTACGCGGCGAGCTTGCGCAGCACGTACTGCAGGATGCCGCCGTTGCGGTAGTAATCGAGCTCGTCCAGCGTATCGATGCGGCACAGCAGCGGCACGCGCTTCAGCGAGCCGTCGGCCGACACGATCTCGGCGGTGAGCATCTGGCGCGGCTTGAGATCGCCTTCAAGGCCGCGGATCGTGACCTTCTCGTCGCCCCGCAAGCCGAGCGACTGCCACGACGTACCGTCCTCGAAGGTCAGCGGCAGCACGCCCATGCCGACCAGGTTCGAACGGTGGATGCGCTCGAAGCTCTGGGTGATGACGGCGCGGACGCCGAGCAGGCGGGTACCCTTGGCGGCCCAGTCGCGCGACGATCCGTTGCCGTATTCGGCGCCGGCGAACACCACCAGCGGCACCTGCTCCTGCTGGTACTTCATCGCGGCGTCGTAGATCGACATCTCCTCGCCGTCCGGCCAGTGCCTGGTCAGGCCGCCTTCCGGGATGCTGCCGTCCGCGCCCTTCAGCATGAGGTTCTTGATGCGGATATTGGCGAAGGTGCCGCGCATCATCACTTCATGGTTGCCGCGGCGGGTGCCGTACTGGTTGAAGTCGGCCGGCCGCACCTGGTGGTCCGACAGATACCTGCCGGCGGGCGAGGTCAGCTTGATCGAACCGGCCGGCGAGATGTGGTCGGTGGTGATCTTGTCGCCGAACAGCGCCAGGATGCGCGCGTCCACGATGTCGGTCGTGGGCTCGGGCTCCATCTTCATGCCTTCGAAATACGGCGGATGCTGCACATAGGTGGAGCTCATGTTCCACTTGTAGGTGTCGCCCGCGACGGTCTTGATCTTGCGCCAGTTGGTGTCGCCCTTGAACACGTCGGCATACTTCTTCTTGAAGATCGTCGAGGTGACGAACTTCTTGATGAAGGCGTTGATCTCCTGCGTGGTCGGCCAGATGTCCTTGAGATAGACGTCCTTGCCGTCCTTGCCGGTGCCGATCGGCTCCTCGTCGAGATTCTTGGTCACCGAGCCGGCGAGCGCATAGGCCACCACCAGCGGGGGCGAGGCGAGATAGTTGGCCTGCACGTCCGGCGAGACGCGGCCCTCGAAGTTGCGGTTGCCCGACAGCACGGCGGCGGCGACGATGCCGTTGTCGTTGATGGTTTTGGAAATCTCCTCAGGCAGCGGCCCGGAATTGCCGATACAGGTGGTGCAGCCGAAGCCGACCAGGTTGAAGCCGACGGCGTCGAGATCCTTCTGCAGGCCGGAATTCGCCAGATATTCGGCAACCACCTGGCTGCCCGGCGCCAACGAGGTCTTGACCCACGGCCTGGCCTTGAGGCCCCTGGCCGCGGCCTTGCGCGCAACCAGGCCGGCACCGATCAAGACGCTCGGATTCGAGGTGTTGGTGCAGGAGGTGATGGCGGCGATCACCACGTCGCCGTGGCCGAGGTCATGCTTGCGCCCCTCCACCGGGAAGCGCTCGTCGTGGCCGTCCGGCTTCTTGTATTCGGAGGTCATCGCGGCATCGAAGCCGCTGGCGACCGACTCCAGCGCGATGCGGCCTTCGGGACGCTTCGGACCGGCCAGCGAGGGCTGCACGTCCTTGAGATCGAGCACCAGCGTCTGCGTGAACACCGGATCCTTCGAGGCCGAGGTGCGGAACAGGCCCTGCGCCTTGGCATATTTCTCGACCAGCGCGACGCGCGACGCCGCGCGGCCCGAGGTCTTCAGGTAGTCCAGCGCGGCCTTGTCCACCGGGAAGAAGCCGCAGGTCGCGCCATATTCCGGCGCC
The DNA here is from genome assembly GCA_020441545.1 of Xanthobacteraceae bacterium. Taxonomy (GTDB): domain Bacteria; phylum Pseudomonadota; class Alphaproteobacteria; order Rhizobiales; family Xanthobacteraceae; genus 62-47. The sequence continues at coordinate 29,030 of JAGRLZ010000106.1, read as the reverse complement.
ATGTTGGAGATGGTCGCCTTGTCGGCCACCGACAGGTGATCGAGGCCCGGTCCGTAGAACTCGACGAACTTGCCGACCACGCCGATCTTGCGCAGCATCTGCGTCACGGTGAGCACGAGGTCGGTGGAGGTGACACCTTCCTTCAGCTTGCCCTTGAGCTTGAAGCCGACCACGTCCGGCAGCAGCATCGAAAGCGGCTGGCCGAGCATGCAGGCTTCCGCCTCGATGCCGCCGACGCCCCAGCCCAGCACCGCCAGGCCGTTGACCATGGTGGTGTGGGAATCGGTGCCGACCAGCGAATCCGGATAGGCGACCTCGAAGGTGCCGGTCTTGCGGCCGACCGTCATCTTCTCCTTGCGGGTCCACACCGTCTGGGCGAGGTATTCGAGATTGACCTGGTGGCAGATGCCGGTGCCCGGCGGCACCACGGAGAAGTTCGAGAACGCCTTCTGGCCCCATTTCAGGAACTCGTAGCGCTCCTGGTTCTGCTTGTATTCCTCGGCGACGTTCTTGCCGAACGCCTTGTTGTTGCCGAAGAAGTTGACGATCACCGAGTGGTCGATGACGAGATCGACCGGCACCAGCGGGTTGATCTTCTCGGCGTCGCCGCCGAGATCCTTCATGGCGTTGCGCATGGCGGCAAGATCGACCACCGCCGGCACGCCGGTGAAGTCCTGCATCAGCACGCGCGCGGGGCGGAAGGCGATTTCGTGCTGGAGCGTCTTCTTGCGCGCCCACTTCGAGAAGGCGACGATATCGTCCTTGGCGACCGTGCGGTCGTCCTCATTACGCAGCATGTTCTCCAGCAGCACCTTCATCGAATAAGGCAGGCGGGAGATTCCCTTGAGGCCGTTCTTTTCGGCGGCCGGCAGGCTGTAATAGACATAGGTCTTGGCGCCGACCTTGAGGGTTTTCCGGCATTTGAAGCTGTCAAGCGAGGTCATGTGGAGCGATCCCAGTTTTTCGTCAGAGCCACCTGATTCGGGTATCAAAGCACCATTAAACAGATAGGCTGATTGGCTTGCAGGCGCGCATCGTGTGCTGCATCAAGACCGGGCTTATAGAATGTTTCCAGGACCACCGCCACACCGACAATCGCCGTGCAGCCCGCCGCGATCACAGAAAGCCGCAACGTGATGGAAAGTGCTGCATTCCGGCTCGTCGGACGAGCGCTCACCTGCATCCGCGGAGGACGCGAGATTTTCGCCGATCTCGGCTTTTCGCTGTCGGCCGGCGAGGCGCTGGCGGTGACGGGCCGCAACGGCGCCGGCAAGACCTCGCTGCTGCGGCTGATCGGCGGCCTGCTCAAACCCGCCGCCGGCACCATCGTTCTCGAAGGCAGCCCGGACGAATCGCCGCCGGCGGAGCAGGCGCACTATCTCGGCCACCGCGACGCCCTGAAGCCGGCGCTCAGCGTCGCTGAAAATCTCCGCTTCTGGCATGCGTTTCTCGGCGGCGAGCGTGACAGCCCGCCGGCGGCGCTGGCCGCGGTCGGCCTCGATCACATCGCCCACCTGCCGGCCGGCTACCTCTCGGCCGGGCAGAAGCGGCGGCTGTCGATGGCCCGCCTCGTCGCGGTGCGGCGGCCGCTGTGGCTGCTCGACGAGCCGACCTCGGCGCTCGACACCGCCGGACAGGCCCTGTTCGCGACGCTGATGACCGATCACCTCGCGAAGGGCGGCCTGATCGTCGCCGCCACCCACGCGCCGCTCGGAATCGCCACGCGGGAGCTGCGGATCGGGGGCGCCGCATGACGGCGCTGGCCGCGCTGATTCGTCGCGATCTGCGCGTGGCGTTGCGGGTCGGCGGCGGCGCGCTGATCGGCGTGCTGTTCTTCCTCACCGTCGTGGTGCTGATGCCGTTCGCGCTCGGCCCCGATCTCGCGCTGCTGAAGCGGCTCGGCCCGGCGATCCTGTGGCTCGGCGCGCTGCTGGCGAGCCTGCTGACCCTCGACCGGCTGTTCACCGCCGACCACGACGACGGCTCGCTCGACCTCATCGTGATGAGCCGCGCCCCGCTCGAACTCGCCTGCGCCGCCAAGGCGGTGGCGCACTGGCTCGCCGCCGGCGTGCCGCTGATCGTGGCGACGCCGGTGCTCGGGCTGCTGCTCAATCTCGACGGCCAGGCCACGCTCGCGGTGGCGCTGACCCTGCTGGCCGGAACGCCGGCCCTGACCTTCACCGGCATGATCGGCGCGGCGCTGGCGGTGACCCTGCATCGCGGCGGCCTGCTGCTGGCGGTGCTGGTGCTGCCGCTGTCGATCCCGGTGCTGATCTTCGGCGTGGCCGCCTCGAACGCCGCGATCGCCGGGCCGGACGGATTCGGCGCGCCGTTCTCGATCCTGTGCGCGCTGTCGCTGGCGGGACTGGTGATCGGCCCGGTCGCCGCCGCGGCCAGCCTGCGGCACGGACTGGACTGAATTGGACTGGATTGGGAAAGGCCGAAGGGACGGGCAACGCATGACGGAGACGATCAACTCTCGCGGAACCACGCCGATTTGCCGGGCCGGGCGTTGCCTGCACCGCGCGCGGCGATTATCAGAAGCGCCATGACGCTGCTCGACCTCGCCAACCCGACCCGCTTCCTGTCGCTGACGGCCAAGGTGCTGCCCTGGCTCGCGGCCGCCACCGCGATCCTGCTCGCGGTCGGGCTGTACCAGTCGGCCATGGCGCCGGACGACTACCAGCAGGGCGCCACCGTCAAGATCATGTTCATCCACGTTCCCAACGCCTGGCTCGCGATGTTCGTGTGGGGCGTGATGAGCCTGTCCGCGCTCGGCACGCTGGTGTGGCGCCATCCGCTCGCCGACGTCTCCGCCAAGGCGGCGGCGCCGATCGGCGCGGCCTTCACCTTCCTCGCCCTCGTCACCGGCTCGCTGTGGGGACGCCCGATGTGGGGCACCTACTGGGAATGGGACGCGCGGCTGACCTCGGTGCTGATCCTGTTCCTGATGTATCTCGGCCTGATGGCGCTGTGGCGCGCGGTCGAGGATCCCACGCGCGCGGCGCGCGCGGCCGCGGTGCTGACGCTGGTCGGCGCCGTCAACCTGCCGATCATCAAGTTCTCGGTGGACTGGTGGAACACGCTGCACCAACCCGCTTCGGTGATGCGGATGGGCGGCTCGACGCTGGACAAGGCGTTCCTGATCCCGCTGTTGACGATGGCGGTGGCGTTCTCGCTGCTGTTCGTCACCCTGCATATGGCCGCCATGCGCAACGAGATCCTGCGCCGCCGCGTCCGCAGCCTGCAAATGATGCAGGCCGGCCAGCAAGCCGCGTGACCGGCATGACGCTCGCCACCATGCTCGGCCCCTACGCCTCCTTCATCGTCGCGTCCTACGCGATCGTCGGCGCGATCGTGGTCGCGCTGATCGCCTGGATCGCACTGGACTACCGGACCCAGAAAGCACGGCTGCGCGAACTGGAAGCCGGCGGCGCGCGGCGTCGCTCCGGCCGCGGCGTCACGGATATCGCATGACGGACGCACCCTCCCCCCATGCCGGCGGACCGGCGCGGCGGCGCCTGCTGGTGCTGCTGCCGCTGGCGGTGTTCGCCGCGCTGGCGGCGCTGTTCTGGTTCCGGCTCGGTGACCGCGACGTGTCGCGCATTCCCTCGGCGCTGATCGGCCGCCCTGCCCCGCAGACCGCGCTGCCGGCGCTGGACGGCTTGATGCGCGACGGCACCCCGGTGCCGGGCCTCGATCCGGCGGCGTTCCGGGGAAAGGTGAGCGTCGTCAACGTGTGGGCATCGTGGTGCGTGCCCTGCCACGAGGAAGCGCCGCTGCTGGTGGCGCTGAGCGCCGACAGGCGCATCCGGCTGGTCGGCATCAACTACAAGGACAAGGCCGACAACGCGCGCCGCTTCCTCGGCCGCTACGGCAATCCCTTCGACGCCGTCGGCGTCGACGGCAACGGTCGCGCCGCGATCGAATGGGGCGTCTATGGCGTGCCGGAGACCTTCATCGTCGGCCGCGACGGCAGGATCGCCTACAAGCTGATCGGCGCGATCACGCCGGAGAACATCGCGCGCGTGCTCAAGCCGGAAATCGACAAGGCGCTGAAAGCGGGCTCCTGACGCGCGCCGCGGCGGCTCGAGCGTGTCAGGGTTTGACGGAAACACCATGAGGCGTCATTGCCGGGCATGGCCGTTCGAAGAACGGTGTCGCTTCCGCTCCACCTGCGCGAAGAACGGTGTCGCTTCCGCTCCACCTGCGCGAAGAACGGTGTCGCTTCCGCTCCACCTGCGCGAAGAACAGTGTCGCTTCCGCCCGCCTATGACCCGGCAATCCGTCATTTTCCGAGAAGAAGATGGATGCCCGGATCAAGTCCGGGCATGACGATCATTGATTCCATCTGAACCAAATGCGCTTCAGACCGGCAATCCGTTCTGCTGCGCGAGATCCTTCAGCGATACCTGCGGCCGCGCGCCGATATGCTGGATCACCTCGGCTGCGGCGAGCGCGCCGAGACGGCCGGCATCGGCATGGCCGGCACCGCGCACAAGACCGACCAGGAAGCCCGCGGCGAACAGGTCGCCGGCGCCGGTGGTGTCCACCAGTTGCTCGACCGGGCAGGCCGGCACCTCCGTGGTCCGGCCATCCTCCACGACCAGACAGCCCTTCTCGCTGCGCGTCACCACGCCCAGCCCGATGTCCTTGCGCAGCGCGCCGAGGCCGGTGTCGAAATCGGCGGTCTGGTAGAGCGAATGCAGTTCGCTCTCGTTGGCGAACACGATGTCCACCACCTTGCGCCGCATCAGGTCGAGAAACTCGTCGCGATAGCGGTCGACGCAGAACGAATCGGACAGCGTCAGCGCCACCTTGCGGCCCGCCGCATGCGCGATCTCCGACGCCTTGAGGAACGCCTGCTTGGCGCTCTGCGGATCCCACAGATAGCCCTCGAGATAGACGATGCCGGAGGCCGCGATCTGACCGGCATCGATGTCGGCCGGCGTCAGCTCCTGCGCGGCGCCGAGATAGGTGTTCATGGTGCGCTCGCCGTCCGGCGTCACCAGGATATAGGAGCAGCCGGTCGCCGGTCCGCCGGCGGCGGCCGGGGTGTCGAACGCCACCCTGGCGGCGCGGATGTCGTGGACATAGGCACGGCCGACCTCGTCGTCCTTGACCTTGCCGACATAGGCCGCGCGCGCGCCCAGGGACGCGACGCCGACGATGGTGTTGGCGGCCGACCCGCCCGACATCGTGGTTGCCGGACCCATCGCATCGTAGATCGCCCTGGCACGCGCCTCATCGATCAGCGCCATCGATCCCTTGGTCATCGCCTGCGCGGCGAGAAAAGCCTCGTCGGTGCGCACCAGCACGTCGAAGATCGCGTTGCCGATTCCGAGAACGTCGTACGTCACAGAACTCATCGTCAGAAAATCCCGTTGCGGTGATTGCGGTTGGGCGAGAAATCCGATCAAAGTTGAAAATCGCCGCAGCGGCGTAACACGTTCCGCCGCACGCCAGCAAGCACCGGCCCGTTTCCTCCCTCGCGGCAGGCAAGATGATCCGCCACGTCTTCACCGTCTCCACCGGAACGCTGGCCTCGCGCCTGCTCGGCTTCGCGCGCGACGCGATGGTGGCGGCGCTGCTCGGCGCCGGGCCCGTGGCCGATGCGTTCCTCGCCGCCTTCCAGATCGTCAACGTCGCGCGGCGGCTGCTCTCCGAGGGTTCACTCAACGCGGCCCTGGTGCCGGCCTATTGGCGCGTCCACGATCGCGACGGCATGGCGGCGGCCACCGCCTTCGCCGGGCGCGTGCTCGGCACCTTCAGCCTCGCGCTGTTCGCCGCCGCCGCCGTGCTCGGCATTGTCATGCCGGTCGCGCTCGGCCTGCTCGCACCGGGATTCGCCGGCACGCCCGCGTTGCAAATGGCGGTCGACGATGCACGGCTGATGCTGCCCTATCTCGCCTTCGCTGGCCCCGTGACGGTGATGATGGGACTGCTCAATGCGCATCACCGATTCGCGCTCACCGCCTTCGCGCCGATCCTGTTCAACGTCGCGATGATCGCCGCGATCATCGCGCTGCTGGTCCGGCCGGGCAGCGCCGCCGACGCCGCGCGCATCGTCGCCGCGACCGTCGGCATCGCCGGGCTGCTGCAACTCGTCATGCTGGCGACGGGCGGCGGCAGGCTCGCCGGGCCGCTGCGGATCGGCCTCGACCGCGAACTGCGCGGCTTCCTCGGCAAGGCGCTGCCGGCCATGGTCGCCGGCGCGTCGCCGCAACTGCTGATCGTCGCGGGCGCGATCGTCGCCTCGGCATCGCCCGCCGCGGTGTCGTGGCTCTATTTCGCCAACCGCCTGATCGAACTGCCGCTCGGCATCGTCGGCGTCGCCATGGGCACGGTGCTGGTGCCGGAACTGACGCGCGCCGCGCGCAGCGGCGACGGCGCCTTCGCGCAGACCGCCTCGCGCGCCGTCGAACTGGCGATCGGACTGGCCTTGCCGGCGGCGCTCGGGCTCGCTTTGCTCTCCGAACCGATCGTGCGGGTGCTGTTCGAGCACGGCGCCTTCACGGCGGCCGACAGCCGCGCCACCGCATATGCATTGGCCTGGCTTGCGCTCGGCCTGCCGGCGCAGGTCGCGACCAAGGCGCTCGCGCCGGCGTTCTTCGCCCGCCACGACACCTCCGGCCCGCTTGCCGCGACCGTGATCGCGCTCGCGGTCGCGCTGCTCGCCGCGACGTGGCTGGCCGCGCCGTTCGGCGTCGCCGGAATCGCCGGCGCGATCGCCGCCGCCGCATGGGCCGGCGTGATCGTCCTGCTGTGGCGCGGACGGGCGCGCCATGGCTTCGCCATCGATTCCGATGCGCGGCGACGGCTGCCGCGCATCGCGCTCGCCGCGCTTGCGATGGGCGCGGCTCTCTGGCTGGGCGTGCGCACGCTGCCCACGCAACTCGGCGACGCCAGCCATCCCGCTATTGCGGCGATGCTGGCGCTCGCCATCGTCGCCGGCATCGTCGTCTACGGCGCGTTGCTCGCCCTGCTTGGCGTCGTTCGGCCGCGCGACCTCCGCCTGCCGTAACCCGCGCATCCCGTGACCTGCGCATCCATGACTTGCGCGCCAGTGGCGGGCGTGGCAAGCAACGCGCCTGCAAGCAACGCGCTTGCAAGCATGATGCCGAAAAGTGTGAAGCGGTTTTCGGACCACATCATGCTCCAAATATTCCGGGGCCGGCCTCCAAACCCGGCGCCTCAAGGACGATGTGACATGACCATTCAGCGCGTATTCTCCGGCGTCCAGCCGACCGGCAATCTCCACCTCGGCAACTATCTCGGCGCCATCGTCAATTTCGTGAAGCTGCAGGCCACGCACAACTGCATCTATTGCGTGGTCGACCTGCACGCCATCACCGTGCCGATCCCGGTCTGGGGCGGACCGGACGAGCTTCGCCGCAACACGCGCGAGGTGACCGCGGCCTTCATCGCCGCCGGCATCGACCCGAAGACGCAAGTTATCTTCAACCAGAGCCAGGTCGCCGGCCACGCCGAGCTGACCTGGGTGTTCAACTGCGTCGCGCGGCTCGGCTGGCTGAACCGCATGACCCAGTTCAAGGAGAAGGCGGGCAAGGACCGCGAGAACGCCTCGATCGGCCTCTACGACTATCCGGTGCTGATGGCGGCCGACATCCTGCTGTACCGTGCCACCCATGTGCCGGTCGGCGAGGACCAGAAGCAGCACCTCGAGCTTTCGCGCGATATCGCCCAGAAGTTCAACAACGACTTCGCCGCCTCGATCGCGTCGAACGGCCACAACGACAAATATTTCCCGCTGCCCGAGCCGGTCATCACCGGCCCGGCGACGCGGGTGATGAGCCTGCGCGACGGCGCGAAGAAGATGTCGAAGTCGGACCCGTCCGACTATTCGCGCATCAACCTGTCCGACGACGCCGACGCCATCGCGCAGAAAATCCGCAAGGCCAAGACCGATCCCGAGCCGTTGCCAAGCGAGGAGAAGGGCCTCGAGGCGCGCCCCGAGGCCGACAACCTGGTCGGCATCTTCGCCGCATTATCGGGCCGGCCGAAGGCGGACGTGCTGCGCGAATTCGGCGGCGCGCAGTTCTCCGGATTCAAATCGAATCTGGTCGATCTCGCGGTGGCGAAACTCGGCCCGCTCACCGCCGAGATGAAGCGGCTGGCGCAGGATCCGGGCTACGTCGAGCAGGTGCTGGCCGACGGCGCCGAGCGCGCCGGCACGATCGCCGAGCAGACCATCCGCGACGTCAAGGACATCGTCGGCTTCATCCGCAAGCAGTAGGGCCCAGCGTCGTTCGTTGCGGCGCGCAACCACGCGAAACGCCTTGTCGCGTGGTTCGCGCGGTGCATTTGTCAAGTCCCGGCGCGCGCGCAATCCGCTTGTGAGGGATGCCGCCGCCGTGGCAGCATGGCGAAAGTTGCCGTTGGCGCGGCGATAATCCGGGGCACGCATGAGCACCAGACGACGAAGCTACGAGCAGGGCCACAAGCCGAAATGCCTGGTCATCGTTGACGACAGCGCCGAGTGGGACCGCGCGGTCTATTACGCCAGCCGCTGGGCGGTGCGCGTCGGCGGCGGCGTGGTGATGCTGCGCATCATCGAGACCGAGGACCGCAACCAGCAATGGCTCGGCGTCGCCGACATCATGAAGGCGGAAGCCGACGAGATCGCCAACGCCGCGCTCGACCGCGCCGCCGGCCGCGCCAACGGCGTCGCCGCCATCACCCCGGAGCGGGTGATCCGCGAAGGGGCACCGAGCGAGCAACTGCTCGACGTCATCGACAAGGATGTCGACATCTCGATGCTGGTGCTGGCGGCCAGCATCGGCCCCGAGGGCCCCGGCCCGATCATCACCGCGCTCGCCAAGACGGTCGGCACGTTCCCGATCCCGGTCACCATCGTGCCCGGCAATCTGAGCGACAGCGAGATCGACGGCCTGTCGTAAGACGATGATTCCACTGACTATTCGGCGGATTGCGGCTTGACCATGCATTCGCCGTGCCCATCTGATAAAAGACGCCCAAGCGCCGGGCCTTGAACCCGGCCGTGATTGGAGAAGATCATGTTCATCCAGACTGAAACCACCCCGAATCCCGCGACGCTGAAGTTCCTGCCGGGCCGCGCCGTGCTCTCCAGCGGAACCATGGCGTTCGCCGCCCCCGAACAGGCGGCGCGTTCGCCGCTGGCCGAACGGCTGTTCGGCATTCCGGGCGTCGCCGGCGTGTTCTACGGTGCCGACTTCATCACCGTGACCAAGACCGACGGCGACTGGCAGCACCTCAAGCCCGCCATCCTCGGCGCCATCATGGAGCACTTCATGTCCGGCGGCCCGCTGATGACCGACGGCAGCGACGCCGGCGAGGACAGCGACGGGGCCGGCGAGTTCTTCAGCGAGGACGACGCCGAGACGGTCGAGATCATCAAGGACCTGATCGAGACGCGGGTGCGCCCGGCGGTCGCCAATGACGGCGGCGACATCACCTTCCGCGGCTTCCGCGACGGCATCGTCTATCTCAACATGCGCGGCGCATGCTCGGGCTGCCCATCGTCCACCGCAACGCTGAAGCACGGCATCCAGAACCTCCTGAAGCACTTCGTGCCCGAGGTGGTGGACGTCGAGGCGATGGCGGCGGATTGACAAAGCGAACAACGAGTAGCGGGTAGCGAATAGAAAAAGACATAGAGCTGCCGCACGCGGTTTTCATGCTAATCTGTTCGCTGTTCGCCACTCACGCCTCGCTTCCCCATGCTGATCCTCGCCATTGATACCGCGCTCGAAGCCTGCTCCGCGGGCGTGCTGGACAGCGCGGCCCCCAGGATGCTGGCGCAGGAATCGCTTCCGATGCAGCGCGGCCACGCCGAAGCGCTGATGCCGCTGATCGCGCGCGTCGTCGCGCGGGCCGGTATTGCCTTCGATGCGCTGGACCGGATCGTGGCGACCACCGGCCCCGGCAGTTTCACCGGCCTGCGGGTCGGGCTCTCGGCGGCGCGCGGCATCGCGCTCGCCACTGGCAAGCCGGCCGTCGGCGTCTCCACACTGACCGCCTATGCCGCCCCCCATGTCGGCGAGAACGAGCGGCGTGCCATCGTCTCCGCAATCGATGCGCGCCACGATCACGTCTATCTCCAGGTCGCCGCCGGCAACGGCGCCACGCTGGTGCCGCCGAGCGTCGTGCCGATCGCCGCCGCACTCGGCGCCGCGCGCTTCGGGCCGCCCCGGCTGGTCGGCAATGCGGCCGGGCTGCTGGCCGCGCGCTGGCCGGCCGAGGCGGAACCGCCGGTGCTGATCGACCCGCAACCGGCGCCCGACATCGGCTGGGTGGCATGGCTCGGCGCCGCGGTGACGCCGGACACCGCGCCGGCCCGCCCGCTCTATCTCCGGGCGCCGGACGCCAAGCCTTCCGCCGCTCCCCTGCCTCACCCCACGCCTGCCTCATGACGGCGCCGGTCCTGGACTGGCTGTCGTGGCTGTGGAACCCGGCCCGGCCCGTGATCGAGCCGGCAAGCCAGCGCGACGTGGCCGCGCTGGCGCGCATCCACGGCGATTCGTTTCACCGCGGCTGGGGCAAGACCGAATTCGACGCCATGCTGCGCGAGCCCGGCACGATGATCCACCGGCTGCGGCGGGGCCGCGAGGTGGTCGGCTTCGCGGTGTCGCGGCAGACCGCTGACGAAGCCGAAATCCTGTCGATCGCCGTCTCGGCGCGGGCCCGCGGACGGGGATTGTCGCGGGCATTGCTGATGACCCATCTCGGGCATCTCGCCGGACGCGGGGTGCGCGCGGTCTTTCTCGAAGTCGAGGAAAATAATCAGCCGGCATGCCGGCTCTATCGCAACGCCGGCTTCGAGGTCGTCGGCCGCCGCGAGAATTATTATAATCAGGGCACCGCGACGAAATTGAACGCCCTGGTGATGCGGCGCGACTTGTCCTGACCGCGCCGCGATGGCAAGACAGCTTCAGCGAAGACGAGGTTCGATGCCAGCTTTGAAATCCATGCCCGCATCCAAGACCGTCGGAATCGAGGCCCGTTGCGCGGCGACCGGCATGCGCATGACCGAGCAGCGCCGCGTGATCGCGCGGGTGCTGGCGGAATCGGCCGATCATCCCGACGTCGAGGAACTGTACCGCCGCTGCGTCGCCATCGACGACAAGATCTCGATCTCGACCGTGTATCGCACCGTCAAGCTGTTCGAGGATGCCGGCATCATCGAGCGCCACGATTTTCGCGAAGGCCGCGCGCGCTACGAGCAGGTGCCGGAAAGCCATCACGACCATCTCATCAACCTGCGCGACGGCACCGTGGTGGAATTCACCTCCGAAGAGATCGAGAAGCTGCAGGCCGAGATCGCCCGCAAGCTCGGCTACAAGCTGGTCGATCATCGCCTCGAACTGTATTGCGTGCCGCTGGACGATCCCAAGTCCTGAAACAGAAATACGTTTGGAAGATGGATGCCCGGATCAAGTCCGGGCATGACGACGGATGATTCCGTCAGGAGCAGAAAGCCCCTCATCCGCACCCTGAAACGCCATATCCTGAGGCGCCATGGCGCTCCGCCATTCGTCGCGGACGTCCTGATCCGTCTCGGACCGAAGTGCGCGGTGTGCGTGCTTGGCAAAATCGCTCGCGCTCAGCAGTTGCGACAGCGCCCACGCGGCCGCGCCGCGCACGGTGGCGTCGGGATCGTCGAGCAGGCGGATCGCATCGTCGGCAAGGGCTCTATCGCCGGAATTGCCGGCGGCGATCAGCGCGTTGCGGATGAAGCGGCCGCGATGGATGCGCTTGACCGGCGATTTCGTGAACAGCGCGCGGAACGCGGCATCGTCGAGCTTCAACAGCTCGGCGAGCTTCGGCGCGCGCAACGCCTCGCGCGCCGCGAGCCTGGTCTCGCGCCCCTGTTGCGCGAACTTGTTCCACGGGCATGCCGCGAGGCAATCGTCGCAACCATAGATCCGGTTGCCAATGCTCTTGCGGAGCGCGCGCGGGACCGGCCCCTTGTGCTCGATGGTGAGATAGGAAATGCAGCGCCGCGCATCGAGCTTGTAGGGCGCGACGAACGCGTCGGTCGGGCAACTGTCGAGGCAGGCGCGGCAGGCGCCGCAATTGTCGCGGGCGGGGGGGTCGTGCGGCAGGTCGAGCGTGGTGAAGATCGCGCCGAGGAACAGCCACGAGCCGAACTCGCGCGAGACCAGGTTGGTGTGCTTGCCCTGCCAGCCGAGCCCGGCGGCGCCGGCGAGCGGCTTCTCCATCACCGCCGCGGTATCGACGAAGACTTTCACGTCGCCGTCGAGGCCGTCCTGGCCCGCTTGCGCCAGCAGCCAGCGCGCCAGCACCTTCAGCCGCTTCTTGATGAGGTCGTGGTAGTCGTCGCCCTGGGCGTAGACCGAGATCGCCGCGCGGTCGCGCTGTGCGAGGACCGCGCGCGGGTCGACATCGGGACCGTAATTGACGCCGAGCATGACGACCGAGCGCACCTCGCGCCACAGCACGCGCGGATCGGCGCGGCGCGGCGGATCGGCGGCGAGCCAGTCCATTCCGCCATGCGCGCCATAGTCGAGGAAGGCTTCGAGCCGCGCGCGCGCGCCGGGAATCGCGTCCGGCACGGTGACGCCGATGGCGTCGAAGCCGAGCGCGCGGGCTTCAACGGCGAGCGCGGATTTGAGATCGGCGGTCATGATGTGGCGCCGACAACCATCGCGGCGGTCATCATCCGCGAAGGCGGATGATCCAGTACCCACAAGCGACCGTGGAGGTTACTGGATGCCTGCCTGCGCGGGCATGACGGAGGATGCGTTCCGCAGGTCAAAAATCCAGATCGACGTAGGTGCGCGAGGCCGGCACGCCGGCGAGCCACTCCGCCAGCAGCGGGCGGAACGACGGGCGCGACTTCACCCGCGCATACCAGTGCTTGGCGGCATCGTCCTCGTTCCATGGCACATCGCCCAGATAGTCGATGGCCGACAGATGCGCCGCGGCGGCGAGGTCGGCATAGGTCAGCCGGTCGCCGGCCAGGAAGTTCCGCGTGCGCGCCAGCCAGCCGATATAGGCCAGATGATAGCGCACATTGGCTTTCGCCGCACGCAGCACCTCGGCCTGCGGCGGGCCGCCGCCATCGGCCTCGCTCATGAAGCGCTTGTAGATGCGCTCGGTGACCAGCGGGCTGCTGGCCTCCTCGAAGAATTTCTCGTTGAACCACGCCATCAGGCGGCGCACCTCGATGCGCTCCTGCAGGGTTTCCGGCAGCAGCCGGCGGTCCGGGCGACCCGCCCCGTAGGTCTCGTCGATATATTCGGCGATGATGCCGGCATGCGGGATCGGCGGAATGTGCTCCGCCGCCAGCACCGGCGTGGTTCCGGCCGGATTGAGGATCAGGAAATCCTCGCGCCGCTCCCACGGCCGCTCCTCCGCCAATTGCAGGTCGAGCCCATACTCGCCGAGAACGAGGCGGATGAACCTGGAATGGGGACAGAATGGATGATGGAACAGCGTGAACATCGAATCCCTTAGATACGTTCGCGTCCTTAACAAACCGTCTCCGGCGCGCCGCGAGAGCGGGCTTTCCCATAGCGTTTTCGAGCGACGTGGGTACCGGTTCGCATGAAGAAAACGCGTCAGAATAGCAACATGGAACTCCGCTCCTGATTCCGTCGGAAGCGGGGCTCTAACCATCGGCACGGCAACGGCAAGCGGTCCCGCCAGGGTCTGATCCAACCGCGCTCAATCAGACCCGCCGTCTATCTTTTTGATTGAGCATGATCTTTTCCAAAAACCGGATTCCACTTTTCGGGATCATGCTCTGGCTCCTGACGTGCATATTTTGCCGTTGCGGCGGATCGGCGAATAAGGGAGAAGGGTCGGCGATTCTCCCCGCCCCGCGCCCGCCCAACAAAGCGACCTTCCGATGCTGTCAGATGCCATCCGTGCGGTGATCCTCGGTATCGTCGAGGGCGTGACCGAGTTCCTGCCGGTGTCGTCGACCGGCCACCTGTTGCTGGTCGAGCGGTTCTTCGATCTGGGGCAGGACAATTTCTGGAAGAGCTTCGCCATCCTCATCCAGCTCGGCGCGATTCTGGCCATTCTGGCCATTTATTTTGTCAAATTGTGGAACATCGCGCTCGGCATGTTCACCGACCCGGCCGCCCGCCGCTTCGTCATCGGGGTTGTCGTCGCGTTCCTGCCGGCGGCGGTCATCGGCGGCCTGCTCGGCGGCTACATCAAGAGCTACCTGTTCAACCCGTGGGTGGTCTGCTTCTCGCTGATCGTCGGCGGCGCGGTGCTGATGTGGGTCGACCAGATCGAGCTCAGGCCACGGCTGCACGATGCCACCGCGTTTCCGCTGATGACCTATCTGGCCATCGGCTTCGCCCAATGCACCGCGATGATCCCGGGCGTCTCCCGCTCCGGCGCCACCATCGTCGCGGCGATGCTGCTCGGGGCCGACAAGCGGTCGTCGGCGGAATTCTCGTTCTTCCTGGCGATCCCGACCATGCTCGGCGCCTTCGTCTACGACCTCTACAAGAGCCGCCACGAGATGACGCTGGATCACTCCTATATCATCGCGATCGGCTTCGTGGTGTCGTTCATCACCGCGATCATCGTGGTGAAGGCATTCCTCAATTACGTCACACGCCACGGCTTCACCTTCTTCGCCTGGTGGCGGGTGATGGTCGGCACGCTCGGCCTGATCGCGCTGGCGCTGGGATATTGAAGGCCGCGACGTCCCGGGTGCGATGCAATGCGAGGCCGTGCTTCGCAGAACCGGGACCGCCATAAAGAACCGTCGTCGCGACAGTCCCGGTGAGCCTCAGGCGTTCTTGCGCTGGAACTGGCCCATCGGGCGGAAGCGCCAGAGATATTGCGGCGCCACAGCCTGAAGCGCATCCGGCGCGATGCCGAGCCCTTCCAGCGTCAGCCCGGCCGCCCTGGCCCCGTCCGACACCACGTTGTCGGATTGCAGCAACGTCACCTGATCGCGCGTCAGCGTGAGCGGCGACGGCGCGAATTGCAGCACGACCGCCTTGAGGCGCGCCAGTGCGAACGGCAGGGGCACCAGCCAGCGCTTGCGGTCGATGATCTCGAGAATCCCGCTGACGATCTGGCGCAGGCTCATGACGTCCGGTCCGCCGAGCTCGTAGACGCCGCCGGCCTTCGCCTTGCCGTCGGCGGCATCGGCGACCGCATGGGCGACATCCTCGACATAGACCGGCTGCATCCGGGTCACCCCGTCGCCGACCAGCGGCAGCACCGGCATCATCTGCGCCATGGCGGCGAAGCGATTGGTGAACTCGTCCTCGGGGCCGAACACCACCGAGGGCCGGAAGATCACCGCGTCCGGCGCGGCCTCGCGCACCGCCGCCTCGCCGGCCGCCTTGGCCTGGGCATAGCGCGACGGCGATTCGGCATCGGCCCCGATCGCCGAAACATGGATCATCCGGGCACCGGCCGCCGCGGCCGCCTTCGCCACCGTGCCGGCGCCGGCACCCTGCACGGCATCGAAGCGCTGCGCGCCGCTCTCGGCCATGATGCCGACCAGGTTGATGACGATGTCCGCGCCGCGGATCGCGGCCGCCACCGAATCCGGATATCGGATATTGGCCTGAACGGCGTGAATCTGCCCGACCCGGCCGAGCGGTTGCAGGTGATTGGCAAGCTCGGGCCGCCGCACCGCCACCCTGACGCGGTAATCGCGCTTGGCCAGGGCGCGCACCACATGCCGCCCGATGAAGCCCGATCCGCCGAAAACGGTGACGAGGGTTTCGGAATTGGAAGGCAAAGCTGCTGGCATGGTTCGACCTCAACCGGGCAAAAGGGCGCGGGGTGGCGCCCGGAAACTGCGGTTCTCTGCCGTTGGCGATACGCCATCGCCCCGACGCTGTACAGTCGATTTAGCGCCCGCGATTCGATTCTAGAGCCATTTCCATTCCGATCAAATCGGAGCGGGGCTCCGTATCCCGCTTCAGCGGATATTTTTGCAGATCGGGAATCCACGCATCCGCGTCCGTCAAGTCCGCCCTGCAGCGGGCCGCGAACGTCGAATCCGGCTCCCGAGAGGTTGCATTTGACAAGCGCGGCGGCGGTCCTTATCAACCCGCCCGGGCCCAGGTGGCGGAATTGGTAGACGCGCTGGCTTCAGGTGCCAGTGGCTGCAAGGTCGTGAAGGTTCGAGTCCTTTCCTGGGCACCACTTTAATCTCCCGTGGTGCCATTTTTCATGGCGGTTATGGTTTCACGGCGCATGTTTCGTGGCCCGTGATTCTTTCACTGCGCGTGTTTCGTGGCGCATGTGGCCCGCCGCATCCCGCGCCATTCGCGCCTGCGTCATCCACCCCGCTTCAGTCATCCCGGCGATTCGGTTTCCCGGCGGCTCAGCCGGCCGGCGGCTTGACGTGGCGGTCGCCGGCCGGCTCCGTCACCACCACCGTGGCGGTCATCCCCGCGCTCAGCGCGATCCCCTTCGGGATGTCGTCGATGGCGATGCGGACCGGAATGCGCTGGGCCAGCCGCACCCAGCTGAAGGTCGGATTGACGTTGGCGATCAGATCGGCGCCGGTGGCGTTGTCGCGGTCGGTGATGGCGCGCGCCACGCTCTGGACGTGCCCCTTGAGCGGCGCCTGATAGGCCATCAGCCGGATCGACACCGGATCGCCGATCCGGATGTGGCGCAGCTTGGTCTCCTCGAAATAGCCGGCGACATAGAACGAATCGTTGTCGATCACCGCCACCATCGGCTTGCCGGCGACCGCATAGTCGCCGCGGCCGATCAGCAGGTTGGTGACGTGGCCGTTGACCGGCGAGCGCACCTCGGTGCGCGCCAGATTCAGTTTCGCGACGCCCAGCGCCGCTTCCGCCCGGTCGTAGTCGGCCTGCGCCGACAGCGTCGCGGTGCGGGCCTGCGTCAGCGCCTCCTGCGAGATCGACGCCGCGCTCAGCCGCTCGCGCCGCGCCTGCTCCTCCTGCCGCTGCTCGAGCACGCTCCTGGCGCCCGCCAGCATCGCTTCGGCCTGCACCACCGCGAGCTTGTAGCGCGCCGGATCGACCACGAACAGCACGTCGCCGATCCGAACCTCCTGATTGTCCCTGACCCGGATATCGACCAGCGCGCCCGCCACGTCCGGCGCCACCATCACCACATTGGCCCGGACCCGGCCGTCGCGCGTCCACGGGCTTTCCTCATAGGTGCGCCACAGATACCAGCCCGCCACCACGGCGGCGGCGACGGCCAGCGCCGTGACCGTCATCCGAATCCATGAACTGACCTGCGGCATGAGACGATCCCGGAAAGGCTACAGCGTCGCGACGACGAAGATGCTGAGCAGAACGACGTAAAGCGCGGTGTTGAACAGCGGCGGATGCCAGACCAGCCGGTAGAAGCCGATCCGGCCGAGCAGGAAGCGCAGCACATACCAGGCCAGCGCCGCACCGGCGAGATAGCCGAGCAGCGGCGGGAAAAAGATGCCGTCGAGGCTGATCTCCCGGATCATGCGGGCACCGGCCCGGTTGCGGCCGCCGCAGGGATCGCGGCCGACGATCCGAAGAAGCCGGGATGCTGGCGCAGCGTCATCTCGATACTATACAGCGACTCCGCGGCGCGGGTCAGCAGCGCATCGTCGCCGAGCGCGAGGCATCGGTCGCGGGCCGCTTCGAGCGTCGGCAACAGGCCCGACACGTGCGGCCGCACCCGCCGGCCGAAATGATCGGCCAGCGCATCCAGCACGCCCCGCACCGACGACGCGGCGCCCGGCGGCAGGGTCGCAAGCATGCTTTCGAGCGCGAGGATGTTGAGGCCGACCCGCAGGCTGGCGAGCGCGCCCCGCATCGCGGCGCGCTGCATCGCATTCATCGGGTCGAGCCGCATCAGCAGGGCGTTGATCCGGTCGAACATCCGGCTTTCGAAGGCACTGCGCGGTTCGGGCGTGGCCGATCGCGCCAGCCGCGCCAGGTCGCGCATGATGCCGCGGGTCAGGCGCTGCACGATCCATTCGGTGCCGAGCGGCCGCAGCAGGGTCAGCGCGGCGGCGCCGGTCGCCATGCCGACCACATAGCCGAGATAATTGTTGACGAAGCTGTCGAAGCTGTAATCCATCGTATTGGACAGTCCGATCAGCCCGCCGCCGATGAAGATGACCGGCATGGTGTAGGGAACCGTCCCCGGAAAGGTGAGCAGGAGCCCGCAGCCGAGATAGAGCGGCACCAGCGCGACCACCAGCGCGGGGAAGGTCGTCAGCGGCGGCAGGACGACGAACAGATAGGTTGCCGCCAGCACCACGCCGACAAGGCTCATCTTCATGAAGCCCGTGGCCGCGCTCGCGGGATCGTCGCGCCCGCCCATGATCGCGCACATGATGCCGGCGAAGGTGACGGCGGCCGGACCGTTGGACCAGGCGGACGCGATCCAGAAGGCGCTCGCGACCAGCACGGTGATCGCGGAAATCAGGCCGCCGACCGCCGCGAAGGTGGCATCCCGATAGGGCCGGAACGACGGGGCGGGGCCGGCGTCCCGCGGCGCGACGCCGGCGGCGATATGGGCGCGGAGCCAGACCGCCTCCTGCCACATCGCCAGCACGTCCTGCAGCCGCGACAGGATGCTGTGGACCAGGAAGGCGCCCGGCACGTCCCGCAAGGTGGCGACCGCGGGCAGCCGCGCCGCGATCTCCGCCTTCAGCGCGATTTCTTCCGCCGTCTCCCTTTGCGACTGTTCGGGCGTGACGGCATTTGCCGAGCCGGCGATGTGGCGGGCCACCCGCTCGACCATGGGCTGGAGGTCGGCGGCGATATCGGGCCGCCTGCGCTGCAGGATGCCGAGGCGGTCGTAGAGCGGGACCAGTACCGCGAGCAGCGACAACAGGCGCCCCTCGAACCGTCGGATGGTGCCGCCGATCGCCCGCAGCGTCGGCGTATCGAGCGCCGCGAAAACCCGCAGGCCATCCATCGCGACCACGGTCGAGATGATCTTGCGGCGGTCGGCGAGACCCTGGGCCTCGTTCCCGAGGCCGCGCAACGCGTCGGTGGCCCAGCTCGCCATGCTGGGCAATGCGCCGGCGACCGCCCGGCGCAACGCATCGCCGGCGCGCCGTGGAAAAACCACGCTGTGCACCAGCGTGCCGCACAGGATGCCCAGCATGATCTCAAGGCAGCGGGCGATGGCGAAATCGAACGCATGCGCGGGCGCAAGCGCAGCCGGAAGCCCGATGATCGCCGCCGAATAGCCCGCCAGCATTCCGACATAGGCCTGCGGCGCGTCGCGCAGGTAGATCGTGATCGTGGTGCCGATCCCGATCCACAGCGCCAGCGCCAGGCAGAACAGCTCCGGCGAATTGGCGAACAACGCCACGAGCACCAGCGACATCGCGGCGCCGATCACCGTGCCGAGCACGCGATAGAACGCCTTGGCCAGCACCATCCCCGCGAACGGCTGCGACACCACATAGACGGTGGTGAGCGCCCAGCTCGGCTGCGACAGGTTGAGGCGAAAGGCGATGTACAGCGCCGCCATTCCGGCCGCGAACGACTTCACGGCGAACAGCCCGTCACGCCAGGTGAGCTGCCGGGCAAATTCTCGAAGGGTTTGCAGCATGATTCTCGATGGCGGCCCGGGACAGCACCGATCGCAAGACCGTTCGAACAAGACCGTTCGGAACCGTTGAAGCGGAATCCGGCGGCCGCGGCAACGGTATAATCGACCGGGCCGATCGCACCCGGCGAAGGCCAGGTCATGTCCCCAAATCAAGTCGTGCCCCCAAGTCGGGCCCCCAAGTCGGGCCCCGCACGTCATGCCCCGCAGGCCGCGGCCCGGCGGCAGCCGCGATTCCGCCAGGGCCGGCGACGATAAGAGCCGGCGATACCGGGCCCCGACGATCGGGATGAACTCAGGAACTGCTCCCGACCGGCGTCGCGACCGGCAGCACCTCCCCGGCGGTGCCGGCGGCCGGATCCGGCGTCGTCTCCCTCCAGCGTACCGAGCCATGCGGCCGCTCCAGCATCCGCCGGATGCGGACGGGCTCCGGGCCCTCATGGAACTTCATCGCGCGGATATGCAATTCCCGCTCGGACTGCGTGGCGCGATTGCGCTGGCGCAGGAAATCCAGCCAGGTCGGGCAATGATAGCGCTCGATCCACAGATGCGGATCGGCGATGTCGCGGGCGATCGACCAGCCATAGGCCCCGCTGCGCTGCCGGCTGAGCTGAACCATCTGCATCAGCCGGTAGAAGGTGCGGGCGCGGTTGGGGTCGACGCGGTATTCGATCTCGACGATGATCGGGCCGCTGCGGCTGGAGAGCGACAGCTGCACCTCGGGATCGGCGAGGAATTCGGCGGCCTCGTCGCGGTCGCCGACCGGCGGCATCCTGATCCACAGGCCGAGCAGCGGCGACAGCGTCATCAGAGCGCCGGACACCGCCAGCGCGCCCTGGACGCCGATCCCGTCGGCGAGGTGCCCCCAGCACCAGCTTCCGATCGCGATGCCCCCGGAGATCGAGGCCTGAAACGCGGCGAGCGATCGTCCGGCGACCCAGCGCGGGGCGGAGAGCTGAACGCCGACATTGAAGGTCGCGACAGACAGCATCCACATCCCGCCCGCGATCACCAGCGCCGCGGCAGTCAGCACCGGGAGCCGGCTGACCGCGACGACCATGATGGCGCCGCCCATGACCAGCGTACACAGCCGGATCGCGCCCTCGCCGCTCAGATACTTGCGGACCTTGTTGATGTTGAGCGCGCCGATCACGGCGCCGACACCGAAGGCGCCGAGCATGATGCCGTAGGTCTGCGCGTTGCCGTGCAGCAGATCGCGCGCGACCAGCGGCATCAGCGCCGCGACCGAGCCGCCGGCAAAGCCGGTCACCAGGGTGCGGGTCAGCACGACGCGGATCGGCGGCGAATTGGCGACGTAGCGCACCCCCGAAATGACTGCGCGCTTCAGGCCCTCGCGCGGCAGTCGCGACGGCTCGCTCACGCGGCGCCAGAGGAACAGCGCCCCCAGCAGCGGCAGATAGAACAGCGCATTGGTCGCGAAGGAGGCGACCGAGCCGGCTGCCGCGACCACGACGCCGCCGATCGCCGGCCCGAAGCTGCGGGCGATGTTGAAGCTGATGCCGTTAAGCGCCACCGCCGACGGCAGCGTTTCCGCCGGCACCTGCTCGCTGACCGAAGCCTGCCAGGCCGGACCGAACAGCGCCATGCCGCTGCCGATGATAAAGCAGAACGCCAGCATGAGGTTCGGCGTCATGATGCCCAACCCCGCCAGCGTGGTGAGGCTCGTCGCGCCGGCAAGCGCGATCGTCAGCGAGACCAGCGCGATCTTGCGGCGGTCGTACATGTCGGCGATCGCGCCCGCCGCCATCGCGAACAGCATGATCGGCAGCGTCACCGCGGTCTGCACCAGCGCCACCTTGTCGGCGGACGAGGTCATCTGGGTCATCGTCCAGGCGGCGCCGACGCCCATGATCATCAGGCCGAGATTGGACAGCAGGCTGGCCAGCCAGATCCGCCGGAACAAAGGGAGCCGCAGCGGCGCGGCGAGGCTGCTGGCGGCGGGCGATTTCGGCTTCGGCGGCTGGGTCATGCGTCTCATGCCATGATGGTGCCCGATGATTCGGGGGTCCGATGATTCGGGCTTGGCGCCTCAGTCGCCGGGCGGCTATGAGTCGTCCGACCGTTTTAGTGGGTGAGATTGCCGGGAGGCAAGGAATGCGCGTTTCGAGGCGGCATCTTTTGAGGACGGCGGCGGTCCTGCCGCTCGCGGCAAGCGGCCTCGCGCGCATGGCGCTGGCACAGGGCAAGGACCCCCTGCCCGGTGCGCCGCCGGTGCCGCCGATCCTGTTCGTCCACGGCAACGGCGACCACGCCGCGTTGTGGATCACGACCTTCTGGCGGATGGAATCCAACGGGATCGCGCGCGACCGCCTGGCCGCGGTCAACTTCCTCAACCCGCTGGCGCGCGGCGACGACGCCAGGCCGCAGCCGATGCGCTCCTCCACCGAGGACCAGCGCCTCGAACTCGCCCGGGCGGTGGCGGCGTTCAGGCAACGAACCGGCGCGCCGCGCATCGCGCTGGTCGGCAGCTCGCGCGGCGGTAATGCGATCCGCAGTTTCATCAGGAACGGCGGCGGCGGCGAGGTCAGCCATGCGGTGCTGTGCGGCACGCCGAACCACGGCGTGTTCGCATGGGACGAGAACCTCGGCAGCGAGTTCAATGGCCGCGGGCCGTTCCTGACCGGCCTGAACCAGGGCAGGACCGAGGTCACCCCGGGCACCGCCTTCCTGACCCTGCGCAGCGACCGGATGGACAAATACGCCCAGCCCGACGGCCGCTTCATCGGCAAGCCGGGCCGGGCGACCAATGTCGGCTATGACGGGCCGGAGCTGAAGGGCGCGACCAACCTGGTGCTCGGCGATGTCGATCATCGCGAGACGGCGTTCTCGGCGCGGGCCTTCAAGGAAATCTACCGCTTCATCGCCGGCAGCGAGCCGGCCCGCATCGCCATCGTGCCGGAGGCCGAGGTGCGGCTGAGCGGCCTCGTCACCGACACGCCCGGCGGGGTGCCGACCAATCGCCCGGTCGCCGATGCGTCGGTCGAGGTCTATCGGGTCGCGCCGGACACCGGCGAGCGGATCGGCGACGCCGTCCATGTCACCCGGACCGCCGCCGACGGCCGCTGGGGACCGGCCCAGGTGAAGCCGGACTGGTATCTCGAATTCGTGCTCGGCATGCGCGGCTCCCCGACCACCCACATCTACCGTTCGCCGTTCGCGCGCTCCTCGGACATCGTGCATCTGCGCGCGGCCCATCCGCTGAGCGCCGCCGAGAGCGCCGGCGGCGCGATCGTCATCATGTCGCGGCCGCGCGGCTATTTCGGGCTGCCGCGCGACATCGTGCTGCTCGACGGCAAGACGCCGTCGGACGTCAAGGGCGGCGTCCCGGCCGACTCCACCGCCATCGTCCGCCTGCCGAAATCGCAGCTCGGCCGCCCGGTGGTCGCGATGTTCAACGAGGAACGGATCGTGGCGCGGGCCTGGCCGGCCTCGCAGAACCGCGTCGCGGTGGCCGAACTGACCTACTGACCCGGGCGGCGCGGCGCCTTCATCGCGCCCGGATTGCCGGCTAGATTCCCGATAGTCGGATTCGCAACGAGGGCTGCCCGTGAGTATCGCCGAAGCCTACGAGATGCCGCCCGCGCACCAGCCGCTGGTGCCGCCGTATCCGCCGCGCGCGCCGGACTCGATGTCGACGCTCAGTCGCCTCGCGGCGATCCGCAACAGCACCATCGGCTCGTGGACGCAGCAAGCCTACGAGGACGACGTGATCCGGGGCCGGTTCTTCGGCCGCAACAGCTTCATCTTCAATACACCCGACGCGATCCGCCACGTGCTGATCGAGAATTACGAGAACTACACCCGCACCCCCGCCGGCATCCGGGTGCTGCGCCCGATGCTCGGCGAGGGCCTGCTGCTGGCGGAGGGCCGCGCCTGGAAGCATCAGCGCCGCACCCTGGCGCCGGCCTTCACGCCGCGCGCGGTGATGACGCTGCTGCCGCACATGGTCTCCGCCATCGACGAGACCATCGCCACGCTGGACGCACGCCACGACACCCCGGTGGACCTGCGCGAGGTGATGCAGCGCATGACGCTGGAGATCGCCGGCCGCACCATGTTCTCGTTCGGCATGGCGCGGCACGGCGCGGCGTTGCGCGACTTCGTGATGGAATACGGCAACCGCCTGGCGCGGCCGCACCTGCTCGACCTGCTGCTGCCGCTGGGCTGGCCGAGCCCGCAGGATATCTCACGGGCCTTCTTCCGGCGGCGATGGACCCGCTTCGTCCAGGCGCTGATCGCCGAGCGCCGCGCCGCCGGCAAGAGCGAGGGCGCGCCGCCGCGCGACCTGTTCGAACTGATGGTCGCCGCGCGCGATCCCGAAACCGGCGTCGCCTTCACCGACGCGCAGCTCGGCGACCAGGTCGCCACCATGATCCTCGCCGGCCACGAGACCACCGCCACCGCGCTGTTCTGGGCGCTCTACCTGCTCGCGCTCGATCCGGCGATCCAGGACGAGGTCGCCGCCGAGGTGCGCGACATCGCCGCGAACAGCACGGCGGGCCTCGACCGGCTGGCCTTCACCCGCGCGGTGATCGACGAAACCATGCGGCTCTATCCGCCGGCCTTCCTGATCGCGCGCGCCGCGGCCGGCCCCGACACCGTCGCCGGCATGCAGGTCGCGCCGAAGGACGTGGTGCTGATCGCACCCTGGCTGCTGCACCGGCACGAGAAGATCTGGCCGGAACCGAACGCCTTCATTCCGGCGCGCTTCCTGCCGGGCGCGCCGCCGCCGGACCGCTTCGCCTATCTGCCGTTCGGCGTCGGCCCGCGGGTCTGCATCGGCGCGCATTTCGCCATCGTCGAGGCGACCCTGGCGCTGGCGCGGATCGTCGGACATTTCCGCGTCGACCTTGAGGACCGCAGCCCGGTGATGCCGGTGGGGGTGGTGACCACGCAACCCGACCGCTCGCCATTGTTCCGCCTGACCCGGCGCTGACAGTCACGATACCCGCCCACCACGGTGGCGCACCACGTATGACGGCGCCGGCCGGCCTCTCCCGGCCCTGGAACGATTGGTGTTGGAGCGGCTGCCCGGTTGCGGTAAATTATAACAATGAGCGAAGTGCAGGCCCTGTTCTCGGTTCTGAGACAGTCCGCCGACCCCCTCGTGGCGGATGAGATTCAGCGCCTTGTCGAAACCGGGGCCGACCGCGATCTCAACCGCATCAACCTGCTGGATTTCTCGAAGAATACCGGACTGCCGGAAGAATCCGTGATCTCCGGGTTCCTGCATGCCGCGCGCGTCGGCCTGTTCGACCTGAACTGGAACGTGCTTTGTCCCGGCTGCAGCGGCGTGCTGGATTCCCACAGCACCCTGAAATCGCTCCGCCACGACGATTACAATTGCGCGCTGTGCGCCGCCGGCTATGAAGCCTCCGTCGACGAAGGGGTGGAAGTCGCCTTCACCGTCAGCCCGCGGGTCCGGCGGATCGCGGCGCACGATCCCAACCGGCTGCCGTTCTGGGAATATGCACGCCAGATCTTCTGGAGTTCGGGCGTCGAGATCGACGACGAAGCGTTTCCGCGGCTGATCGAGGAGGTCACGCTGGAGGCGATCGAACTGCCGCCAGGCGAGAAGGCCCTGCTGTCGCTGCAACTGCCGGCGCAGTTCTGCATCGTGTTCGAGCCCGTCACCCATACCGCGCTGTTTCTCGACGTGAGCGGCGAGCCGACCCGCGAGCGGCAACAGCTTTCGGTGATCTATACCGGCAAGGACGCGCCGACCGGAACGATCCCGATGCGGCCGGGGCCGCTGCGGCTCTCGGTCGAAAATCAGGTCGGCGTCCGGGTGCTGCCGTCGGTCTGGATTGCCGGCGACGCCCTGCATGAACTGCTCGGCAAGCGCAAGCCGATCCTCACCGCCAAGCGGATCCTGACCAACCAGACGTTCCGCGACATCTACAAGGCGGACAACCTGACCATCGACCAGCGGCTCAAGATCACCTCGCTGACCTTCCTGTTCACCGACCTCAAGGGCTCGACGGCGCTTTACGAGCGGGTCGGCGACCTTGCGGCGTTCGATCTGGTGCGCGCGCATTTCCATGCCCTGCTCGACATCATCTCCGAAAGCGCCGGCGCGGTGGTGAAGACCATCGGCGATGCCGTGATGGCAACCTTCGTCAGGCCGGAGCAGGCGTTCGCGGCCGCGTTGCGGATGCGCGAGGCCATGGACGCGCTGAACGAGGCGCGCGGCACCACGGACCTGGTGCTCAAGATCGGCATTCACGAAGGGCCGTGCCTTGCGGTGATGCTGAACGAGCGGCAGGATTATTTCGGCCAGACCGTCAACATCGCCTCGCGGGTGCAGGGGCTGTCGGTGTCGCAGGCGATCCATATCACGGGGCCGGTGATCGAGACCCCGGAAGTCGCCGACATGCTGAGCAAGGCGTCGATCGCCCCGATCCGCAAGCACGCGGCGTTGCGCGGCATCACCGACAAGGTCGTGGTCTACGAGATTCCGTGACCCGCCGTCCGCCTCCACCTCCGCCAGGATGACGGAACCGTAATCTCACGATCGGGAACCCGGTGCGGGGGCTCCGGCGTTTCCCTCCATGGATATCCGCCTCCGTTTGCAAACCGGGTCATTTCGGGGCAATAGGGGCCCCACCCCTTCATCATGCTGACGTCTCATACGGTTCGATTGGAAGATTGATGCTGGACAGGTTACGCCAATTCATCGCCGACGTGGTCGCGCCGGCCGACAGCGCCCGCACCTTCGACGAAACCGACTATCGGCTGGCCGCCGCGGCCCTGCTGATCCACGTGATCTCGCTCGACGGCGAGCCGTCGGACGCGGAAAAGCGCAAGCTGCACAGCCTGCTGGAAAGCCGCTTCCAACTCGATCCCGGCACCGCCTCGCAGCTGATCGCCGATGCCACGCTGGTGGAAGGCGAAGCCGTCGACCTTTATCGCTTCACCAGCGTCATCATGCGCGAGGTGGACGAGCCGGGCCGCGTCCGCATCATCGAGATGATGTGGGAACTGGTATATGCCGACGGCCGCGTGAGCGAATTCGAGGACAACGTGATGTGGCGCGCCGCTGACCTGCTCGGCGTCTCCTCGCGCGACCGGATCGAGCTCAAGCACCGCGTCGCCGCCCACAACCAGGCCGAAGCCGACGCGGCCGATTGACGCGCCGACGCCCGGTCATGGGGAGCATCGCACCGTGACCCGATGCGTGACATTGATCACCGGCGCATCCTCCGGCATCGGCGCCGATCTGGCGCGCGTCTTCGCGGCCGAAGGCCATCGCCTCGCGCTGGTGGCGCGGCGGCGGGAGCGGCTGGACGCGCTCGCGGATGAAATCGTCGCTGCCGGCGGCACGGCGCCGGTCGTCATCCCCTGCGACCTGACGCATCCCGATGCCGGCGACCTGATCGCCGATGCGCTGGCCTCCGCCGGCGTCGAGGTCGACCATCTCGTCAACAATGCCGGCTTCGGTCTGCTCGGCCGCGCCGTCATGCTCGAGCGGACCGCGCAGCTCGACATGATCGCCGTCAACGTCCGGGCGCTGACCGACCTGTCGCTGCGCTTTTCGGACAGCCTGATCCGCCATCGCGGCGGGCTGCTGAACGTCGCATCGGTCGCGGCCTATCTGCCGGGGCCGGGCATGGCGGTCTATTACGCGACCAAGGCCTACGTGCTGTCGTTCACCGAGGCGCTGCATCGCGAGCTTGCCGGACACGGCGTCCGGGTGACGGCGCTGTGCCCCGGCCCGGTGCCGACCGAATTCCAGGACCGCGCCGGCTTCAAGCCCGACGCGGCGACCACCGGCCTCGACATCACTTCGGCACGTGTTGCACGCGCCGGCTATGACGGGCTGATGCGCGGCAAGCGCGTCATCGTTCCCGGCACGGGCGCGCGCCTCGTGCCGTTCCTGCTGCGCTTCGTGCCGCACGCACCGCTGCTGGCCGTGGTCGATCGATTGCAGCGACGGCGCTGACCGCGGTTCGTCTCCCGCGGGCCGCGCCGGACAACCGTCCTCTCGTGCCGCGGAATTTCATCGCCCTTGTCGCGCCCGCAAATTTGCGGTTGTCTTGGCCTTGCTTGGCGTGTTGTTTTCACGCGAACGACAACACTTTGCGAGGAATGCCGAATGGACGCCGCCGGATTTGCGCAACTGCTGCGAAATTTCACGCTGGCCGCGGAATCCGGCGACGGCGAACGCTTCGCCAGCCATTTCACCGACGACGCGATCTACTACGACTATATCTACGGCCCGCATCAGGGCCGCCGCGAGATCGCGCACATGATGAGCGAGATGTTTCATCGCGATGCCGACGACTATCGCTGGGAGATGTTCGATCCGGTCTGCAACGGCGACATGGGCTATGCGTGGTCGCTGTCCAGCTTCACCTCGACGATTCCGCAGTTCAAGGGCAGGCGCGTCGTCATCGACGGCATGAGCCGGTTCATCCTGCGCGACGGACTGATCGCCGAATATCGCGAATCGGTCAACGGCGGCGTGGCGATGGCGCAGCTCGGCGTCGATCCGGCGCGCATGGACAAGGTCTTCAGGCGCTGGACCGGATGGCTCGAAGAGCGACCGGAAACGGTCGCCTATCTCGCGCGCGGCAAGGCAGCGGACGACAGCAGGTCATAACCAGGAGATATTTCGCGGTGGCCTATCAGGACATTCTCTACGGCGTCGAAGACAAGATCGCGACCATCACGCTCAATCGGCCGGACCGGATGAACGCATGGACGCCGACCATGGAGCGCGAGGTGCGCGAGGCCATGCAGGCGGCGGCCGACGACGGCGGCGCGCGCGTCATCGTGCTGACCGGCGCGGGCCGCGCCTTCTGCGCCGGCGCCGACATGGAAGTGCTGAAGGGGCTCGACCCCGACGACATCAGGCGCCGCGGCAACGAGTTGCCAGCCTTCGACATGAACCGCCGTGCCGACTGGCAGGCGCGCTATTCGTTCTATCCCGCGATCGCCAAGCCGATCATCGCCATGCTCAACGGCGCCACCGCAGGCATCGGCCTGGTCCATGCGCTGTATTGCGACCTGCGCTTCGCCGCCGACAACACGGTGTTCACCACCGCCTTCTCGCGGCGCGGGCTGATCGCCGAGCACGGCATCAGCTGGATGCTGCCGCACATCGTCGGCCATGCCAACGCGCTCGACCTGCTGCTGTCGGCGCGGCGGGTGTCGAGCGAGGAAGCGTTGCGCATCGGGCTGGTCAACCGGCTCTGCGCGCCGGACGACCTGCGCGAGGCGACCTATGCCTACGCGCGCGACCTGGCGGACATGGTGTCGCCGTCGGCGATGGCGGTGATCAAGCGGCAGCTCTACGACGTGCCGTTCCAGACCCTGGCGGAGGCGACCATCGACGCCAACCGGAACATGGCGATCGCGCTGGCCGGCGAGGATTTCCGCGAAGGCGTCGCAAGCTTCGTGGAAAAGCGGCCGCCGCGCTTCAAGGGGATTTGAGGCCGGCGATGGCCGCCTTGATGCGTCGT
>JAGRLZ010000105.1 GCA_020441545.1 Xanthobacteraceae bacterium | reverse complement strand
CGCCGCGATGTTTCGGCGCGCACCACCGCGGTGCGCGGCGGGCGTGAAAGACGATGAAGCGCGAAAGATCGATCATTTGACCCGTCAGGCAAGGTTCGGGTTCCACAACCCGGCAGGCATTCTCATTAAAACATGAATTATGACTCGTAGTTCATTTCAAGTCCGGCGTCACCCCGGCCGCGCTGGAATTCCTGCCGGTATCTCGCTGCCCTTTCCGGGGCATGGCTCCGGATGGTGGCTCCGGGCGCATGGCGCAACGCCGCGCCTCATCATGCGCGCAAGCAGGCCGGCATCGGCGGCCGCGCGACCGTCCGCGACGGCGCGGGCGGCGACGGCTCAGTGACGCACCGGCCCCATCAGCGTATCGGGCAGCCAGGTCGCGATATCCGGGAACATGCACAGGATGACGATCGCCAGCATCATGCAGAGCACGTAGGGGATTGTGCCGTACATGATCCGCGCCACCGGCACGTCGGGCGCGATCGAGTTGACGATGTAGATATTGAGCCCGACCGGCGGGTGGATCAGGCCGATCTCCATGTTGATGGTGATGATGACGCCGAACCACACCGGATCGAAGCCCGCCGCGGTGATGATCGGCAGCAGGATCGGCGCCGTCATCAGGATGATGGCGGCCGGCGGAATGAAGAAGCCGCACACCAGCAGGAACAGGTTGATGAGCAGCATCAGCACCCAGCGGTTGACGTGCATGTCGGCGATCGCCTGCGCCAGCGTCTGGGTGAGGTAGAGCGACGTCAGCATGTAGCCGAACAGCACCGCGGTGCCGATGATCATCAGGATCATCACCGACTCGCGCGTGGTGTCGCGCAGGATCACCCACCACTTGTCGGGCGACCACATGCGGTAGATCGCCACGGCGAGCAGCACGCACAGCGCGGCGCCGACGCCGGCCGCTTCCGAGGGCGTCGCTATGCCGCCATACAGTGTGTACATCACCCCGACGATGACGGCGAGGAAGGGGGCGATCTTCGGGATGGACGCGAACTTCTCCCGCCAGGAGTAGCGGAAGTCCGCCGCGTGGGCGCGAAAGCCGCGCTTCCACAGGATGAATACCGTCCACAGGATGAACAGGCTGGTCAGCAGCAGGCCGGGAAACACGCCGGCGAGGAACAGCCGCCCGATCGAGGTTTCGGTGGCGATGCCGTAGAGGATGAAGGTGATCGACGGCGGGATCAGGATGCCGAGCGTGCCGCCGGCGCAGATCGAGCCGGTGGCGACGTCCTCGGGATAGCCGCGGCTGCGCATCTCCGGGATGCCCATCTTGCCGATGGCGGCGCAGCAGGCGGGCGAGGAGCCGGTGAGGGCGGCGAAGATCGAGCAGGCGCCGATGTTCGAGATCACGAGGCCGCCGGGCACGCGGTAGAGCCAGCGGTCGAGCGCCTCGTACAGGTCCTTGCCGGCCGGCGAGGAGCCGATCGCCGCGCCCATCATCACGAACATCGGGATCGAGACCAGGGTGAAGTCGTGCAGGCCGGAATAGAACGTCTCGGCCGCGCCGAAGATCGAGTCGAAGCCCTGGAAGATGATGAGGAAGGTGATCGACAGCGCGCCGAGCGCGAACGCCACCGGCGCGCCCGACAGCAGGATGATCAGCGTCGTGACCAGGACGATGCTGCCCTGAACGGCGGGGCTCATGCGGCCTCTCCCGGCGCGCGCTCGGGCGCGGCATTGGGTGCGGCATTGGGCGCGGCATGGGGCCCGGCCTTGGGGTCGAGGCCGAACGGCGGTTCGCGGCCGGTCACGAGATTATAAAGGCTGGCGACATATTGCAGGGTCAGGACGCCGAGCCCGACCGGCATCGCCGCGTAAGGAATCCACAGCCGCACCCGCCACATGGTGTCGGAGACCCAGGCATTCGCCCAGGCTTCGTGCCAGAACTGACAGGCGAGGATCGTCATCGTCACGCAGAAGCCGAGCGACATCAGCGTGGCGGCCAGCGCCAGCCCGAAGCGGCCGCGCCGTCCCAGATAGAGCGGCAGCACGTCGACATTGACGTGGCCGCGGTTGAGCAGCAGGTAGGGGCTGCCGATGAAGGTCGCCGCGATCAGGCTGTAGGTGGTGAAATCGGTCTGCCAGATGGTGTTGTCGTTGAGCACGGCGCGCACGAACACCATGTGGCAGACCACGACCACGGCGGCGGCGATCAGGAGCGCTGCGGCGACGCCGCACAGCCTCGACACCAGCGTGATCGCGCGAACGAAGACTTCCATGCCGGAGCCTCTCAACCTGCGGCCATTGCGAACGGCGGCCGGCAGCGTGGCCGGCCGCCCGGTCGGGTGCTATTTCACCGCGAGGGCTTCGTCGATCAGCTTCTTGCCGTCCGGCACCTCCTTGGCGAAGCCGGCATAGGAACTCTTCTTGGCGACGGCGATCCAGGCGTCGTATTCCTCCGGCGTCAGCGTGATCACCTCGACCTTGTGGTCCTTGAAGGTCTTCACCAGCCTGTCGTCGAGGCCCTTGCTTTCCTTGACGAAATACGCCTGAGCTTTCTTGCCGGCGGCGACCAGCGCGTCCTGCTGCGCCTTGTTGAGCCGGTCGAAGGTCTTCTTGGAGATCAGCACCGGCTCGTACATGAACCATAGCGCGTTGTCGCCGGGCGCGGTGATGCACTTGACCTGCTCGTAGAGGCGGAACGACACGAAGCTGCCGGCGCTGGTGTCGGTGGCGTCGGCGACGCCGGTCTGCAAGGCGTTGTAGACCTCGTTGCTCGGGATCGACACGATCGACGCGCCGGCCGCCTGCCACATCGCGGCGAAGGTCGGCCCGGCGGAACGGACCTTGAGGCCCTTGATGTCGTCCGGCTTGCGGATGCACTTGTCCTTGGACGCGACCGCGCCGGCGAGCCAGGCATCGGCCAGCACCAGCACGCCGCTCTTCTCGATCCGCGCCTTGATGTCCTTCATGAAGGGCGAGTTGTTGAGCCGTTGGGCGCGTTCGTGATTGCGCACCAGTCCGGGCATCAGCGTGGCGCCGAAGGCGCGCACCTTGCCGCTGGCGTAGTCGAGCGGGAACGAGGAGATGTCGAGCTGGCCGCGCACCATCGCGTTCCATTGCTCTTTCGGCTTGAACAGCGATGCGCCGGGATAGACCTGGATATTGAGGCCGACATTGGCCGCCTTCACGTCCTTGGCGATCATCTGCACCATCTCGTCGCGCGGATCGCCCTTGCCGCCCGGAAACTGATGCGATGCCTTGAGCTGGATGTCCGCCGCGAAGCTGGCGGACATGGGCGTGGCCAGCGCGATGCCGACGAGTGCGGTCGCCAGTTTCATGTGCATCAGTTTCATTGCATCCTCCCCAGTTGCATATGCTTTTGTTTATCAGGGCATTAGGAATGCGAACCGGGGGCCTGTCAATTCGGATGTCGGCAAGGCCCGTGCGCCGCTGGTCGTGCGCCGTTGGTCGTATGGCGCGGGCGTGACGCATTCGTTGCGACGCAGCGACGGGATCGAGAGGATGCGCATGTTGGCCGCCGATGCATCGGCGGGCGTCCGGCCTGTCCGATGCCGACAACGATGCTCATGACGAGGCCGGCGGACAGGCCGCGCTGTTGCCGCGCCAAGGCCCTGGTCCCGGCCTGCGCCGGGACCCTGCATGCGAACCGGCCGATCCGCGAGCGCGCTATCCGGCGCTGCGGACCAGGCGGACGGGCGGCCGGCTGCGCGCGATCAGCGTCCGGTAGGCTTCCATGTAGTCCAGCGCCATGCGGCGGGCGGTGAAGCGTTCCTCGAACCGCTTGCGGATCGCCGGCCGGTTCAACTCGCCGAGCCGCCCGACATCGGCGACCGCGCTGATCTCGTCCTCGACGATGAAGCCGGTCAGTCCGTCCTCGACGATCTCGGGCACCGAGCCGCGGTTATAGGCGATGACGGGCGTGCCGCAGGCCATCGACTCGATCATCACCAGGCCGAACGGCTCGGGCCAGTCGATCGGCAGCAATAGCGCGATCGCGCCGGAGAGGAAGTCGGATTTCTGCCCGTCGTTGATCTCGCCGATATACTCGACCAGCGGATGGTCGATCATCGGCCGGATCACCTCGTCGTAATAGTCCTGGTCGGCGCGATCCACCTTCGCCGCGATCTTCAGCGGAATGCCGCAGCGGATCGCGATGCGGATGGCGCGGTCGACGCCTTTCTCCGGCGCGATGCGGCCGAGCACCGCGAGGTAGCTCGGGCGCACCGGCTGCGGCATCAGCAGGTTCTCGGGCAGCCCGTGATAGATCGTACGCAGCCAGCCGGCTTGCGGCACCGGGCGCCGCTGGGCGTCGGAGATCGAAACCACCGGGACATCCGAGAAGGCGTTGAACACCGGCTGGTGCTCCGGCAGGTCGAGCCGGCCATGCAGCGTGGTCAGGAACGGCGTCGGCTGTCGCATGAACAGCGAGAACGGCATGTAGTCGAGATGGAAATGGAGGAAGTCGAATTCCTCCAGGTCGCATTTGCGCCGGACATGTTCCAGCATCACCATGTGCAGGGCGTTGGAATCGCGCACCGAGCCGTCGAGGCGCAGGGCGCGCGGCCAGGTGGCGTCGAGACGGGCGGAGGTTCGCGAGTCGCCGCTGGCGAACAGCGTCACGTCGTTGCCGAGGGCGACCAGCTCTTCGGTGATCCAGTGGACCACGCGCTCGGTGCCGCCATAAAGGCGAGGGGGAACCGCTTCAGTCAGCGGCGCGACCTGCGCGATGCGCATTGCATGCGTCTCCTGTTGGTTGTTTGAGATAGAAGCCCGCTCGCCGGTGACCCGACGCAACCCAGCAGGGAACGTTTCTGTCGGCCTGTCGTTCCGATACGAAATCCACCGTGTACGAAATCCACCGTGTTCACAGTCTCGTCTTTTTGATGCCACGACGTTCCAACAGAGTTTCCCCCGCTGATCGGTATGTCGCTGGATTGTTGCGCGCAAAAGGCCGGCCCGGGGCAAAGGCGTGGGCAATCTGTGGCGGAAGCGGTCGGCACTCCATCGTCCGGCGGCGGTATTGCCGGCGGCGATGTCGCGATCTTTCAAGCGGATGCGAGGCTCCATGAACGATCTCTCAGGCTACACGCAGCGGCCGTTTCCGTTCGTCCTGCGCTATCTGCGCCGGCATCCGGTGTCGCATTCCGCGATCCTCGCTTCCGTCACGCTGGCCGTCGCCTGCTCGGTGGGCACCCAGTACGGCGTCAAGTTCCTCGTCGACGGGCTGGCGGGCGGCCCGGGAAATGCGCATCGCGTTTGGCTGGCATTCCTCCTGCTCATGACGCTGATTACCGCCGACATTTTCCTGTGGCGGGTGGCGAGCTGGATCGCGAGCTACGCCTTCGTCACCGTCAGCGGCGATCTGCGCAAGGACATCTTCCGCCATCTCACCGGCCACGCGCCGAGCTATTTCACCGACCGCCTGCCGGGGATGCTGACCAGCCGCATCACCGCCACCGCCAACGCGGTGTTCACGGTGGAGAACATGGTCGTGTGGAACGTGTTGCCGCCCTGCATCGCGACCTTCGCGGCGATCGCCCTGATCGGAACCGTGAGCGTGCCGATGGCGCTGGGCCTGACGCTGGTGGCGGGCGTGGTGGTGGCCGCGCTGTTCCGCATGGCCGCGGCGGGCAAGGCATTGCACGACGACTTCGCCGATACCGCGGCCGCGGTCGACGGCGAAATGGTCGACGTCATCAACAACATGCCGCTGGTCCGCGCGTTCTGCGGCCTGACCCACGAGCACGATCGGTTCGATGCCACGGTCGACCGGGAACTGCGCGCGCGGGGCCGCAGCCTGCGCTACCTGGAGCGGGTGCGGCTGATCCATGCCGGCGTCACCGTGGTGCTGATCGTCGCGCTGCTGGCCTGGGCGGTGACCTTGTGGCAGCGGGGCGCGGCCACCACCGGCGATGTCGTGCTGGTCTGCACCCTGGGACTCTCGATTCTCCACGCCACGCGGGATCTCGCCGTGGCGCTGGTCGACGTCACCCAGCACGTCGCCCGCCTGTCCGAGGCGATCCGCACCCTCCTGGTGCCGCATGAGCTGCGCGACCATCCCGAGGCCGGGCCGCTGGTCCGGCAGGGCGCTGCCATCGCCTTCGACAAGGTCTCGTTCCGCTATCCCGGCGGGCCGCGGGTGTTCGAGGATTTCAGCCTGCGGCTGCGGCCCGGCCAGCGGGTCGGGCTGGTCGGCGAATCCGGCGGCGGCAAGTCCAGCCTGTTCCTGCTGCTCCAGCGGTTCTACGACATCGACGGCGGCAGCATCACCATCGACGGGCAGAACATCGCCCATGTCACCCAGCGCAGCCTGCGCGACGCCATCTCGGTGGTGCCGCAGGACATTTCGCTGTTCCAGCGCAGCATCATGGAGAACATCCGCTACGGCCGCCCCGGCGCCTCGGACAACGAGGTGCTGGGCGCGGCGATCGCGGCGCGCTGCGACTTCATCGAAAGCCTGCCGGACGGCTTCGACACCATTGTCGGCGATCGCGGAACCAAGCTGTCCGGCGGCCAGCGCCAGCGCATCGCGATCGCGCGCGCGTTCCTGAAGGATGCGCCGATCCTGCTGCTGGACGAGGCCACCGCCGCGCTCGACAGCGGGTCGGAGGAACTGATCCGCGAGGCGCTGGGCCGGCTGATGCACGGCCGCACCGTCATCGCCATCGCGCATCGGCTGGCGACGCTGCGGAACTTTGACCGGGTGGTCATGCTGAGGGCGGGGCGGATCATCGAGGACGGCCCGCCCGACCGGCTGATGAAGCGGCCGGGGCCGTATCGCGAGCTTGTGACCCAGGAAATGACGCGCCTGTCGCAGCACGCGGCCTGACGCGGCGGCATGAAGCGACTATCCTGCCGCTGCTGTTTCCGGGTTCGTCGCGAGCCTTGTCGTGCGGCGTGCGGCGCCGGAACCCGGACGCCACCAGCGCCGGCAGAGGTGACATGACCATCGACCTGAACACGCAACGCGCGATCGAGGGCAGCGAGGCGGTTTCGGAATCGCCCTTCTACATCCCGATGAAGGGGCCGACCGCGCGCCCGCGGCGCGTCCTCAAGCACAACGACACCTTCGTCGTGCTCGACAGCCACGGCGACATCGGTGCCTCCGCCGGCGGACCGGACGGGCTGTTCAATCGCGACACCCGCTACCTTGCGCGCTGCGAGCTGGTGCTGGACGACACCCGGCCGCTGTTCCTTGGCTCCAGCCTCAAGGACGACAATTCGGCGCTGACGGTGGACCTGACCAATCCGGACATCTATCGCAGCGGCCGCATCGTGCTGCACAAGGACGTGCTGCATATCCTGCGTACCATCTTTCTCTGGCGCGATACCGCCTATCAGCGGGTCGGTATCGAGAACCACGGCGACCGGGTGGCGACCTTCGATCTGTCGCTGCTGTTCGACAACGACTTCGCCGACCTGTTCGAGGTGCGCGGCGAGCGGCGGGCGCGGCGCGGCACCTCAACGGGCCGGATCATCGACGAGTCGCGGGTCGTGCTGAGCTATCGCGGCCTGGACGACCGGGTTCGCAGCTCGTTGCTGCAATTCGATCCGGCGCCGACGCGGCTGGAATTGAACTCCGCGGTCTACCGCGTCGCCCTCGCGCCGCATCAGGACACGTCGCTGTTCCTGGCGGTGGGATGCAACGCGCCCGAGGACATGGCGTCGCCGCGGTTCTTTCCGGGCCTGCTGGCGCATCGCCGCGAGATGCATCGTGACGCCAAGGGCGCGGTCAGCATCGAGACCTCGAACGACATCTTCAACGAGGTGCTGTGCCAGGCGATGGCCGACCTCAACATGCTGACGACGGAAACCCCGCAGGGCCGCTATCCCTATGCCGGCATCCCCTGGTACTCGACCACGTTCGGCCGCGACGGACTGATCGCCGCGCTGCAGATGCTGTGGATCGATCCGCGCATCGCGCGCGGCGTGTTGAGCCGGCTCGCCGCCTATCAGGCGACAACGACCGACCCGGCCGCCGATGCCGAACCCGGCAAGATCCTGCACGAGATGCGCGGCGGCGAGATGGCCGCGCTCGGCGAGGTGCCGTTCGCGCAGTATTACGGCAGCGTCGATTCCACCCCGCTGTTCGTGCTGCTGGCCGGGCTCTATGTCGAACGCACCGGCGATCTCGCCTTCCTCGACGCGTTGTGGCCCGCCATCGAGGCCGCATTGCGGTGGATCGACGGCCCCGGCGATCCGGACGGCGACGGTTTCGTCGAATACCGGCGCGCGACCGAGCAGGGGCT
>JAGRLZ010000104.1 GCA_020441545.1 Xanthobacteraceae bacterium | reverse complement strand
GGCGATCGTGGCACCTGGAGCTTCAACCTCCGCGCCCAGCGCAACTTCTGATCTTCGTCTAACGACGATCTGAAAGCAGAACCCCCGGCGGGCAACCGCCGGGGGTTTTGTTTTGGATGGCGCCGGATGCGTTCTGTCGTCAATGACTGGAAATCTTGCGATACCGCTCACTTGTCGCGCCGTGCATCTGCTACAATCGCATGGATGATTTATGATTGTTGAGAATGTCAAAGCACCCGTCAAATCGTGCGGCTGTCGGCCACTCGCGTCCGGTCCAGAGTTCCGTCGAAAGCGCCATTCTGGCGCTGCAGATGCAGCGCCCTGATGAAGCGGAGCGCATTGCCGCCGGCGTGCTGAAGGCCGATCGCGGCAGCATCGTCGCGGCTCGGATTCTGGGACGCGCGCTGCTGATGCAGAATCGCGCGGACGAGGCGGTTATCCCGCTCAAGCGGATAGCGCGTCGCA
Source organism: Xanthobacteraceae bacterium (assembly GCA_020441545.1). Taxonomy (GTDB): domain Bacteria; phylum Pseudomonadota; class Alphaproteobacteria; order Rhizobiales; family Xanthobacteraceae; genus 62-47. The sequence goes on along the minus strand of JAGRLZ010000104.1, from coordinate 22,308 downwards.
GCAACGATCCGGCCATCGAAATGGAACTCGCGGGCGCCCTGGCGGCTGCCGGTCAGACCGCCGCGGCCCTGGACCAGTTGCAGCGAACCTCGGAACGAAGGCCGCCGTTCGCGCCGGCATTTCTGGAATACAGCAATCAATTGGCGCGCAACGGGCGGTACGACGAGGCGATGGCGGTGCTCGAGCGCGGGCTCGAAGCTGCGCCCGATGCCGTCGATCTGCGTGTGGCGCTGGCCCTTGGACATATCAAGCGCAACGATCGCGCCAGCGCGCGCGCGATGTTGCAGCGTGCCGTGGCCGATGCACCCCAGCGCCCCGATGTCCTGGCCGCCCTGGCACGGGTCTTGGCGCAGGATGGCGAATATCCGGCCGCCGCCGATCTGTTCCGGAAGGCGCTCGCGCTACAGCCTGACGACGCGGTCACGCGCAGCAGCCTGGGCGCGTGTCTCCTGGAGATGGGGGAGCGCGATGCGGGCGAGGCGAGCCTGCGTCTTGCGGCGCGCGGCGGCCCTCAAATGGCGGGGGCCGCGATCACGGCACTGGCGTCCGCTTCGCATGGCCGTTTCTTCCTGCGGCCGAGCGAGGCCGCGAAATTTCTCCACATCGACAAGAAATAACGCGCGCTAAGCCATTTCCGCTCCGATCTTATCGGAACGGAAGGGCTCTACGCCCGGAACTGCCGCCGGTAGATGCCGGTCTCGTTGTACATCGCGGTCGTGAGGTCGTGCAGCCGCTGCGATTCATCCGCCGTGAAGGCGGCAGTGCGCATGTCCCACTTGTCGCGCTTCACCGGCATGCACTGGGCGATCGGCGTTCCCTTGGGAAGGATGCCGCTGAAATTCATGTCGTGCCAATGCGCCGGGAAATGAATCCAGTTGTCATAGTAGCGATCGCTGTCGACCAGTCCGGTCAGCGTCGTGAACGGCAGGTCGAAGCGGTTGGCGGGATGGGTGAACAGCAGCGCATAGCCTTCCGGCGCCTCGATGGTCCACAGGTTGTGAAACTTCACCATGAAGCGGTCGGCCTCGAACAGCGGCGTGCCTGTAACCTGACTGGCGTCGTGGAGGCCGAGCGGGGAGCGTACGAAATTGAGCTCGCCGCCGGGGGCGATGTCGTTGTCCCAGGTGAATTCGCCATTCTCGACCTTGAGATCGCAGATCAGGGGGATCAGGAAGCCCGACGTCATGGCATCGACGAACGGAGGACAGCGCTTCACGGTGTCGGTCGTGCCGCCGTTGAGAGCATTTAATGCCTGCTGCGGCATCGTCTTGAGCCAGTCCGGGACGCCGAGCGCAGCCGGCACCGGCCGCGGCAGAATGCCCTCCAGCTCCTTCGGGCATCGGAATGTCAAAGTCATGGGTGAGGCGTCGGTGGACGTCACATTCGGCTCCGCGAGGTTAACAGTCGGCCTCAAGGTAGCATCGGTTACGCCGATCGCACCAGACCGGGGTTTCGGCGCGGCCGGCATATCGCGCGCCCGCCGCGCCCGAAGCGGGCCGCGCCCCGGACATGACGGGAGGCGCTGCTACTGCACCGCGCCGCGGCGGAGATCGGCCTCGATCTGCAATCGCGAGCCGCCGCCGAAGCGGGCGCGATAGATCTGCAGGTTCTCCATCACCCGCTGGATGTAGTTGCGCGTTTCCGAGAACGGAATGCGCTCGACCCAGTCGACGGTATCGACATTGGGGTCGCGCGGATCGCCATAGCGCGCGACCCATTTCCGCAGGTTGCCGCGTCCGGCATTGTAGCCGGCGAAGGTCATGACATAGGAGCCGCGATAATCCTGCAGCAATCCGCCGAGTTCGGCGGCGCCGAGGGTGGTGTTGTAGACGGGATCGGACTTCAGGCGGTGCAGGTCGTAATGCGCGCCGTATTTCCGCGTCACGTAGCGCGCCGCGCCCGGCGTCACCTGCATCAGGCCATAGGCTTTCGCCGGCGAGACGACGCTCTGGTTGAAGCCGCTTTCCTGGCGCGCGATCGCGAAGACCAGACTCTGTTCGACCTCGGGCCCGATCGGCCGATAGCGCGGGATGCCGGAGACCGGGAAGGCATAAGTATCGAACGGCAGGCCGCGATTGAGCGCGGCCTTGCCGAGCAGCAGCATGCCGCGCACGTCGTTGTTGCGCGATGCCAGCGCGCCCAGGCCGGTCAGCACGTCGATGCCGGCGTTCTCGCCCATGTCGATCAGCATCGGCAGCGCCAGTGACGGCTCGTTGAGCGCGTAAAGCAGCTGCGCGGCGCGCACGACCTCGAGTTGCTCGACACCGCGAAGATGCGGGCTCGGCGCCCGGTGCAGCTCGATCTGCGGCAGGCCGAGGCGGGCGCGCGCCAACTGGCCGTAGTAGCTCGTCGAATACGGCGCCGCCGACCGATAGGCGGCGCGCGCATCCTGCATGCGTCCCGAAGCCTCGGCGGCCCGGCCGAGCCAGTAGCCGGCGCGGGCGAGGGCGGTGGGGTTTTGGCTACGGCCCGCGATATGCGCGAAATGCTGCGTGGCGGTTGCCGGATCGTTGAGGAAGCGCAACGCGATCCAGCCGGCCGTGAACTGCTGCTGGGTCTTGTAGACTTCGCGCGCGGGAAGCGCCGCATCGCGCGCGACCAGATAGGCCATCCGGTTGTCGCCGATGTCGAGCAGTTCGCGCGCCATCACCCGCCGCTCGATCCACCATTCATCGAGGTCGTGAAGCCGGGCCGGATCGCGCGGCGCGCGGAGCATCAGGCGGCCGGCTTCGGCGATCTTGTCCTGGCGGCGCAGCCACTGGATCTTGCTGAAGATATAGCCGGCGTCGTCGTGCAGGCCGCGCGGCACCTGGTCGAGCAGGGCCTTGGCGTTGGAGGCGCGCCGCGAGACCGCGATCCGCGCCTTGGCGAGCGCCACCTGAGCGCTGCCGAGCCGATGGGCCGCGCGCATCGCCGCGGCACGCTCATTGTCCTCGTAAAGCAGGATATCCATGCGCGCCTTGTGATCGGCCGGCCGCAGCAACGCGCCGAACCGATCGAGGATCGCCGATTCCAGCGCCGCGCTGATGTCGTCGTCGCGCCAGGCTTCGCGCACCAGCCGCTCGGCGCCGGCACGATCGCCGCGCGTGAGCAGGGCGCGTGCCAGCACCAGGCGTCCCTTGGTCGAGAGCGGGGCTTCGTTCTGGAAGTAGGACAGCACGGTCGCGTCGTTGCGGCGGTCGTCCCACAATGCCGCCTCGGCGCGGCGGCGGAAGAAGGTCTGCGACGGCCAGCCCGGATTGGCGGTGAAGAAGGCGCGGTAGCGTTCGACGGTGGCGCCGTTGTCGGAGCTGCGCAGGATGAGCCACTCGGCGAGCTTGCGCGCCACCGGATCGCCGATCGTCGCCTCGGCCTGGGAGGCATCGGAAATCCGGCGCCGGCGGACCAGCTCGATGACGCTGTTGAGCGCCTGCAGGTCGGACCGCGGCGTCGCGGCCGTCACCGCCACCGTCGAGGGGAGGTGCGGCTTGCGGTCCAGCGCGGCCGGCGGTGCGATACGGATCGGCGCCGACGATCTCGTGGCGCCGCGGGCCGGATGGCCGTGTGGTGGGCGGGAACGTGTCGCCTTCGGATGGGCTGTCTTGCTGGAGGTCGCCTTGCTGGAAGTCGTCTTGCCGTGGTGGCTCCGGGCCGGCGCGGACTTGTGGGACGCCTTGCGGTCGCGATGCGACGAATGGGCCTTCGAATGGGACGTCTTCGAACGGGAGGCCTTGGAATGGGACGCTCTGGAATGCGGCTTGGCGTGTGATTTGGCATGCGCCTTCGCCGGCTTTGAAGCGGTGGCCTTGTTCGAGGTGGTGGCTTTGGCGTCCTTGGCCGCATCCTTCGCGGTCGCCGGCATGTCCATCGTCAATGCAAACATGCCGATTGCCGTCAGCAGGGCGGGCCAGCGCATCGGCGAAGCGGGGCTGTGCGATATCATGGGGCCTCTTTGCGGCAAATCGGGCAATCGGGGCACTCCGGTGCGGGTGCGGCGGGCTCGGGATACGCGGTCCCGGACCCGGACCACACTCGAATCATAAGGTTACGAGTATCCTTACAATCGCGAGGTTCTCGTCCGGGGCTGCCGCGTCGCGCCCGCGGCGTTCCGGAAACGGGGGCGCTCCCCCCCGGGTTGATGATATGGACAAAATATCAGATGTGTTAAGGTTTTGATGTCTGCAGCAACACCGCGGCAAAATGGCGGCTGTTGGGAATTCGGGGTATCGGCATCTTTCCCCGCCATTTCGGAGCCGGTATGAGAGTGGCGCGTTCAGGATCGTGGCACATCGCCGCGGCGTTTGTTGGAGAATGACGATGGCAGCCAAGACGAAGTTCCGGGGGTCCTTCACCGCCTTGGTGACGCCATTCAAAAACGGCGCGCTGGACGAGGCGGCCTTCCGCAAGCTGGTCGACTGGCAGATCGCCGAGGGAACCCACGGGCTGGTTCCGGTCGGCACCACCGGCGAAAGTCCGACCCTGAGCCACGACGAGCACCGCCAGGTGGTGGAATGGTGCATCGACGAGGCAAAGGGGCGGGTTCCCGTTATCGCCGGCGCCGGTTCCAACTCCACCCGCGAGGCGATCGGCCTGGCGCAGCACGCCGAGAAGGCGGGCGCGGATGCGGTGCTGGTGGTGACGCCATACTACAACAAGCCGACCCAGGACGGGCTCTATCAGCATTTCAAGGCGATCAACGACGCGATCGGCATTCCGATCATCATCTACAATATTCCGGGCCGTTCGGTGATCGACATGTCGGTTGACACCATGGCGCGGCTGTACGAGCTGAAGAACATCGCAGGCGTCAAGGATGCGACCGCCAATATCGTGCGGGTGTCGCAGCAGCGCGCGGCGATGGGCGAGGACTTCAACCAGCTCTCCGGCGAGGATGCCACCGTGCTCGGCTACATGGCGCATGGCGGCCATGGCTGCATCTCGGTCACCTCCAACGTCGCGCCGCGGCTGTGCGCGGAATTTCATGTCGCCTGGCAGCGCGGCGATACCGCCGCTGCGTTGCAGCTCCACGACAAGCTGATGCCGCTGCATACCGGCCTGTTCGTCGAATCCAGTCCCTCGCCGGTGAAATACGCGCTTTCGCTGCTCGGCAAGAGCGAGGAGACGCTGCGGCTGCCGATGGTGCCGGTGTCGGAGGCGACGCGCGCCGTGGTCCGTAATGCGATGGTCCATGCGGGGCTGCTCAACTGACGTCTGAGCAGATATTGAACGTCCATATCCTAACAGGAGCTGAGAAGCCGCAATGCTGAAGGAATTCCGCGAATTCGCCATGAAGGGCAACGTCGTCGATCTCGCCGTGGCGGTGATCATCGGTGCGGCCTTCGGGGCGATCGTCAATTCGATGGTGGCGGACGTCATCATGCCGATCGTCGGCGCCGTCACCGGCGGCCTCGATTTCTCGAACTACTTCACCCCGCTGTCGGCCAAGGTGACGGCGGCCAACCTCGCCGACGCCAAGAAGCAGGGCGCGGTGCTGGCGTGGGGCAACTTCCTGACCCTGACGCTGAATTTCCTCATCATCGCCTGGGTGCTGTTCATCGTCGTTCGGCTGATGAACAGGATGAAGACGAAGGAGCCGGAGCCTGCGCCGGAGGCACCCTCCGCCGAGGTGCAGTTGCTCACCGAGATCCGCGACCTGCTCAAGAAGGGCTGAGCGCGACATCAGGGCGGGCCGCCGGACTTGACGGACCGGCATCCCGTCCCGATCTGCAATCGACGATTTGACCTTGCGAGTCCGGATCGGCACGATCCGGACTCGCAAGCGTTTCGGCAGGATATCCTGCCGAAGCCATGGACCAGAGGTTCCGGCGATGGCCGCGAAGAACGACAAGCCCATCAAGGTGGTGGCGGAGAATCGCAAGGCGCGGTTCAACTACGCGATCGAGGATACGCTCGAGGCCGGCATCGCGCTGACCGGCACCGAGGTGAAGTCGATCCGCAACGGCAAGACCACGATCAGCGAATCCTACGCCGATCCCAAGGGCGGCGAGATCTGGCTGGTGAACGCCAATATTCCCGAATACCTGCAGGCCAACCGCTTCAATCACGAGCCGCGGCGGCCGCGCAAGCTGCTGCTGCACAAGAAGCAGATCAACCGGCTGATCGGCGCGGTCGAGCGCGAGGGCATGACGCTGATTCCGCTCAAGCTGTATTTCAACGAGCGCGGCCGCGCCAAGCTGCAGCTCGCGCTGGCCAAGGGTAAGAAGCTGCACGACAAGCGCGAGACCGAGAAGAAGCGCGACTGGTCGCGCGAGAAGGGACGGCTGCTGCGGGCGCGGGGGTAGGGCCGTCGAATGGCTCTGCGGCAAAGGTTCGGACGAGGGCAGGTGCTGCGATGAACCAGAAGGATTTGCTCGGCGTCGACTGGAGCCGCATCCCCGCGCCGACCGATGACGGCGGCGCGCGGCATCTCGCCGGCATGGCGGTTCCGCCGGTCGGCCTGCGGGCGACCGACGACACCATGGTGACGCTTGCCGAATGCGACGGCCGCACCGTGGTGTTCGCCTATCCGCGCACCGGCGAGCCCGGCAGGATCGCGCTGGTCGAGGACTGGGACATGATCCCCGGCGCGCGGGGCTGCACGCCGCAGACCTGCGCGTTCCGCGACCTGTTCGCCGAATTGAAGGCCGCCGGCGCCAGGCGGGTATTCGGCCTGTCGACCCAGAGCAACGCCTATCAGTGCGAGATGGCGAGCCGGCTGCACCTGCCGTTTCCGGTGCTGTCCGATGAGAAACTCGAACTCACCCGCGCGCTGCGGCTGCCGACCATGGCGGCGGCGGGCGAGACGCTGATCAAGCGCATGGCGCTGATCCTCGATGACGGCTGCATCACCCATGTGTTCTATCCGGTGTTTCCTCCGGACCGGAACGCATCCGATGTGCTGGCGTGGCTGAAGGACAATCGGGGTTAGTGTGGTGGTTCAGGAGTTCGCTTCATTTTCTCCGCGAGCACTTCAAGCGAGCTTCTGAACCTGAACCACACCAGGATCATAAGTTTGCCAGTGTCCCTTCGAATCCGAGGTTCGCGACGGAGGACGCTGCGGAACAAGGCGAACTTCGGATTCGGGACACTAGCCGCCGCCCTCATCGATGTCCTTGCGCACCCGCGCGAACACGTCGCGGAACATCTGCGGCGTCAGCACGCCGGTGTTGGTGTTGTAGCGCGAGCAGTGATAGCTGTCGTACAGCGTGTATTTTTCCGCATGATGCACGGCGCCATGGGCGAAGCGTGCCGCGGCGGCGCGCAGGCCGAGCGCCTTCACGGTGGAATCGTGGGCCACCCGGCCTAGCGCGACGATCGCGCGCAGGCGCGGCATTGTCGCGAGCGTCGCGATCAGGAACGGCCGGCAGGTGTTGATCTCGCTGGGCAGCGGCTTGTTCTGCGGCGGCACGCAGCGCACCGCGTTGCTGATCCGGCAATCGACCAGCGTCAGCCCGTCATCGGGACGGGCCTCGTAGCGGCCGCGTGCGAAACCGAAGTCGAGCAGCGTCGCGTAGAGCAGGTCGCCGGCATAGTCGCCGGTAAACGGCCGGCCGGTGCGGTTGGCGCCTTGCAGGCCCGGTGCCAGCCCCACCACCAGCAGCGTGGCGTCTTCGGTGCCGAACGACGGCACCGGCGCGTTGAACCAGTCCGGCTTTGCGGCGCGGGTGGCGTTGCGGAAGTCCACCAGCCGCGGGCACAGCGGGCAGTCGCGGCCGGGCATCGGCCGAGGGCCGGATGCGTCGGGCGAGCGGGATGGCGGTTCCGGGCTGACGCGCACGTCAGTCGTCGTATTCATCGTCGTGGCGGGGCGCGATGGTGCTGCGCTGGAGCGAATGGGCGTGGTGACGCGGTTCGCGCGGCGCCGGCCGCTCGGAGGGATCGCGCCCGATCTTGGCCTGCAATTCCATCAGGTCGGTGAAGACGTCGGCCTGGCGGCGCAGTTCGTCGGCGATCATCGGCGGCTGGCTGGAGATGGTGGATACGACCGTCACCCGCACGCCGCGGCGCTGCACGGCCTCGACCAGCGAGCGGAAATCGCCGTCGCCGGAGAACAGCACGATCTGGTCGACATGCTCGGCCAGCTCCATGGCATCGACCGCGAGCTCGATATCCATGTTGCCCTTCACCTTGCGGCGGCCGCTGGCGTCGATGAACTCCTTGGTCGCCTTGGTCACCACGGTGTAGCCGTTGTAGTCGAGCCAGTCGATCAGCGGGCGGATCGACGAATATTCCTGATCCTCGATAATGGCCGTGTAGTAGAATGCACGTACAAGTGTACCGCGCCCCTGGAACTCGCGCAGCAATCGTTTGTAGTCGATGTCGAAGCCCAGCGTCTTGGCCGTGGCATAAAGGTTCGCGCCGTCGATGAAGAGCGCGATCTTGTTGGAAGTCGAGGGCATCAAGAAATCTTTCGCCTGGGTTGAAGCGCCGGACCGGCCTGGAGGTTTGCTCCCGCGGACCGCGGCACGGAAAATTGCTTGCGCATGAGTAGCTTGAGCGGAGGTCCGCAACCGATCGTGCGACCGCCGCGAAGCTTCGATACGAGATTTGTCATTTCTTGACGGAGCAATGGAGCGTTTTCTTGTCCATATTGCTCATCGGTCGGCTCGCGGCCGATCGATTTGGTCGCTTCCAGTGGGGAGGTCCACCTGGAACAAGCGAGCAGGTGGCCATGGGTAGCAGAGACTGCGGGCCTTGCAAGCCCATAAATTGGCCCTTGCGAAACCTGCAAAGCCGCTATACCTAAACGCTCAATTCACGACATCTGACCCCTGAAAGCGGAGTGACGGTTTTATGGCCCGCGTCACCGTGGAAGATTGCATTGACAAGGTCGACAACCGATTCGACCTGGTTCTCCTCGCGGCGCATCGCGCGCGGATGATTTCGTCGGGCGCGCAGCTCACGATCGATCGCGACAACGACAAGAACCCGGTCGTATCGCTTCGCGAGATCGCCGATCAGACGATTTCGCCGGAAGACCTCAAGGAAGAGCTGGTCCATTCGTTGCAGAAGTTCGTCGAGGTCGACGAACCGGAGCCGGATACGGTGCCGCTGATTGGTTCGGCCGGCGGCAGCGTCGATGCCGACGACACCGAGGTCGCCATGGAGCGGATGACCGAGGAGGAACTGCTGAAGGGGCTCGAAGGGCTGGCGCCGCCCGAGGAGCAGCCGGAAGAGGACGAGTAGTCCTGTTTTACCGGCCGGTCGGCCGATTATTTTCAGCAAAGCCCGGGCAGCCCGCCCGGGCTTTTGCATTTATTGACATTTTCTGACGCTATACTGTTCCCGGAACCCGTCGGGGGTAGCCGGGGGTGCCGATGCAGGGATGCGCCGCAGGCGCATCCCTGCACGGTGCATATTATATATTGGAACCGGGTGGTTGAGATCGGGCAGGTGATCCGCGCCGTTGACTGTCGGGTGCGGGCCGCACGCTGCCTGCGAGTGGATTGAGGTATTTGTCGCGTGACGGCGTCTTTGCGCCAGAATTCTTCGCAAGCCGAGGCGGCCGCGCCGGCTGTGGAGGCTGTTTCGGACGTCGCGGTTTCGGAGGTCGCGGCGGCGGAACCGGCGCGGGCGGCGAGGGCTCCGCGGCCGCGCATCATGCGGCAATACGATCTCGTCGATCGGGTGCGGTCCTACAATCCCAATACCGACGAGGCGCTGCTGAACCGCGCCTATGTCTACGCCATGAAGGCCCATGGTGAGCAGACCCGCGCCTCGGGCGATCCGTATTTCACCCACCCCCTCGAAGTCGCCGCGATCCTTACCGACCTGAAGCTCGATGACGCCACCATCGTGGCGGCGCTGCTGCATGACACCATCGAGGACACCGAGGCGACCCGCACCGAGATCGACACCATCTTCGGCCCGAAGATCGGTGCGCTGGTCGAGGGGCTGACCAAGCTGAAGCGGCTCGAACTGGTGTCGCGCGAGGCAAAGCAGGCGGAGAACCTGCGCAAGCTGCTGCTGGCCATTGCCGACGACGTCCGCGTGCTGCTGGTCAAGCTCGCCGACCGGCTGCACAACATGCGCACGCTGGATTTCGTGCCGCCGGATTCGCGCCGGCGCATCGCCGAGGAAACCCTGGACATCTATGCGCCGCTGGCCGGCCGCATGGGTATGCAGGAAATGCGCGAGGAGCTGGAAGACCTCTCGTTCCGCACCATCGACCCGGAAGCCCATGCGGTGGTGACCCAGCGGCTCAATTCGCTCGCCGAGCGCAACCACAACCTGATCGAGGAGATCGAGAGCGAACTGTCGGCGAAGCTTGCCAGCGAAGGCATGACCGCGCGCGTGTTCGGCCGCCGCAAGCGGCCGTTCTCGATCTGGACCAAGATGGAGCGCAAGTCGATCGGCTTCGAACAGTTGTCGGACATCTTCGGCTTTCGCGTGGTGGTGAACAGCGTCGAGGACTGCTACCGCGCGCTCGGCATCGTCCACACCACCTGGCCGGTGGTGCCCGGCCGCTTCAAGGACTACATCTCGACGCCGAAGCAGAACGACTATCGCTCGATCCACACCACGGTGATCGGCCCCGGCAACCAGCGCGTCGAGCTTCAGCTTCGCACCGAGGACATGAACCGGGTCGCCGAATACGGCATCGCCGCCCATGCCTTCTACAAGGACGGCGTGGGCTCGCCGACCGAACTGGTGGAACGCGAATCCACCGCCTTCGCGTGGCTGCGGCACACCATCGACATGCTGGCGGAAAGCGCCAATCCGGAGGAGTTTCTCGAACACACCAAGCTCGAGCTGTTCCACGACCAGGTGTTCTGCTTCACGCCGAAGGGCAAGCTGATCGCGCTGCCGCGCAACGCCAATGTGATCGACTTCGCCTATGCGGTGCACACCGATGTCGGCAACAGCGCGGTCGGCTGCAAGATCAACGGCAAGTTCGCGCCGCTCACCTCGGTGTTGCAGAACGGCGACGAGGTCGAGGTGCTGACCTCGGCGGTGCAGTCGGCGCCGCCGTCGGCGTGGGAAACGCTGGCTGTCACCGGCAAGGCGCGCGCCGCGATCCGCCGCGCAACACGCACCGCGGTGCGCAGCCAGTATGCCACGCTGGGCAAGCGGATGATCGAGCGCCTGTTCTCCCGCGTGAAGATCGAATATGCCGACGACAAGCTCACCGGCGCCTTGCCCCGGCTGGCGCGATCCTCGGTCGAGGATGTGATGACGTCGGTCGGGCGCGGCGAGTTGAAGGCGTCCGATGTCGCGCGCGCGATGTACCCCGACTACAAGGAGGAGCGCGTCCGCCGCCCCGGCGCGCGCAGGGGGCTGGTGTCGCGGCTGCGCCTGCGTTCGCCGCGGCCGTCGTCGGAGCCGCAGCCGGCGGCGGCGATCCCGATCCGTGGCCTGAATTCCGAGCTGCCGATCAAGTTCGCGCCCAACGGCGGCGCGGTGCCGGGCGACCGCATCGTCGGCATCGTCTCGCCGGGCGAGGGGATCACGATCTATCCGATCCAGTCGCCGGCGCTGAAGGACTTCGAGGACGAGCCGGAACGCTGGCTCGACGTGCGCTGGGACATCGACGAGGCGACGCCGCAGCGCTTTCCGGCGCGGCTTCTGGTGGAGAACGTCAACGAGCCGGGGGCGCTGGCGCAGATCGCCGCCGTGATCGCCGAGCACGACGGCAATATCGACAACATCAACATGAGCCGGCGCTCGCGCGATTTCACCGACCTGACCATCGATCTGGAGGTCTATGACCTGAAGCATCTCAGCGCTATCATCGCGCAGTTGCGTGCCAAGGCTGTGGTCTCGAAGGTCGAGCGCGTCAACGGGTAACCTCCAGCACCGTCCGTTTTCTTTCGGCTTCATCGAGTCCGCAATGTCCAAAGCCCCGCCGCTTCGCCTCGGAGTCAATGTCGATCACGTCGCCACCTTGCGCAATGCGCGCGGCGGCAACCATCCCGATCCGGTGCGCGCGGCGCTCGCCGCGATCGAGGCCGGCGCCGACGGCATCACCGCGCACCTGCGCGAGGACCGGCGGCACATCCGCGACACCGACATGGCGCGGCTGAAAGAGGCGATCTCCAGGCCGCTGAATTTCGAGATGGCGGCGACCGAGGAGATGCTGCGCATCGCGCTGGCGACGCGCCCGCACGCGGCCTGCCTGGTGCCGGAGCGGCGGCTGGAGGTCACCACCGAAGGCGGCCTCGACGTGGTCGGCCAGCGTGCCGCGCTGGAACCGTTCATCGCCGCGCTCAACGATGCCGGCATCCGGGTGTCGCTGTTCATCGCCGCCGATCCGGCGCAGATCGAGATGGCGGCGAAACTGCGCGCGCCGGTCATCGAGATTCACACCGGCGCCTGGTGCGATGCCGTCACCGCCGGCGAGACCGCGCGCGCCGAGAGCGAATGGCGGCGTATCGTCGCCGGCGCGGCGCTGGCGCGGTCGGCCGGGCTGGAGGTGCATGGCGGCCACGGTCTCGACTATGCGACGGCCGAGAAGATCGCCGGACTGCCGCAGGTGGTCGAGCTCAATATCGGCTACTTCATGATCGGGGAGGCGCTGTTCGTCGGGCTCGCCGAAACGGTGCGGCAGATGCGTGCCGCCATGGCGCGGGGCCGCGAGGCCGCGGGGGCTGCATGATTATCGGCATCGGCTCCGACCTGATCGATATCCGCCGCGTCGCCAGGGTGATGGAGCGGCACGGCGAACGCTTTCTCGGCCGCATCTTCACCGAGGCCGAGCGCGCCAGGGCCGAGCGCCGCGCCAAAAGCGAGAAGATGGTGGTGGCGACCTACGCCAAGCGCTTCGCCGCCAAGGAAGCCTGCTCCAAGGCGCTCGGCACCGGCATTCGCCGCGGGGTATGGTGGCGCGACATGGGCGTCGTCAACCTGCCCGGCGGGCGGCCGACCATGCTGTTGACCGGCGGTGCCAGGGTGCGGCTCGATGTCCTGACCCCGGAGGGTTGCGAGGCGCGGATCGACCTCTCGATCACCGACGACTGGCCCCTGGCGCAAGCCTTCGTGGTGATCTCGGCCAGCCCCCTGGCGGAGCCCGGCGCGATCCCCCCGGTTGTCGGGCGGGATTTATAAAGTCAAGCTGAAACAAATGGTTATGAAGTTTTGATGGAGAGCTTGATTGCGCCTCCGGCAACAACCGTCTAAAACCCGCGCGGGGTTGAACAAGCGAATCTGATGCGGTCCGTGGGGCGGCTGCATGGACGTCTGAACACGATCGGGCGGCGTTTCGGCGGGATGCGGTCCCGGCGGGTGAGCATGCCGTCGTTCGCAGCGGATGTCGCCATCGGGCCGGCCTGCAGGATCTAGGAAAGCATGAGCGTGACGTCGAGCACCAAGAAAGAAAGCAGCGTCGGCGAAACCATCCGCGTTGTCATCCATGCGCTGATCATCGCGCTGGTAATCCGGACCTTCCTGTTCCAGCCGTTCAACATTCCGTCCGGATCGATGAAGGCGACGCTGCTGGTGGGCGACTACCTGTTCGTCTCGAAATATTCGTACGGCTACAGCCACTATTCGTTCCCGTTCTCGCCGCCGCTGTTCTCGGGGCGCATCTTCGGCTCCCAGCCGAACCGCGGCGACATCGTCGTGTTCCGGCTGCCCAAGGACGACTCGGTCGATTACATCAAGCGCGTGATCGGCCTGCCGGGCGACCGCATCCAGATGAAGGACGGGCTGCTTTACATCAACGACGTGCCGGTGAAGCGCGAGCGCCTGCCGGATTTCGTCGGCGAGGATCCGTGCGGCTCGGACGCCACGGCGCGGGTCAAGCAGTGGCGGGAGACGCTGCCGAACGGCGTCACCTACAAGACGCTCGATTGCGTCGATAACGGCTTCTACGACAACACCAGCGTCTACACGGTGCCGGCCGGCCATTTCTTCATGATGGGCGACAACCGCGACAACTCCACCGACAGCCGGGTGCAGTCGCAGGTCGGCTACGTGCCGCTCGAGAACCTGATCGGGCGCGCCCAGATGATCTTCTTCTCGATCGCGGAGGGCGAGCACGCCTGGCAGGTCTGGCGCTGGCCGTTCGCGGTGCGTTGGCATCGCCTGTTCACCATCGTGCGATGATCGATCCCCTTTCGGATATCGAAACGCCTTCCGGGTCCGACGATGCGAACCCGACGCCCGATGCCGACGCTGGCGCGGCGCCGGCGAAGAAGCCGCGCGGCAAGGCGGCCGCGAAGGCGACGCTTGCCGCGATCGAGCAGCGCATCGGGCACGGCTTCGCCGATCCATCGCTGCTGAAGACCGCCTTCACCCACGTCTCCGCACTGAAGGCGTCGCGCAATCGCGCCGACAGCTATCAGCGGCTGGAATTCCTGGGCGATCACGTTCTCGGCCTGGTGGTGTCGGACATGCTCTATCGGGCCTTTCCCAGGGCCGACGAGGGCGAGTTGTCGAAGCGGCTCGCCGACCTCGTGCGCAAGGAAACCTGCGTCGACATCGCCCGTTCGCTCGGCTTCCTCGATGCCATCAAGCTGGGCGCGGTCGGCGCCGGCGCCGGCGCGCGCCTGCGCAAGTCGGTGCTCGGCGACATCTGCGAGGCGGTGATCGGCGCGGTCTATCTCGATGGCGGCTATGCCGCGGCGGCACGCTTCGTGGAGGCCAACTGGGTGGAGCGGATGCGCAAGCCGGTGCGTCCGTTGCGCGATCCGAAGACCGTGCTGCAGGAATGGGCGCAGGCCAAGGGCCTGCCGGTGCCGGTCTATCGCGAGGTGGAGCGCACCGGCCCGCATCACGATCCGCAGTTCCGCGTCGCGGTCGATCTGCCCGGTCTGCCGTCGGCCGAAGGCACCGGCGGCAGCAAGCGCGTGGCGGAGAAGGCGGCGGCTTCGGCGATGCTGGCCAGCGAAGGCGTGAAGGGGAGCGGCGATGGCGGAAGCTGAAGGCGGCGGACAGGCCGGCACGACACGGCCGACGCGCTGCGGCTTCGTCGCCCTGATCGGCGCGCCGAATGTCGGCAAGTCGACGCTGGTGAATGCGCTGGTCGGCGCCAAGGTCACCATCGTGTCGCGCAAGGTGCAGACCACCCGCGCGCTGATCCGCGGCATCGTCATCGACGACAACGCGCAGATCATCCTGGTCGATACGCCGGGCATCTTCGCCCCCAAGCGCCGGCTCGACCGTGCCATGGTCTCGACCGCGTGGAGCGGGGCCCATGATGCCGACCTGGTCTGCGTGCTGCTCGATGCCCGTGCCGGCATCGACGACGAGGCCGAGGCGATCTTCGCGCGCGTCGCCAACGTCGCTCACCCGAAGCTTCTGGTGCTGAACAAGATCGACCTGGTGCCGCGCGAGAAGCTGCTGGCGCTGGCGCAGGCCGCCAATGCGCGGCTCGATTCCGCCGACACCTTCATGATCTCGGCGCTGACCGGCTCCGGCGTCGCGGATTTGCGCCATGCGCTGGCGCAGCGCGTGCCGGAAGGGCCGTTCCTCTATCCCGAGGATCAGATGTCGGACGCGCCGATGCGTTCGCTCGCGGCCGAAATCACCCGCGAGAAGCTGTATCATCATCTGCATCAGGAACTGCCGTATCAATCGACCGTCGAGACGGTGAGCTGGACCGACCGCAAGGACGGCTCGGCGCGGATCGAGCAGACCATCTTCGTCGAGCGCGACAGCCAGCGGAAGATCGTGCTCGGCAAGGGCGGTGCGACGATCAAGAGTATCGGCGCCCAGGCCCGCAAGGAACTGACGGAAATCCTCGGCCATCCGGTGCATCTGTTCCTGTTCGTGAAGGTGCGTGATGGCTGGGGCGACGACCCCGAGCGCTATCGCGAAATGGGACTGGACTTTCCGAAAGAATGACCCAGGACGCGGAAATCGTTCCGGGCAATGTCTGGCGCTTCGAACTGCTGCTCTACGCCTCGCTGCTGCTCGATACGCTGATGGCGGCGTTCACGCGGCTGCCTGACGACTTCAGCGCACGCGCATCCTCGTTCGCCAATCTCGTCAACCTCGCGCTGATTTCCGGCTTCCTCTGGCTGGTCAACCTGGCGGCGCGGCGCCGCCAGCGCTGGGCGCGCACGGTGCTGCTCGTGGTGCTGGCGCTGTCGGTGGTGACGCTGCCGGGCCAGCTGGCCGATGGCGACAACGAATTCGGCGTGCTGGTCAACCTGGTCTCGACCGCGCTGACGGCGGCCGGGCTCTACTTCGCCTTTACCGGCGACGCGCGCGGCTGGTTCGCGCGGGATCGTGCGTAGATGGCCTGGTTGTCATGCGCGGGCTCGACCCGCGCATCCATCCTTTTGAAAAAAGATGGATTGCCGGATCAAGTCCGGCAATGACGTCAGTGGATTTGGCAATCCGCTCGACGCTCCTGATTTTATTCAGGCCAGGAAAGTTTTAGACTGGCAGCGCATGGAATGGATCGATGACGGCATCGTGCTGGGCGTCCGGCGGCATGGCGAAACCAGCGCCATCGCCGAACTGCTGACGCGCGACCACGGCCGTCATCTCGGCCTGGTGCGCGGCGGCGCCGGCGCGCGGATGCGGCCGGTCCTGCAGCCGGGCAATACGGTGCGCGCGGTGTGGCGCGCGCGGCTCGACGAGCATCTCGGCACCTACCAGATCGAGGGGATGCAGTTGCGCGCGGCAGCCCTGCTCGGCGCGCCGCACGCGGTCTATGGCGTCACCCACCTGGCGGCGCTGGCGCGGCTGCTGCCGGAGCGCGATCCGCACCAGGACATCTACGACCTGCTCGACCATACGCTGGAGGATTTCGAGGATGCCGGCGAAGCCGCCGTGCATCTGGTGCGCTTCGAACTGGCGATGCTGTCGGAACTCGGTTTCGGGCTCGACCTCTCGGCCTGCGCGGCCACTGGCGCGACCGAGGATCTGATCTACGTTTCCCCGAAATCCGGCGGAGCGGTGTCGCGGCAGGCCGGGGAGCCATGGCGGGACCGGCTGCTGCGGCTGCCGGCGTTCCTCGTGCCGGCGCTGGACGGGGGCAACGGCTTCGCTGGCGACGATCTGCGCGATGGTTTCGCGCTCACCGGCTGGTTCCTGCTGCGTCATGTGCTGGAGCCGCGCGGGCAGGGCCATTCCGATGCCCGTGCCGGCTTCATCGCCGCCGTCAGCCGCCACCTGGCGCGGGCGGGCGCTATTTCGGGATGACTGTCCTCAGCCATGCCCGCGCGGGCAGGCTCACGTCTTGGCAACATCTCACCGAGAAAGACGCGAATGGCCGGGACAAGCCTGGCCATGACGGGGGATGGTGGGACGCTTGTGGCCGATAGAGACAGCGCAGGGGCCGCCCCGAATCGCGCCTTGCCCGGCGCGGCGGCAGGGGGTAACCCGTCCCCATGGGAAAACGATTGATTCCGCCGGAGCCGGCCGACATTCAGGACGTCGCGCTGCGCGAGGCGCTCGAAGAGCGCTATCTCGCCTATGCGCTGTCCACCATCATGCACCGCGCGCTGCCGGATGCGCGCGACGGGCTGAAGCCGGTCCATCGCCGCATCCTCTACGGCATGCGGCTGTTGCGGCTCGATCCCGGCGCGGCGTTCAAGAAGTCCGCCAAGATCGTCGGCGATGTGATGGGCTCATTCCATCCGCACGGCGACCAGGCGATCTACGATGCCATGGTGCGGCTGGCGCAGGATTTTTCCTCGCGCTATCCGCTGGTCGACGGGCAGGGCAATTTCGGCAACATCGACGGCGACAACGCGGCCGCCTATCGCTACACCGAAGCGCGCATGACCGACGTCGCGCGGCTGTTGCTGGACGGCATCGACGAGGACGGCGTCGAGTTCCGCGCCAACTACGACGGTCAGTCGAAAGAGCCGGTGGTGTTGCCCGGCGGCTTCCCGAACCTGCTGGCGAACGGCGCGCAGGGCATCGCGGTCGGCATGGCGACCGCGATCCCGCCGCACAACGCGGCCGAACTGTGCGACGCCGCGCTGCACCTGATCGACAAGCCGGATGCGAAATCGCGCGCGCTGCTGCGCTGGGTCAAGGGACCGGACTTCCCGACCGGCGGCATCATCATCGACTCCAAGGAAAGCATTGCCGAAGCCTACACCACCGGCCGCGGCGCGTTCCGCACCCGCGCCAAGTGGCATCAGGAAGAGGGCGCGCGCGGCACCTGGGTCGTCGTCGTCACCGAGATTCCGTGGCTGGTGCAGAAGTCGCGGCTGATCGAGAAGATCGCCGAGCTGCTCAACGAGAAGAAGCTGCCGCTGGTCGGCGACATCCGCGACGAGTCGGCCGAGGACATCCGCATCGTCATCGAACCGAAGTCGCGCAATGTCGATCCGGAACTGATGATGGAATCGCTGTTCAAGCTCACCGAGCTTGAAAGCCGCATCTCGCTGAACCTCAACGTGCTGGTGAAGGGCCGCATCCCGAAGGTGGTCGGCCTCACCGAGGCCTTGCGCGAATGGCTCGACCACCTGCGCGATGTGTTGTTGCGGCGCTCGCGCTATCGCAAGGCGCAGATCGAGCACCGGCTCGAAGTGCTCGGCGGCTACCTGATCGCCTATCTGAACATCGACGAGGTGATCCGGATCATCCGCACCGAGGACGAGCCGAAGCCCGCCCTGATGAAGGCGTTCAACCTCACCGAGGTTCAGGCCGAGGCCATCCTCAACATGCGGCTGCGCTCGTTGCGCAAGCTCGAGGAAATGGAGATACGCACCGAGGACAAGAACCTGCGCGGCGAACTCAAGGGCATCAACGCGGTGCTCGGCTCCGAGGCGAAACAGTGGGAGAAGGTCGGCGAGCAGGTGCGCAAGGTGCGCGAGATGTTCGGCCCCAAGACCCCGCTCGGCAAGCGCCGCACCATCTTCGCCGACGCTCCCGAGCACGATCTCGCCGCGATCGAGGAAGCCTTCGTCGAGCGCGAGCCGGTCACCGTGGTGCTGTCCGACAAGGGCTGGGTGCGTACGCTCAAGGGCCACGTCGAGGACCTGTCGAACCTCGCTTTCAAGACCGACGACCGGCTCGGCCTCTCGTTCTTCGCCGAGACCACCTCGAAGATCATGCTGCTCGCGACCAACGGCCGGTTCTACACGCTCGATGTCGCCAAGCTGCCGGGCGGCCGCGGCCACGGCGAGCCAATCCGCATGTTCATCGACATGGAGCAGGATGCGGCGATCGTGTCGGCCTTCGTCAACAGCGGTGGCCGCAGGTTCCTGATCGCGAGCCATGAAGGGCAGGGCTTCATGGTGAACGAGGACGATTGCGTCGGCACCACCCGCAAGGGCAAGCAGGTGCTCAACGTGCAGGCGCCGAACGAGGCGCGCGCGCTCACCACCGTTCCCGACGGCGGCGACACGGTGGCGGCGATCGGCGAGAACCGCAAGCTGCTGATCTTTCCGCTCGACCAGGTGCCGGAGATGGCACGCGGCCGCGGCGTGCGGCTGCAGCGCTACAAGGACGGCGGGCTGTCCGATGTTACGGTCTTCAACGCCAGGGAAGGCATGAAGTGGCGCGACTCCGCCGGCCGCGAATTCAGCGCCACCATGAAGGAACTGGCCGAGTGGCGCGGCAACCGCGCCGATGCCGGCCGGCTGCCGCCGAAGGGATTCCCGAAGTCGAACAGGTTCGGATGGGGGATCGCGTAGCCGCGTTCCGAGACGATGATCGATGTGTGAGACGCCCGGACCTGTTCCGGGCGTTTTGCTGTCGCGCCGTATCTTTCGTCAGACCGAAGACGGCAACCTTTCGGTGCGAAGCCTGCCTGCTGCCCGGATTCGGCCGGGCTGCCATCCGTACCTGCATATGCGAATGAGTTGCAATAAAGTTTGGTTTCGTCCATGGTGAGAACCATGGATGCTTTGACGCGACGACATCCCGGCGGAGGCGATCCGGTACCGGGACAGGAGGCGACGGCCGGCTGGCGGCCGGGCGCCGAGGTCGGCCATCGGCCGAGTCTGTCCGAGGTCAATGCATCCATCGCCATTCCGCGCGGCGGTCACTGGCTGCGCCGGTTCCTGGCGTTTCTCGGCCCCGGCTACATGGTGTCGGTGGGCTACATGGACCCCGGCAACTGGGCCACTGACCTCGCCGGCGGCTCGCAGTTCGGCTACACGCTGCTGTCGGTGATCCTGCTGTCGAACGTGATGGCGATCCTGTTGCAGGCGCTGGCCGCCCGGCTCGGCATCGCCACCGACCGCGATCTCGCGCAAGCCTGCCGTGACAGCTATTCCAGGCCGGTCGGTTTCCTGCTGTGGATCGCCTGCGAGGCGGCGATCATCGCCTGCGACCTGGCCGAGGTGATCGGCACCGCGATCGCCTTGCAGCTTCTGTTCGGCATTCCGCTGATCGGCGGCGCGCTCATTACCGCGCTCGATGCCTTCCTGCTGCTGCTCCTGATGAACAAGGGCTTCCGCTTCCTCGAAGCCTTCGTGATCGCGCTCCTGATCGTGATCGCGGTCTGTTTCGCGGTTCAGATCGCCGCCGCCGCGCCGCCGGTCGCGGCGGTGCTGAAGGGCTTCGTGCCTTCGCCCGAGATCGTCACCCATCCGGCGATGCTCTACATCGCCATCGGCATTATCGGCGCGACGGTGATGCCGCACAACCTCTACCTGCATTCCTCGATCGTGCAGACGCGCGCCTATGAACGGACCCCGGAAGGGCGGCGCGACGCGATCCGGTGGGCGACGCTGGACAGTTCGATCGCGCTGATGCTGGCGCTGTTCGTCAATGCCGCGATCCTGATCGTGGCGGCGGCGACCTTCCACCAGAGCGGACATGCCGATGTCGCCGAGATCGGCGACGCGCATCGGCTGCTGTCGCCGCTGCTCGGGCTCGGCATCGCATCGACGCTGTTCGCGATCGCGCTGCTGGCCTCGGGCCTGAACTCGACGGTGACGGCGACGCTGGCCGGACAGATCGTGATGGAAGGCTTTCTGCGGCTGCGGCTGCCGAGTTGGGCGCGCCGGCTCATCACCCGCGCCATCGCGATCGTCCCGGTCATTGCGGTGACCTGGTTCTATGGCGAGCGCGGCACCGCGCAACTCCTGATCCTGAGCCAGGTGATCCTTTCGATGCAACTGCCGTTCGCGGTGATCCCGCTGGTGCAGTTCGTCTCGGATCGGCGCAAGATGGGCGACCTTGCGATTTCGCGCCGCACGGCCGCGCTGGCGTGGCTCATTGCCGGCGTCATCGTCGTGCTGAACGTCAAGCTGCTTTACGATACGTTCGTCGGCTGATCCGCGAGGCGCGCCGCTCAGTCCTGCGGCTCGGACGCCGCCGATCCGGGCGCGTCGATGCGCAGCCAGCCGCTCGGCAGCAGCCGTTGCTGCGGCAGGAAGCGGTCCTTGTAGTCCATCTTCCGCGAGCCTTCGATCCAGTAGCCGAGATAGACGTAAGGCAGGCCGAGCCTTCGCGCGCGGGCGATGTGATCGAGGATCATGAAGCTGCCGAGCGAGCGGCTGTCCTCGTCCGGCTCGAAGAACGAATAGACCATCGACAGGCCGTCGCTGAGGATATCGGTCAGGGCCACCGCGATCAGGTCGCCGCCGCGCCGGGTGATGCCGGTATCCGGCGTGCGCCGCCGATATTCGATGATGCGGGTCTCGACATGGCTGTCCTCGACCATCATCGCATAGTCGAGCACGGTCATGTCCGCCATGCCGCCGTTCCGGTGCCGGCGATCCAGATAGGCGCGAAACACCGAATACTGTTCGGTGGTCGGGATCGGGCTGCGCATGTCGCCGATCAGGTCGGCATTGCGGGCCTGTATCCTGCGGAAGTTGCGCGACGGCCTGAATTCATTGGCGATGATGCGGACGGAGACGCAGGCGTGGCACTGGTCGCAGGCCGGCCGGTAGGCGATCGACTGGCTGCGGCGGAAGCCGCCATGGGTCAGCAGGTCGTTCAGTTCGCCGGCCTTTTCGCCGACAAGATGGGTAAACACCTTTCGCTCGTGCCGGTCCGGGAGGTAGGGGCAGGGCGAAGGCGCCGTCAGATAGAACTGCGGGGTGTCACGGGAATGTTGCGTCACCGAATCGCATCAGCCTCCGAACTCATGCACGCAGCATCGCCCCGGACAAGGGGGACGGTCAACGGCTTTGCGGACCATCACCAGCTACGGGCTTCGGGCGCAACATAGGGGCGCACGGAACTGTTGACCACCACGGTGCCCAGCAGGATGTCGTGCAGCAGCCGCTTCCGCGAATTGAACAGGCCGACCAGCAGGACGAACGGCGTCAGCACCGAAACCGAAATCCAGAACACCACCGCGTGCATGGCGCCGAGCAGGAAATAGCTGGGCGCGCCGTACCAGGTGCGCATTTCCAGATCCATCAGCCGCATGCCGACGGTGGCCGAATGCGGCCCGCCGAGCGATGCGCCGTAATAGACCAGCGCCCAGATCACCGATGCCGGCGAAATCAGCCAGAACAGGGC
>JAGRLZ010000103.1 GCA_020441545.1 Xanthobacteraceae bacterium | reverse complement strand
GAAATGGCGGGCAAGGACCTGATCGACTCGGTGAAGCTGTCGGGCAAGATCTGCCGCGCGCTCGGCGGCACGCCGCCGGAAGGCTTCAACTACGAACTGTTCCTCGACGACAAGGGCCAGAAGATCTCGAAGTCGAAGGGCAACGGCCTCACCATCGAGGAATGGCTGCGCTACGCCTCGCCGGAATCGCTGTCGCTGTTCATGTATCGCGAGCCGAAGGCGGCGAAGCGGCTGTATTTCGACGTGATCCCGCGCAACGTCGACGACTACCAGCAGTTCCTCGACGGCTATCGCCGGCAGGACGGCAAGCAGCGCCTGAGCAATCCGGTCTGGCACATCCATGCCGGCAACCCGCCGCCTGCCGACATGCCGGTGACGTTCCAGCTCCTGCTGACGCTGGTGTCGTCGTCGAATGCCGAGAACGCCGAGACGCTGTGGGGCTTCATCGGCCGCTATCGTCCGGGCGTGACGCCGCAGACCCATCCGAAGCTGAACGACATGGTCGGCTACGCCATCAACTACTATCGCGACTTCGTGGCGCCGACCAAGCGGTTCCGCGCGCCGACCGATAGCGAGCGCGCCGCGCTCGCCGACCTGCGCGACGCGCTGTCGCAACTGCCGGACGGTGCGAGCGCCGAGGAGATCCAGAATGTGGTCTACGAGATCGGCCGCCGCGAACCGTTCCTCGACCACAGGAAGACCGGCAAGGACGGCCGCCCCGGCGTGGCGCTGGACTGGTTCAACATGCTCTATCAGGTGCTGCTCGGGCAGGAGAAGGGGCCGCGTTTCGGTTCCTTCGTCGCGGTCTACGGCCTCACCAACGCGGTGGCGATGATCGACGGCGCGCTGGCGCGGTCGGCATGATCCCGCCGCTCAGAGCAGGCTGGCCACGAAGCGCGCGCAGATGACGAGCAGGAACAGCCCGAAGGCGATCTCCAGCGCCCGCTTCGGCAGCGCATGCGCCAGCCGGACGCCGAGCGGCGCCGTCAGCACGCTGGTCGGCGACACGATGACGGCCGCGATCAGCGAGACATAGCCGAGCGCGAAGGGCGGCTGCAGCGCCAGCACGTCGGGATTGGCGGCGGCGGCCGGCCAGCCCGCGTAGATGTAGCCGAGCGCGCCGGGAATCGAGATCAGCACGCCGAGCCCGGACGAGGTCGCGATCGCCTGGTGGATCGGGCGGCCGTAGAAGGTCATGAACATGTTGGAGAGCTGGCCGCCGCCGATCCCCATCAGCGTCGACAGCACGCCGATCACCACGCCATAGGCGCGCAGGAACAGCCCGCCCGGCATCTCGTCGGCAAAGCGCCAGCTGTCGCGGCCGAACAGCAGCCGCGCCGCCGACAGCCCGGCGATCACCACGAACACGATCTTGAACAATTCCGCCGGCGCATAGCGCGCGATCAGGCTGCCGAGCACGACGCCGGCCACCACCGGCACCGCCCAGTTGCGCAGCACGCTGGTGTCGACCGCGCGTTTGGCGCGATGGGCATAATAGGAGCGGATCGAGGTCGGGATGATGATGGCGAGCGAGGTGCCGACGCACAGCGGCATGCGCACGCCGTCCGGCACGTCGACGATGCGGAACAGCTCATAGAGCGCCGGCACCAGCACGGCGCCGCCGCCGACGCCGAACAGGCCGGCCAGAAAACCCGTGATCGCGCCGGCGATCAGCAATGCCAGGGCGAGCGACGCCATGTCGAGCATCGGCAGTCCGGCGGTCATGTTGGGAATTCCGTGAGTAGGAGGAACGCGGGGGCTCTTGTGCGGTCCGGGCTGTAACCTCCGGGGGCGTCCATGGCAACCGCCAATCCCGCCGGATCGCCCGGCGAAGGGCCGGCGTCACGCGGCCTACTGGCTCGCCCAGACGATGCGGGCGATCCACTCCACGTCGTCGGGCGACAGCGTGCGGTCGGCATGGGCTGGATTGATCGACTGCAATTCCAGCGTCTTCGCGGTGCGGCGCTTCAGCTCCTTCACCATCACCTCGCCGTCGCGGGTCTTCACCACCACGCGGTCGCCGCGGCGGATCGGCGAGCCGGGCGAGACGATGATGACGTCGCCGTCGCGATAGGCCGGCTTCATCGAGTCGCCGGAAATCTCCAGCGCGTAGGCGTGCTCGTCGCTGACATTGGGCAGGCCGACCTCGTCCCAGCCCTTGCCGACCGGAAAGCCGCCATCGTCGAAATAGCCGCCGCTGCCGGCTTCGGCGAAGCCGAGCAGCGGCACGGCTTGCGCGCTGCGGCCGGTTTCCTCGATCAGCTGCACGAAGGTGTCGATCGCGGTGTTGGTCGCCGCCAGCGCCTTGGCGACGGATTCGGTGGAGGGCCAGCGCTCGCGGCCGTCGCTGGTCACGCGCTTGGACTTGTTGAAGGTGGTGGGATCGAGCCCGGACCGCTTGGCGAGGCCGGACGGCGACAGCCCGGCGCGCTGGGCCAGCCGGTCGAGCGCCGTCCAGATTTGATGATGGGTCAGCATCGGTGCATCCATCGGCTGCATCGGAAATTCCAGCACGGCGCGGAATCAATCGGCCAGGGTCCAGCGAATTCGAGACTCTAGGAATTATTACCTTGTTACCGGAATTTCCGCAATCGGGATGTTGCGGGGCCGTATGCGATCCGCATCCCGCCCTTGCGGCGCGGCGAGGCTGCCGATACGGTCGGTGGCGGCATTCGCGCCGTAGCGGTGCGGGTGAAATTCCCAAGCGAATTCAACGGTAAGCGAGGCCCCTGCGGGTGCGCATGATCTACAAGATATGTCCGGCCCCGGCCTGGCGCGAAGCCGAGCGGAACGGTGCCTATCGGGGCAGCGCCGACGACCGCCGCGACGGCTTCATCCATTTCTCCACCGCGGCGCAGGTGGCGGACACGGCGCGGAAGCATTTCGCCGGCCAGACCGGGCTGTTTCTGGTCGCGGTCGATGCCGACGCGCTGGGCGATGCCTTGCGCTGGGAGGTCTCGCGCAACGACGACCTGTTCCCGCATCTCTATGGCGACCTCGATCCCGGCGCGGTGACGGCGGTGTATGACCTGACCACGCGCGCCGACGGCAGCCATGTGATCCCGGAGCTTGCGCCGTGATCCGCGCCTTCGACGCCGTCTCGCTGCCGCTGCTGCGCTGGCTCGATCCGGAGGACGCGCACCGCATGGCGATCGCCGGCCTGCGCTTCCTGCCGCCGCTGCGGCCGCGCCCCGACAATCCCAAGCTCGCGGTGCGGGCCTTCGGGCTGAACTTCCCCAATCCGATCGGCATCGCGGCCGGCTTCGACAAGAGCGCCGAGGTGCCGGACGCGCTGCTGCGGCTCGGCTTCGGCTTCGTCGAGATCGGTTCGGTGACGCCGAAGCCGCAATCCGGCAATCCGCGGCCGCGGCTGTTCCGGCTGGAGCGCGACGAGGCGGTCATCAACCGCATGGGCTTCAACAATGACGGCGCTGATGCGGTGCTGCGGCGGCTGGCGGCGCGGGCGCGGCAGCCCGGCATCGTCGGTGTCAATGTCGGGGCCAACAAGGATTCGGCCGACCGCATCGCCGACTATGTGCGCCTGATCGAGACCTTCGCGCCGGTGGCGAGCTATTTCACCGTCAACGTGTCGTCGCCGAACACGCCGGGCCTGCGCAACCTGCAGCAGGCCGACACCCTCGACGACCTGCTGGCGCGGGTGATCGACGCCCGCGAGCGGGTGCGCGCGCAGGCCGGCGATTCGCCGGTGCTGCTGAAGATCGCGCCCGACCTGTCGTTAGGCGAACTCGACGACGTGGTGCATATCGCGCGCTCGCGGCGGGTCGACGGCATGATCGTCGCCAACACCACGCTGGCGCGGCCGGTGAGCCTGCGCGAACAAAATCGGGCGAAGGAGCAGGGCGGCCTGTCGGGGCGGCCGCTGTTCCGGCTGTCCACCCGCATGGTGGCGGAAACCTATGTGCGTGCGGAAGGCGCGTTTCCGCTGGTCGGCGTCGGCGGCATCGATTCGGGCGGCGCGGCGCTGACCAAGATCCGTGCCGGCGCGACGCTGATCCAGCTTTATTCCGCGCTGGTCTACAAGGGGCTCGGCCTGATCGAGAGCATCAAGGCCGACCTGGTCTCGACGCTGTTGCGCACGGGGCGGGATTCGCTGTCGGAGATCGTCGGCGCCGATGCCGCGACCATCACCGCCGAGGACTGGCCGGTGGTTTAGAGGCTTCATCTCTTGATGGGATCATCTGTCGTCATGCGCGGACCTGATCCGCGCATCCATCGTGTTTTCGTCAAGCATGAAACGACGGTCTAAGCGAAGGCGGCGCGCCGGAGGCTCGGATAGCGCAGCGCCTGCAAGACACCGCGCGCGAGCTGGAAGATCAGGAACGCGATCCACAATCCGGTATTTTCCAGCGGCGTCAGCGCGAACCACGATGCGATGAAGATGGCGAAGGCCAATACCATCAGGTTGCGCATGTCGCGCGCCCATGATGCGCCGATGAACACGCCGTCGAAGCAATAGGCCAGCACGCCAAAGGCCGGCGCCAGCGCCGCATAGGGCATGAAGCCGCGCGCGGTGAGGCGCACCTCGGGGCTCGATGTCATCAGGTCGATCAGCAGCGGCCCGGCGAGGCCGAGCGCCAGCGTTACTGCTGCGCCAAATCCAAGGCTCCAGCGCAGCACCAGCCGCACCGCCTGGCTGAACTGCCTTGAATCGCGGGCGCCAAAACTCTGGCCGCAGAGTTGCTCGGCGGCGTTGGCGAGGCCGTCGAG
>JAGRLZ010000102.1 GCA_020441545.1 Xanthobacteraceae bacterium | reverse complement strand
TCGTGTTCGCGTGACGTCTGCTTGCTCATGACGACTTTTCCTTATGCGGTGTGGGCCTTGTAGGCGTCCGCGTCCATCAGGCCGTCGAGTTCGCTTCTGTCGGTGATCTTGACCTTGAAGAACCATGCCTTGCCGTCGGCATCGGAATTGACCAGCGCCGGCTCGGCCGCCAGTTCGTCATTGACCGCGACCACCTCGCCGCTGATCGGCGCATAGACGTCGGACGCGGCCTTTACCGATTCGACCACGGCGGCGGCTTCCGCCTTCTTCAACTGGCGGCCGACCTGCGGCAGTTCGACGAACACGACGTCGCCGAGCTGCTCCTGGGCATAGTTGGTGATGCCGACGGTCACGACGTCGCCGTCGATCGCCAGCCATTCGTGGTCGGTGGTGTAGAGCGTGGTCATAGGGTCAATCCTCAACGCTTGTAGCTGTGGGGAACGAAAGGCATGTTCGTGATGCGCAGCGGCAGCCGCTGTCCGCGCACCTCGGCAAAGACCGTGCCGCCACCGGCGGCATCGGATGATGGCACGTAGCCCATGGCAACCGGCGCGCCCAGGCTGGGCCCGAACCCGCCGGAAGTGATGTGGCCGATCGGCGTGCTGTCGGCTTCGCTGCGATAGAGCTGCGCGCCTTCGCGCACCGGCGCGCGGCCCTCGGGCCTGAGCCCGACCCGCTTCCGGGGCGCGCCGTCCTCGATCTGGCCGAGGATCGCCGCCGCGCCGGGAAAACCGCCGGCCCGTGCGCCGCCATTGCGGCGGCTCTTCTGGATCGACCATACCAGATCGGCTTCGACCGGGCTGGTGGCGGTGTCGATATCGTGGCCGTAAAGGCAAAGCCCGGCCTCGAGGCGCAGGCTGTCGCGGGCGCCGAGCCCGATCGGGGCCACGGCTTTGTCGGCCAGCAGCGCGGTGGCGAGCTTTTCGGCCGCCGCCGCCGGCACCGAAATCTCGTAGCCGTCCTCGCCGGTGTAGCCGGAGCGCGACACGAAACAATCGAGCCCCATGAGCTGGCGCGGCCCGGCATCCATGAATTTCATCG
This sequence comes from Xanthobacteraceae bacterium, assembly GCA_020441545.1. Taxonomy (GTDB): domain Bacteria; phylum Pseudomonadota; class Alphaproteobacteria; order Rhizobiales; family Xanthobacteraceae; genus 62-47. Next base: position 2,832 of record JAGRLZ010000102.1, on the reverse strand, counting down.
CGGCGACGTCCGGGCACAGGCGGGACAGCGCCTCGGCCGCCTTCGGCCCCTGCAGGGCGAGCAGGGCGCGGTCGGCCAGGACCTCGATCGCGCAGGACTCCGAAAGATGGGTGCGCAGCAGTGCCTCGTCCTCGGCCTTGCAGGCGGCATTCACCACCAGGAACAGGTGGTCGCCGAAATTGGCCACCATCAGGTCGTCGAGGATACCGCCGTCGGCGTTGGTGAACTGGGCATAGCGCTGCCGGCCCGCCGCCACGGCAACGATGTCCTGCGGAACCAGGCGTTCCAGCGCGAGGGCGGCGTCCTCGACCTTGCCGGACTTCGGCCGCAGCACGATCTGGCCCATATGGGAGACATCGAACAGGCCAGCGCCGGCACGGGTGTGAAGGTGTTCCTTCAGCACGCCCATCGGGTACTGGACCGGCATTTCGTAGCCGGCGAACGGCACCATTTTGCCGCCGTGGGCAAGGTGAAGATCGTAGAGGGGGGTGCGCTTCAGAACGACGGATGCGGCATCGGATGCGGACATCACCAGGCTCCTTACGGTTTCGGGGGACCATTCCCCGGGAAACGTTGTCGAAGCCCCATCTGTCGCTGTGCCTGAGAGTATTATCCCGTCGGCGGACCATCCGGCGCCGGATGGCCTCTTTCCAGATGCAATGGATCGCACGGTCCTTTTGCCTGAGAGTTTCCGGGGCGGTTGCTCCTTCGGCGCCGGCCTGCCCCTGGATCGGAGGTGGCCGGTCTCTCCCAGTGCGATCGGGTTTATGGAACACCCAAAACACGACACCCATAAGGCTGTCAATCGGTGGCGGAGTTATCAACGGCACGGTCGCGGTCCGGCCGCCATGGCTAAAGCCCTGATCGAGGCCCATTTTCTGGACAGTGCCGGTTCCGGCGTCTAAAAGCGTGGGCTTGGCGCGGGATGCCCGGCTGCCTTCACGGCGGCTGTCGCGCCACCCATTTGTGTGAATGCGCGCATGGTTCGGGACCGCCAGGGTCCGGCAGACCGTGCGCCGGAACCTGTCAATCGACGCGGGCGCGGGCCTGCCGTCGTGCCTGATGCGATTGGACGGACATGAGCGGCGTTAACGAGATCAGATCGGCGTTCCTGAACTATTTCGCCAAGAACGGCCACGCCATCGTGCCGTCGTCGCCGCTGGTGCCGCGCAACGATCCGACGCTGATGTTCACCAATGCGGGCATGGTGCAGTTCAAGAACGTCTTCACCGGCGTCGAGAAGCGGCCCTACCAGCGCGCCACCACCTCGCAGAAATGCGTCCGCGCCGGCGGCAAGCACAACGATCTCGACAATGTCGGCTATACCGCGCGCCACCACACCTTCTTCGAGATGCTCGGCAACTTCTCGTTCGGCGACTACTTCAAGGAGCACGCGATCGAACTGGCGTGGAATCTCATCACGAAGGAATACGGCCTGCCGAAGGACCGGCTGATGGCCACCGTCTATATCGACGACGACGAGGCGTTCGATCTCTGGAAGAAGATCGCGGGCCTGCCGGAGTCGCGCATCATCCGCATCGCGGGCTCGGACAACTTCTGGCAGATGGGCGACACCGGCCCGTGCGGTCCGTGCTCGGAAATCTTCTACGATCACGGCGACCACATTCCCGGCGGCCCTCCCGGCTCGCCGGACGAGGACGGCGACCGCTTCATCGAAATCTGGAATCTCGTTTTCATGCAGTTCGAACAGTTCGAGGGTGGTGCGCGCAATTCGCTGCCGCACCCCTCGATCGATACCGGCATGGGGCTGGAGCGCATCGCCGCCGTTCTGCAGGGCAAGCACGACAATTACGACATCGACCTGTTCGTCGCGCTGATCCGCGCCATCGCGGAATTGACCGGCGCCGATCCGCACGGCCCGCACAAGGCATCGCTGCGCGTGATCGCCGACCATTTGCGCGCCTCGTCGTTCCTGATCGCCGACGGGGTGCTGCCGTCGAACGAGGGCCGCGGCTACGTGCTGCGCCGGATCATGCGCCGCGCGATGCGCCACGCGCAGTTGCTGGGCGCGAAGGAGCCGCTGATGTGGCGGCTGGTGTGGGCGCTGGTGCGCGAGATGGGACAGGCCTATCCCGAACTGGTGCGCGCGGAATCGCTGATCGAGGAAACGCTGCGGATCGAGGAAACGCGCTTCCGCAAGACGCTGGAGCGCGGCCTTGCGATCCTCGACGAAAAGAGCGGCGGCCTGAAGAAGGGCGACATGTTCGACGGCGAGACCGCATTCACGCTCTACGACACCTATGGCTTCCCGCTCGACCTGACGCAGGACGCGCTGCGCACGCGCGGCATCGGTGTCGATCTTGCGTCCTTCACCGACGCGATGGAAAGACAGAAGGCCAAGGCGCGCGCGTCATGGGCGGGCTCGGGCGACCTGAAAACCGCAGACTATTGGTTTCCTTTGCGCGAAAAGTACGGTGCCACCGAATTCCTCGGATACGAAACTGAGGTAAGCGAAGCGAGTGTCTTGGCGATTGTACGCGGAGGCCCGGAGCATGACGAACTGCCTGCCGGCCAAGCAGGCGAGCTAATTGTCAATCAGACACCATTTTATGCGGAGTCCGGGGGGCAAGTGAGCGATGAGGGTCGGATTATTCGAGCGTCTGACAACAAAGAAATTGGAACTGTCCTTAAGACGCATAAGGAAGCGGGCGATCTCATCGTTCATAATGTTCAAATGAAGAACTTTGGCTTAAAAAAAGGTGATGCAATCCGCTTAGAAGTCGATCACGCCCGCCGTGGCGCGATCCGCGCCAATCACTCCGCCACGCATCTGCTGCATGAGGCGCTGCGTCAGGTGCTCGGCGATCACAT
>JAGRLZ010000101.1 GCA_020441545.1 Xanthobacteraceae bacterium | reverse complement strand
TGTTCTTGGCGCGGTAATAGGCCGCCGTCTCCGGCACGGTCGGCGGATGCTTGTTCGGCGACTTGAAATAGTCCGCCATCGCCGCCTGGAAATCGTCATAGCCGTCGTCGCCGTGGGTGCCGCAGGGTTCCTCCGCGTGGGTATGGATGTCGATGGCGATGACGTCGTCGAGATTCGGCATGGCGACCTTCCGGGCATGATCTGGTCAGGTTGTGTTTCGGAGCAAATTGATTATATCATATAATTATTCTTGGCAACGAAGGTTGCCGGGCCGCGGAATTGGGCCGGCGGGCCAGCGGTTCCGATTGACATCCACGCCCGTCTTGGCCTAGAAACCGCGCATCCCGCACGGCTTGGCCGTTGGCGGGACCTTCTTTTTTGTTTGCAACGTCCGGCCTGTCGCACACGGCCTTTCGCACATCCAGGATCGCGTCATGAAAGTCCGTAACTCGTTGAAATCGCTGCTCAGCCGCAACCGCAACAACCGCCTTGTCCGTCGCAAGGGCCGTGTCTACGTGATCAACAAGGTGCAGCGCCGCTTCAAGGCGCGCCAGGGCTGATGCCAAGACGGATCGTTGGCTGATTTTCGGCTGATCTTCTGTCCGCACGACACGAGGCCATCCATCGGCCTCGGGAAGCCGCCGGCCGCGAGGCAGGGCGGCTTTTTTGTGCCGCGCGCGCGGCCCGCGCGTCGGCGGGCTCTGTCACGCCGGTTTGACGCGACAGCTCCTTTCCCGCGTCACAAGCCGGGATTAGGCTGACGAAATGAGCCTGCGAATCATGGCATCCCGCGTGTGGTCCGGCATCGGCCTCGCCGCCGTGGCCTTGACGCTTGTGCTGCTGCCTGCGAACGCGCAGGCGCAGAATCCGACAGCGCCGAAGCCGTTCGACAAGGGGACCGACAGGCTGCCGGAGCCGCCGGCCAAGCTGCCCAACGTTCACGCCGACCGGACCCGCGGCCTGGACTTTCTGTTCGGCGCGCTGAAGGCGGCGCCGGACGAGGCCAGCGCCAAGCATGTGGAAGCCCGCATCTGGGCGTTGTGGATGGCGACGCCGAGCGATACCGCGGCGCTGCTGATGACGCGCGCGAAGGTCGCCCTCGAGGCCAGGCAACTGGATGTGGCGCTGAAGCTGCTCGATGCGGTGGTCGCGCTGCGGCCGGACTATATCGAGGGCTGGAATCGCCGCGCGACGATCTACTATCTGCAGGACGATTACGGTCATGCCCTGCAGGACATCCGGCAGGTGCTGGCCCGCGAGCCGCGGCACTTCGGTGCGCTGGCGGGGCTGGGCATGATCATGCGCGATCTCGGCGACGACAGGCGGGCGCTGGATGCCTTCCGCAAGGCGCTGGCGATCAATCCGCACCTCGACAAGATTCCGGAATTGGTGAAGACCCTGACCGAGAAGGTCGAAGGCCGGGATATCTGATCGCGCGCCGGTTGCTTGCGGCGCTGGCGGGATTCAGGCGCGATCAGATATCGGCGTCGCCGCTGGGGCCGACATAGGCGATCCGCAGCATGTTGGTGGCGCCCGGTGTTCCGAGCGGAACGCCGGCAACGATGATGACGCGCTGGCCGGCCTTGGCGAAGCCGTCGCGGAACGCGATGCTGCCCGCGCGGTCCACCATGTCGTCCTGGTCGTGGGCGTCTTCCGCCACCACGCAATGCACGCCCCACACCAGCGAGAGCTTGCGGCCCGTCGAGAGGTTCGGCGTGATCGCGACCACCGGCGGCTTGGGCCGCTCGCGCGCCATGCGCAGCGCGGTCGATCCCGAACTGGTCCAGCAGATGATCGCCGACAGATCGAGCGTTTCCGCGATCTGCCGCGCGGCGTCGGCGATGGCGTCGCCGACGGTGGCTTCCGGCTCGGGCCGCTGCGCCGTCAGCACGCCGCGATAGGTCGGATCGCGCTCGACCTCCTCGCCGATCCGGTTCATGGTCGACACCGCCTCGGCGGGAAACTTGCCGGCGGCCGATTCGGCGGACAGCATGATGGCGTCGGCGCCGTCATAGACCGCGGTGGCGACGTCGGAGACCTCGGCGCGCGTCGGCACCGGCGACTGGATCATCGATTCCAGCATCTGGGTGGCGATCACCACCGGCTTGCCCGCCTTGCGCGCCATGCGCGTCATCTGTTTCTGCAGGCTCGGCACCCGTTCGACCGGCAGTTCGACGCCGAGATCGCCGCGCGCCACCATCAGGGCGTCGCAGGCGTCCAGGATGTCGGCGAGACGGTCGATCGCCTGCGGCTTCTCGATCTTCGCCATCACCGAGGCGCGGCCCCGGATCATCTTCCTGGCCTCGAGCACGTCCTCGGCGCGCTGCACGAAGGACAGCGCCACCCAGTCGATGCCGGCGGCGAGCGCGGCGTCGAGATCGGCGCGGTCCTTGGCCGTCATGGCCGACATCGGCAGGTCGGTATCGGGCAGGCTCACGCCCTTGCGGTCGGACATCCGGCCGCCGATCACCACCCGGGTCACGGCATGGTCGGGCGAGGTCTCCTCGCAGATCAGGCGCACCTTGCCGTCGTCGAGCAGCAGGGCGTGGCCCGGACGCAGCGCGGCCAGGATTTCCGGATGCGGCAGGCGCACGCGGGTCGCGTCCCCGGGCTCGTCGCGCGAGTCGAGCGTGAAGCGCGCGCCGTTGTGAAGCTGGATCGCGCCATCGGCGAACGACCCGAGCCGCAGCTTGGGCCCTTGCAGGTCGACCAGGATTCCGATCGGCCGGCCATAGCTGCTCTCGACATTGCGGATGGTGTTCACCAGGTCGCGCAGCTTGTCGTGCGGCGTGTGGCTCATATTGATGCGGAACAGGTCGGCGCCGGCCTCGAACAGGCGGCGGATCGTGGCGCTGTCCGACGAGGCCGGACCGAGCGTCGCCAGGATCTTGATGCGGCGCAGCCGTCTCATGGCCTGGTCCTGGACGGTGCGGTGGGCGACGGCCCCGTCGCGCCCGGTGCGTTCGGCAGGCCCGGCAGGCTGCCGCCCGGCAGTCCGGGAAGTGCCTTGGGCGCCTGCTGGCTGGATTCTGTCAGTTGAACGGTCCACGAACGTTGCTCGCCGGTATCGACTTCGAAAAAGCCCGTGCGGTCGAAGCCGCGCGCCAGGCAGTTTTCGGTGCCGCGAATGGTGAATTCCTTGTCGCGCGTACACATGAAAGCCTGCCCGGACCACTCGCCGCCGCGATCATAGTCCAGGGCATAGATGTAATAATAGCGGGCGATCAGCGTGCCCTTGAGCAGCGTTTCGCAGCTCCGCGACGCGATGTTCCACCAGCCTTCGGTCACCCAGCCCTCGGCATCCTTGTAGCCCAGCGCGATGCCGACGCGGCTCGGAGTGTTGTTGCAGAGCCGGAAATCGGCCGCGGCCGGGCTCGCCCAGCCGCAGGCGACCGCGAGCAGCAATGCCGCGCATGCGGGGGCGGCATTGCCGCGCCGTCGCGCGCCGCTGCGGGAGGGAGAATCGGGGGTGCTCGTCATCCGTGGAAACTATCTCAATCCCGGCAAGATTTCGCGTCAGCGCGCGGCGGTGTCAACGATTGTTGACGATTGTCGGCCTGGGCCGGGGACCGGCCGTCGTGTCACGGTTCGAGCGATCGGGCGTGTGGCGTCGTTGTGCCATACCGATGTGGAAAAGTCTGTGACAGCCCCCATTTTGAGTTAACCTGACGCGGCATCGACAAGAGGTGCCCCATGACCCTCGACGACAAGACCAGAACCGATCTGGAAGCCGCGGTATTCCGCCGCCTCGTGGCGCATCTGCGCCAGCGCACCGACGTGCAGAACATCGACCTGATGAATCTGGCCGGGTTCTGCCGCAACTGCCTCTCGAACTGGATGAAGGAGGCGGCCGATGCGAAAGGCATCGCGATGAGCAGGGACGACAGCCGCGAAGCCGTCTACGGCATGCCTTACGAGACCTGGAAGGCCAAATATCAGGCCGAGGCGACGCCCGAGCAGCTCGCCGCCATGGCCAGGGCCAATGCCGGGCATTGAGCGCAAGGCCGGTTGCGGCGGGCCGATCGGGCACCGAGCGCGCCGCGCCTGTTTTCTTCTGTGGGACCGCTGTGGATGAAGGGACCTCCCGCTTGACGGGGGGCGCCTGTCCCGGGACTGTCCCCCTGACATGACCGGCCCCCCAAAGGCGTTCCGCCGCGGCCGGTTTCCGCACGATCACGACAATTCAGGAGCACACGATGGCCACTGCCGCTGCCGTCACGGACGAACCCGCGACCCGTTTCGCCAAGGATCAGCTCAAGGCCATCATCGAGCGCATCGAGCGGCTCGAGGAGGAGAAGAAGGCGATCAGCGACGATATCCGGGACGTCTACGCCGAGGCCAAGGGCAACGGCTTCGATGTCAAGGCGCTGCGCACCATCGTCCGCCTGCGCAAGCAGGACGCCAACGAGCGTGCCGAGCAGGAAACCATCCTCGAGGTCTATATGCAGGCGCTCGGCATGATCGTCTGAGCAAGGCAGGCGGCGCGCTGGCTGCGCCGCCGTCGTTTCCTGGATTGAGGGGGAGCGAATGCCTCGCGTGGCGTCAGCGCAGCGAGGCGAAGGCCATCACCGGAACCGCCGAGATCGCCGGGCCGGTGAAGCGGTCGCAGATCAGGCCCGGCTGCGGATCGCTGGAGAACGTCATCGCCACGGCGGTCGGCGGCTTGACGAAATGAACGGCCATCGCGGTCATGTCGGGCTCGCCCAGGATCGACGACGACATCGTGCGGCTGGCGCTGGGCGTCAGGATCAGCGCCCGGGTCCAGACATCGTGATCCTTGCTGCTGGCGGCGAGACGGGTCGACATCGTGACCCGGCCGTGCCTGCCCTGTCGGCCGCCCTGATGACTGCCTTGATGACCCTTGGCGACCACGGTGGTCACCTCGTCGACCGCCATCGGATGTCGCGCGCGCGCGCTCGGCCGGGCGCTGCGGGGAATCGGCGCGCTGGCGGCGACGATATGGGCGCGATCCATCGGCGAGGCCACCGGAGCATAGGCCAGGGCGTTGAAGGCGCGGGCGTCGAATTCCCGTGAAATGCTGGCGGTGGATGGCGGGTCGGCGACCGCAGCGTTGGCGGTGGCCGCGGCGAAGGCGCGCCGCGCCTTCATCATGGCGATCTGCCGCGGCGTGGTCTGTTTGACCTGCGCCGGGATGTCATCCCAGAAGCCACGCGCATTGATGATGTCGGCGGGGGTCTGAGGGGCGTCGGGCGCGGCGGCGGGACGGGGTTGCGGCCTTGGCGCGACGACCGGCACCGAATCCGCCGAGGCGATCTGATAGGTCGCGGCCGCGGCGGGCCTGGCCCGGGGGATCGGCATCGGCTCGGTGGTCGCGGCCGCCACCACGGTTGCCGGCGTCCTGGCCGTTGCCTTGTTGGCCGCCGGCGTTTCGTCCTCGTTGTCGGACGACGTCCGGCCCTTGAACAGCGAAGCAAACAGGCTCTTCGGCTTCTCGAACGTGAAGGCGTCGTCGCCCTTGCCGCGCTTGGCGACGTCGGCGAGCGCCAGCTGGTAGCCGCGCAGCGGCTTGCCGTCCGAGGGGACGTGAACCGTCCGGCCGTTGGGGAAGACGCGCACGAGCTGGTCATGGGTCATCCGCGGCCAGTGCCGGATGCGGCCGGTGTCGAGGTGGACGAACGGCGAGCCGGACCTCGGATAGAAGCCGACGCCGCCGCGCTGCAGGCGCAGGCCGGCAAAGCGGATCTGCTCGAGCGCCACGCCGGGGATGAAGAAATCCATGGCGTGGCCGAGCATGTGCTGGCTGAAGCGCGCCACGCCGGTATGGGCGGAGCGGCGGCGCAGCATGGCGTTGGTGGCGGGCGAGCGGTAGGCGGAAATGATCTGGATCGGCCTGGAGGCGTCGACGTCGCGATAGACTTCCCAGAGGATGTCGAACAGGTGGCGGTCCATCGTGGTCTTTTCCTGGGTCCGCCAGTCGCGCAGGAAATGGTTCAGCTGCTTGAGCGCCGCCTCGTCATAGCGCCCGTTGCGCTTGAAGGTCACGGTCAGGTCTTCGCCGGAATGGACGTGGTGGAACGAGAGCGTGCGGGTCTGGTTCAGCGCGGTCGCATCCTGGACGGTTCCCGCGCCGGCGAGCACCAGCAGCAACGCCAGGCCGGCCCGACAGCCGACATGCGGAAACCTCAGCGATCTGAAACGGCGTGCAAGACCAAGCAGCACGAATGAGCCCACCCAGAAGACGTATAGCAGACCTCTCTCGCGACCCCGTTGCTGCGAAAGAGGATAACAAGCCTTAAAGCAGGAGGGTTAATCGAGATTTATCCTGATTGACCCTGATTTCCCCGGACTTTGGATTGCGGTTAGGAACCTAGCCTCGGGAGTGTGGCGAAAAATAGCCCATTGGTTAAGGCAAGGGCGGCCATGGTTAACGGAAAGGGCCTTGCCGATGCGGCAAAGCCCTTTGATTTTGCTTGGAAATACTGCTCAAAAAGCGGACATGGGCGTCAGCGATAAATTCTCCGGCGGTGTCCGTATTCCGGCGGTGGCGGCGCCGGCGGGCCGCCGAACAGGCGCTCGAAGAAGGAGGGCCCGCTGAACGGGTTGCCGAATCCGCCGCCGTAATTGCGGTCGTCGTTATAGGCCACCCCTTGCGGAAGGTTGACGCGCGGCCGCGAGTAATTCGGCTGCGCATGGGCGATCACCGCTTCGAGGTTCTTGTTCTTGGCATTGCGCAGCAGCGCGATCATCTTGGCATCGCGGCCATAGATGTCCTTGCGGAAGTGCAGCTTGCCGTTCTCCACGAAGGCCGTCTGGTAGGTGATGTTGACCGGCACCGGCGTCGGGAACTGGATGTTCCGTTCGGTGCGGCCGTACATCGCGCGGATCCTGGCCGGCGTGTAGTGCTCGTTGGGCATGACGATGTTGAGCAGCGTCGCGGCGTACTGGTCCGGATTCTGCACCCGCATGCAGCCGTGGCTGTAGGCCCGTGCGTCCCGCGAGAACAGGTTCTTGTTCGGGGTGTCGTGCTGGTAGACCAGGAACTTGTTCGGGAAATTGAAGCGCAGGCGGCCCAGCGCGTTGCGCTCGCCCGGCGGCTGCGAGATGTGGATGCTGCCGTCGCGGCTGCGTTGCAGCCGCAGGCCCATGCGGTCGAGTACGGTGGGATCCTGCTGCAGCGCCGGCAGATATTCGTTGTAGATGATCGACGGCGGCACGTTCCAGGTCGGATTGACCGTGATGTATTTCATCGTCTCGGTCAGCAGCGGCGTGGCGTGCCTGCCCGGCTTGCCGACCACGACCCGGGTCTTCCAGACTTCCTGGCCGTGCTGCATCACCTTCAGCGTGTAGTCCGGAATGTTGAGGATGGCATAGGCGTTGCCGAGCGACGCCGCGCCGAGCCGGCGCGGCAGCCAGCGCCACCGTTCCATGTTGACGATGATGGTGTCGATCTTCCGGTCCGTGCTGGGGCCGTTGAGCCTCGCCAGCGTGTTGTTGCCGAAGATGCCGTCCGGCCTCAGATGATGCGCGGATTGAAATTCGCGTACGGCCGCGGCGACGGTTTCGTCGTAATGGGGATCGTCCGGATTCTCGGTGACGCCGAGCCGGGCACGGAGCGCAGGCACCCGCGGATCCTCCATCGGATTCCGCTTGTTGAGCGAAAGGGTCTTGCCTTCCGGAATCCGCACCTTCGGGCCGCCGGAATCGGCGCGAAGCTCGGCGAGCCTGGCCTTCAATTCCTTGTAGAGCTTGTGCGGTGGGTTATAGGCTTCGAGCGCGGCCGAAGGATCGCTGGCGCCGGTGACGTTCGCCAGCACCTTGTCGGGATCGACCGGGTGCTCGGGATACTGGATGTCGCCGCTCACCTGCGACCAGTGCATCTGGCCGCTCTGCGCCTGCCGCGCATAGTCCAGCATGCTGCCGGTCAGCTTGAGATCGACTTCCGCCAGGGCGTCCGGATCGGACGCGGCGCCGAAATCCGGCACCGGATATTCGTCCGGATTGAGGCCGTCGGCCTCGGCATCCTTGAGCCGCGCGATCACGCTTCTGGCGCGCGCGTTCTGGCTGCCGCCTTCGGTCCAGAGCGGCGCATAGCCGCGTTCGGCATAGAATTTCTCCACCGCCGCGCGCTCGTTCTTGCGGCCGAAGAAGCTCTGCGCCTTGGTCGCGAGCAGATCCTTCAGCCTGTCCGCGACCGGCTGGTCGGCCGGCGCCACCTTGCTGGCGACCTGGACAGGCTGCTTCGCGTCATCCTTTGCAGGTTCGGCGGCCTGCTTGCTCTCGCCCCCGGCCGGCTCGGCGGTGGCGGGAGCCGCCACGGTCGCCGCCGGCGCGGCGGCGGGCGGGGTGCTGGCGGTGGTTTCCGTGGCCGGTTCGGCGGGCTTGCCGGCGGTTGTCTCGGCGGTGCCAGCCGGCTTTTCGTCGCCGGCGGGCTTTTCGGCAGTTGTCTTTTCGGCAGCCTTGGTTTCCACCGGGCCGGCTTCGGCGGGTCTGGATTCAGTGGGCTTGGATTCGGCGGCTTTCGATTCGGTCGTCGATTCAGTTGCCTTGGATTCAGCCGCCTTGGCTGTGTCCGCCGGCTTGCCGGCGTCGGCAGTGCTCTCCGGCTTGATGTCGGCCGCGGTCGGCGGCGGGACGAGGGAGGTATCGGGAACCGGAACGGCGGACTCGATTGCCATCTCGGCCGCGCTCCTGTTCGCCGTCTGGGCAAACCCGGCGGTGGACGAAACGGTCAGGAACGTCGCCGCGACGGTCATCAGCACGCGGTCGAAACCAGTCCGGCCGGTCGAATAGTTCCGCATTCTCTTACCCCCAAATATCTGTTCCGACTGGCATTTGTCGCGCCGGAGCATTTTGGTCTTCGTTCTTGCTCAGCCTGCCATGACGATTTTGCCAAAAGGTCAATTCGTCACGGCGGCGGTCGATTTCAGCAGCCGAACCGCTGCGCCATCCGCGTCCGCACCACCGCGGACAACGGGTGCCGGGGACAACGAGTGCTGGGGACAACGGCTGACGCCGTGTTTTGCTCCCGGGATACGCATGCATAAGGATCTCGTCCGGGACCTTGTCGTCCGATGGCCCGATGTCGATTCGATCCATCAACTAAGGCGTTCTATTCCGATGCCTGTCCGATGCCTGCTATTTTGATGCCTGCTATTCCGATGCTTGTCCTGTTTCACTTAATTCCCGCCGCGCGACCTTTGTCGGCCCGGCAACGAAGCGCGGTGTTCGCAGGCACGCCTGAACGCAACGATTCATCCAGAGCGGTCCTTGCAAAACGATGTTTGCAATACGATACGTTCAAAACGATACATTCAAAACGATACATGCGCCTGGACTCCATCGCCAGCGCGAGGAGGGACGCTTCACGACAAACTGACCGCAAAATGCCGGTGGGTGCAATGGACCGGGCCGATTTGTCGCGCTTTTGGCCTGGGTCTGTGTTCGCGTCGCAACGGTTCAAGCCGGCGTTTTCTGGCGCGAAGGCCGATCGGACGCGTTTTTGATTCGAACTGTCGCGCGGCTGTCACAGTTGGAGTGCTTCAACGCGCCGCATCCGCGGCATCGTCGAGCTTGCGGTAAAGCGTCGAGCGGCCGATCTTGAGCCGCCGCGCCACTTCCGACATCTGGCCGCGATAATATGAAACCGCAAAGCGGATGATGTCGCGTTCCAGGTCTTCCAGCGGGCGCATCTCGCCGTCCGCGCCGAGCATGGCGAGCACGTTGTCGGGCCGCGTTGCCGGCGGCCTGTCCTGCATCGTCGGCTCAGGCGGCGGGGCGGATGGCGCGATCGTCAGGGCTTCGTGCATCGGGACGTCGGAGATCGACGGCTCGCCCGGCTGCGGAAAATCGGCGATGCCGAGCTGGTCGCCATCGCTCATCACCACGGCGCGATAGACCGTATTCTCGAGCTGCCGGATATTTCCGGGCCAGTCGTCCTGTCCGAGCCGTGTCATGGCTTCGCCGGTCACCCCCGAGATCGTCCGCTTCTCCTCGGCGCAGAAGCGGGCGAGGAAATGGCGCACCAGGTGGGGAATGTCTTCGCGCCGCGCGCGCAGCGGCGGGATCGTCACCGGCAGCACGTGCAGGCGGTAGAACAGGTCCTCGCGGAACTGGCCGTTCTTCACCAGCTCGATCAGGTTGCGGTTGGTCGCGGAGATGATGCGGACGTCGACCTTCACCGGCTTGCGGCCGCCGACCGATTCCACGGTCCCTTCCTGCAATGCGCGCAACAGCTTCACCTGCGCGGCGAGCGGCAGTTCGCTGACCTCGTCGAGGAACAGGGTGCCGCCCGACGCCTCGACGAACTTGCCGGTGTGGCGTTCGGTGGCGCCGGTGAAGGCGCCCTTCTCGTGGCCGAACAGGATCGATTCCACGAGGTTGTCCGGAATGGCGCCGCAGTTGACGGCGACGAACGGCTTGGCGCGCCGCTCGCCCGAGCCGTGGATGGCGCGGGCGACAAGTTCCTTGCCGACGCCGGATTCGCCTTCGATCAGCACCGGGATGCTGGCACCGGCGGCTTTCCTGGCGGTGCGCAGCACGTTCCCCATGGCCTCGCTGCGGGTGATGATGTCGGCGAAGGTCAGCCGGCCCTCGCGGCTGTGGCGGATGCGTTGCAACTCGCCCTTGAGCGCGCTGGTGTTCAGGGCGTTGCGGAGGCTGACCTGCAGCCGCTCGATGCCGACCGGCTTGACGATGAAGTCCTGCGCGCCGGCGCGCATCGCCGACACCACGTTGTCGATGCCGCCGTGGGCGGTCTGCACGATCACCGGCAGGTCGAGGCCGGCCTCGCGGATCTTGTCGAGCACGCCCATGCCGTCGAGCCCCGGCATCACGAGGTCGAGGATGACGGCATCGACCGGGGGTGCGCCGTCGGCGGTCAGGTGCGCCATCGCCGCGTCGCCGCCGTCCACCACCACCACCTCGTAGCCGCAGCGCTGCACCATGTTCTCCACCAGACGGCGCTGGACCGCATCGTCGTCTGCGATCAAAATCGTGGCAGCCATGGCATTCCCCGCACGGTACGATTATCTGTCTCGAATCGGGGCACTCTGGCCGACGGCTGTTAACGTGCTCTTAAGGGACGTCGCCGCGATGGTGTCCATCACGATGGTGTCCCGCGACAGGAACAAAGGCAGGTTTTCGATCATGGCTGCGCGCTCCGCTTCTCCGCTCCGCAAACCGGACACCCGACGCAAGACCGGAAAGGCAAAGGCGAAGCCGGCCGCGGCAAAGACCTCCAAGGCAAAGGCTTCCAAGAAAAAGACCTCCAAGGCAAAGACCTCCAGGAAGAAGACGCCGGTGCGGGCGGCGACAGGCGCCGGCGGCAAGTCCGCGTCTCCGCTCGGCAAGCTGCCGGAGTGGAATCTCGGCGACCTCTACTCCGGCATCGATGCGCCGGATGTGGCGCGCGATCTCGACCGGCTCGATGCCGACTGCGTCGCGTTCGAAGCCGACTACAAGGGCAGGCTTGCCGAGGAGACCGCCAGGCCGGACGGCGGCAGGTGGCTTGCCGAAGCGGTGCGGCGCTATGAGGCGATCGACGATCTGGCCGGCCGGCTCGGCTCCTATGCCGGGCTGGTCCATGCCGGCGACAGCGTCGATCCGGCGATCTCGAAATTCTACGGCGACGTGTCCGAGCGGCTCACCTCGGCGTCGCTGCACCTGTTGTTCTTTGCGCTCGAGCTGAACCGGATCGACGACGACGCCATCGAGCGCGCGATGCGGGCGGCGCCCGAACTCGGCCACTACCGGCCGTGGATCGAGGACAGCCGCAAGGACAAGCCCTATCAGCTCGAGGACCGTGTCGAGCAGCTGTTCCACGAGAAGTCGGTGAGCGGCTATTCGGCGTGGAACAGGCTGTTCGACCAGACCATCTCCGGATTGCGCTTCAAGGTCGGCGCGAAAGACCTGGCGATCGAGCCGACGCTGAGCCTGTTGCAGGACCGCGCGCCGGACAAGCGCAAGGCGGCGGCGCAGGCGCTGGCGAAAACCTTCAAGGCCAATGAGCGCACCTTCGCGCTCATCACCAATACGCTCGCCAAGGACAAGGAGATTTCCGACCGCTGGCGCGGCTTCCAGGATGTCGCGGACTCGCGCCATCTCGCCAATCGCGTCGAGCGCGAGGTGGTCGATGCGCTGGTGGAAGCGGTGCGGGGCGCCTATCCGCGGCTGTCGCATCGCTACTACGCGCTCAAGGCGCGCTGGTTCAAAAAGAAGAGGCTGCCTTACTGGGACCGCAACGCGCCGTTGCCGTTCGCGGCCACCGGCAACATCGCCTGGCCTGATGCGCGGCGCATGGTGCTGACCGCCTATGGCGCCTTCTCTCCTGAAATGGCGCGGATCGCCGGACGCTTCTTCGACGACCGCTGGATCGATGCGCCGGTGCGGCCGGGCAAGGCGCCGGGGGCGTTCTCGCATCCGACCACGCCGTCGGCGCATCCCTACGTGCTGATGAACTATCAGGGCCGGCCGCGCGACGTGATGACGCTGGCGCACGAGCTTGGCCATGGCGTGCACCAGGTGCTGGCGGCGAAGAACGGCGCGCTGATGGCGCCGACGCCGCTGACGCTGGCGGAAACCGCGAGCGTGTTCGGCGAGATGCTCACCTTCAAGCGGCTCCTCAACGAAACCCGAGACGCCAGGCAGCGCAAGGCCCTGCTGGCGGGCAAGGTCGAGGACATGATCAACACGGTGGTTCGCCAGGTCGCGTTCTATACCTTCGAGCGCGCGGTCCATACCGAACGCCGGAACGGCGAACTGACCGCCGAACGGCTCGGCCAGCTCTGGCTCGGCGTGCAGGGCGAGAGCCTCGGCCCCGCGATCGAGATCAGGCCGGGCTACGAGAATTTCTGGATGTACATCCCGCACTTCATCCATTCGCCGTTCTACGTCTATGCCTATGCGTTCGGCGATTGCCTGGTGAACTCGCTCTATGCAGTCTACGAGAATGCCGCCGACGGCTTCGCCGGGCGCTATCTCGACATGCTGTCGGCGGGCGGCACCCGGCACTATTCGGAGTTGCTGAAGCCGTTCGGCCTCGATGCCCGGGATCCGAGGTTCTGGGATGGCGGGTTGTCGGTGATCGCCGGCATGATCGACGAACTCGACGCGATGGACTGATGATGGACGGATCGCGGCGCGGTCTGCCGGCGCCGCCGTCGCTTCATCGCAAGGCATCGATCCGGCAATCCCGCGCAAACATGGCAAAATCGCCGGGCAATGGTAACCAATGCCGGTCCATGTGAACGGTCACCGTTGCCCTTGTCATGGGATTGCGGTAATCCCCGACAAAGGATGTATCCGGTCTGGAGGGATTAATGGCTGACCATGGGGAAGTGGTGTATGCGACGGCGGACGGCAACGATTACGCCGCGCACGAAGCCACTTATGAAGGCTTCATCAAGCTGGTAAAGTACGGCACCACCACGGTGGTGCTGATCGTCGTCCTGATGGCGATCTTCCTGCTTTGATGGCGTTTCCGGCCGCGTCGAACGGCGCAATCAACCGGAGATGCTTGACTTGTCAATGATGCTAACTTACTAAAGATAGTAAGACTCATCGCAAAAGAATACCAATACATAAACACCAATATCAGTCGTGTGAATGTCGCCTGAGACGGGGCCGGAGGCGCAATGAAGATTGCCGTAGCGAGGGAAATCGACGAGGCGGAGCCGCGCGTTGCTGCGACGCCCGACACGGTGAAGAAGTACGTGGCCCTGGGGGCCGAGGTCGCGGTCGAGCCCGGAGCCGGGCTGAAATCGGGGCTGCTGGATGCCGACTACGAGGCGGTCGGCGCCAGGGTCGGCGCGGATGCGGTGGCGGATGCCGACGTCGTCCTCAAGGTCAAGCGGCCCGAGGCCAGCGAGCTTGCACGCTACAAAAAGGGTGCGCTGGTCATCGCCATCATGGATCCTTACGGCAACGCGGCCGCGCTTCAGGCGATCGCGCAGGCCGGCGTGTCGGCCTTCGCGATGGAATTGATGCCACGCATCACCCGCGCCCAGGTGATGGACGTGCTGTCGAGCCAGGCCAACCTGGCCGGCTATCGCGCGGTGATCGAGTCGGCCGAAGCCTTCGGCCGGGCTTTCCCGATGATGATGACGGCGGCGGGCACCGTCCCGGCCGCCAAGGTGTTCGTGATGGGCGTCGGCGTTGCCGGCCTGCAGGCGATCGCGACCGCCAAGCGCCTCGGCGCGGTGGTGACGGCGACCGACGTGCGGCCCGCGGTGAAGGAGCAGGTGGAATCGCTCGGCGCCAAGTTCGTCGCCGTCGAGGACGAGGAGTTCAAGCAGGCGGAGACCTCGGGCGGCTACGCCAAGGAGATGTCGAAGGAATATCAGGCCAAGCAGGCCGCGTTGACCGCCGAGCACATCAAGAAGCAGGACGTCGTCATCACCACGGCGCTGATCCCCGGCCGTCCGGCGCCGCGGCTCGTGAACCTCGACATGGTGAAGTCGATGAAGCCGGGTTCGGTGCTGGTCGATCTCGCCGTGGAGCGCGGCGGCAATGTCGAGGGCGTCGTCAGCGGCCAGACCGCCGAGGTCGGCGGGGTGAAGATCATCGGCATCCCGAACCTCGCCGGGCGGGTGGCGGCGTCGGCGTCCAGCCTCTATGCCAAGAACCTGCTGGCCTTCGTCGAGACGCTGGTCGACAAGGAGAGCAAGGCGATCGCCGTCAACTGGGACGACGAACTGGTGAAGGCGACCGCGCTGACCAGGGATGGCGCCGTCGTCCATCCGAATTTCCAGCAAGCATAAATCGAGAGGGCTGAACCATGCATGCCATTGAGATGGTCGATCCGTTCGTGTTCCGCCTGTCGATCTTCGTGCTGGCGGTGTTCGTCGGTTACTTCGTGGTCTGGTCGGTGACGCCGGCGCTGCACACGCCGCTGATGAGCGTGACCAATGCGATCTCGTCGGTGATCGTGGTCGGCGCGCTGCTCGCGGTCGGCGTCAAGCTGCTCGGCGACGGCGGTTCGCTGTGGGCGCGCGGCTTCGGCTTCGTGGCGCTGATCTTCGCCTCGGTGAACATCTTCGGCGGCTTCCTTGTCACCCAGCGCATGCTGGCGATGTACAAGAAGAAGCAGAAGTAATTTTGATGCTGGGTTATTGCCGGCCCCCCGGATGCGATGCGGCGCCTAGCGCCGTGAAGTCCATCCGCGGCCGGCACAGTCGGGGACGGTCCCGGTTCTGCGTCGCATCGCCTTGCGCTGCGCCGCACCCGGGACAAGACATCGGGGCTCCTTCATGAACGCCAATCTGTCCGCACTTCTGTATCTCGTCGCCGGGGTGCTGTTCATCCTGTCGCTGCGTGGCCTGTCGAGCCCGGCGTCGAGCCGCCAGGGCAACCTGTTCGGCATGATCGGCATGGTGATCGCCGTGGCGACCACGCTTGCCGCGCATCCGCCGGCTGACGGCATCGCCTGGGTTCTCGTGGTGCTCGGCATCGCGATCGGCGGCGGCATCGGCGCGATGATCGCGCGGCGGGTGCCGATGACGGCGATGCCGGAACTGGTCGCGGCCTTCCACTCGCTGGTCGGCATGGCGGCCGTGCTGGTGGCGGCGGGCGCATTCTATGCGCCGGAAGCCTTCGGCATCGGCACGCCGGGCAATATCCATGGGCAGAGCCTGATTGAAATGTCGCTCGGCGTCGCCATCGGCGCGCTGACCTTCACCGGCTCGGTGATCGCGTTCCTGAAACTGTCGGGCCGGATGAGCGGTGCGCCGATCATCCTGCCGGCGCGGCACATCATCAATATCGTGCTCGCCCTGGCGCTGATCTTCTTCATCGTCGGCCTCGTGATGTCGGGCAGCGCGCTCGACTTCTGGCTCATCACCATCCTGGCGCTGGTGATCGGCGTGCTGCTGATCATCCCGATCGGCGGCGCCGACATGCCGGTGGTGATCTCGATGCTGAACTCCTATTCGGGGTGGGCGGCCGCCGGCATCGGCTTCACGCTGGGCAACTCGGCGCTGATCATCACCGGCGCGCTGGTCGGCTCGTCGGGCGCGATCCTGTCCTACATCATGTGCCACGCGATGAACCGCTCGTTCTTCTCGGTGATCCTCGGCGGCTTCGGCGGCGAGACCGCTGCGGCCGGCGGCGGCGGCGGCGAGGTCAAGCCGGTGAAGCTCGGCTCGGCCGACGACGCGGCCTTCATCATGAAGAACGCGCAGAAGGTCATCATCGTGCCGGGCTACGGCATGGCCGTGGCGCAGGCCCAGCACGCGCTGCGCGAGATGGCCGACTCGCTCAAGGCCGAGGGCGTCGAGGTCAAATATGCCATTCATCCGGTCGCCGGCCGTATGCCGGGCCACATGAACGTGCTGCTGGCGGAAGCCAACGTGCCCTATGACGAGGTGTTCGAGCTCGAGGACATCAATTCCGAGTTCGCCCAGGCCGACGTCGCCTTCGTCATCGGCGCCAACGACGTCACCAACCCGGCGGCGGAAGAGGACAAGACCTCGCCGATCTACGGCATGCCGGTGCTCCAGGTGTGGAAGGCCGGCACCGTGATGTTCATCAAGCGCTCGCTGGCGTCGGGCTATGCCGGCATCGACAACCCGCTGTTCTATCGCGACAACACCATGATGCTGCTCGGCGACGCCAAGAAAATGACCGAGAACATCGTCAAGGCGATGTGACGGCGGAAGCCGAAGCTCAAGGACACCACGAACGGCCGGACCCATGCTCCGGCCGTTTGTTTTTGCCGGGATCGGCGCGACGCTTTCCCCTCGATGAAAATGCTTTAAGTTGAATCCATGAGCGCTCACACCGTAATGCCCCGATCGGCCTGGCTGTTTCCGGCACTGGCCGTTGTGTTCTTCCTCGTCGCCACGGGGGTCGGTTGGGACTTTTCCCGTTCGATGGCGGGCCTGGCCTATGCGGTGATCGTTCTCGTCATCCTGTTCGGCACCGTTTTCGCCGCCGTCCACCACGCCGAACTCATCGCCGTGCGGGTCGGCGAGCCCTACGGCACGCTGGTGCTGACGCTGGCCGTCACCGTCATCGAGGTGGCGGTGATCGCGACGCTGATGCTCGGCGAGAAGGAAGTCCCCACCTTGGCGCGGGATACCGTGTTCGCCGTGGTGATGATCGTCTGCAATGGACTGGTCGGCATCTGCATCATGAGCGGCGGCTTCCGTTATCGCGAGCAGGATATCCAGGCGACCGGCGCCAGCGTCTATCTCAGCGTCCTGATCGTGCTGGCCACCATCACGCTGGTGCTGCCGAACTACACGCTCACCATCCCCGGACCGTTCTATTCGGTCGCGCAACTCGCCTTCGTCGGCTTCGCCACCATCATCCTGTATGGCGTCTTCCTCTACACGCAGACGATCCGCCACCGCGACTATTTCACCGACGAGGACGACGACGAGGACGCGCCTTCGGTCTCCGACCGGATGCTGTGGACGAGCGTCGCGCTGCTGCTGCTGGCGCTTGTCGGAGTGGTGCTGCTGGCCAAGAAGTTTTCCGTCGTGATCGATGCCGCGGCGGCCGAGATCGGCGCGCCGCCCGCCTTCGCCGGCATCGTGGTCGCGCTCCTGATCCTGTTGCCGGAAAGCGTCGCCGCGGTCGGCGCGGCGCGGCGCGACCAGCTCCAGCGCAGCATCAACCTGGCGCTGGGGTCGTCGCTCGCCACCATCGGCCTGACCATCCCGGCGGTGTCGGTTGCCGCCATCGTGCTGGACAAGCAGCTCGTGCTCGGCCTCAGTTCGCGCGAAATGGTGCTGCTGACCATGACCATTCTCATCAGCATGATGACGCTCGGAACCGGCCGGACCAACATCCTGTTCGGGCTGGTCCATGTCGTGGTGTTTGCGGTATTCCTGTTTACGGCGTTCGTTCCCTGAGGCTTGCGAGGAGTTGCCATGGCCACGTCTGCGACATCCGACGTTCAGATCGACAACGACGAGGTGCGCGTCACCGAATGGCGCCTCGCGCCGGGCAGCGCCACCGGCCATCACCGCCACGGGATGGACTACGTGATCGTGCCGGTCACCGACAGCGACATGACCATCGTCGCGCCCGATGGCAGCCGCTCGACCGCCAAGTTGCAGGTCGGCAAGTCGTATTTCCGGAAAGCGGGCGTCGAGCACGACGTGCTCAATGAGACCGCGGCTGAAATCGTCTTTCTGGAAGTCGAGTTGAAGCCGCAGGCGTGATGCGCGCCGGCGAGCTGCGATTGCGCGCGGGCCTGGCGGCCCGCGTTCAGCCGAGCGCGACGCTGTCGAGGAATTCGCGCACCGTTTTCACCGCGCCTGTTTCGGTCGCGGCATAGCCCGGCAGGCTGGAAACGGCCTCGTGGAATTCCCGGCCCTTCATGATGCCGATCACCCGCTGCATCGCCTCGGTTTCAAGGAACGTGCGCCGGCAGATGAAGAAATAATCCTCGGTCAGCAGGCGGATGAAATCGAGTCCGAACTGGCGGGCGGCGGCCTCGACGCCGAAGCTGACATCGGCCATGCCGCTGGCGACATAGGCGGCGACGGCCGCATGGGTGAATTCGATCTGCCGCGCGCCGTGAATCGATGTCTCGTCGATGCCCTGCTGCGTCAGAAGCTGGTTGAACAACAGCCGCGTGCCGGAGTCGGGGTCGCGGTTGACGAAACGGGCCCCGCTGTCGGCGATGTCCCGCAGCGAGGTGATGCGGAGCGGATTGCCCGGCTTCACCATCAGGCCGAGTTCGCGGGTGACGAAGCTGATGACCCGGTATTCGCGCGGATCGAGCAGTTCCCGGCAGGCGGCGACACTCTGCGGGCGCAACGCGCCGCGGGGCAGGTGTACGCCCGAGAGGTCGCAGGCGTCCTGGGCCAGCGACACCAGCGAATTCTGGTTGCTGACATAGCGCAGGTCGATGCCGATGCCCGGCGTGCGGTCGAGCAGTTCGCGCAGCCTGGGCACCGCGAAGCCATGGCTGGCGTGGACGCGGATCACGTTGGCGCCGTGGCGCAGGAACGGCTTGATCTCGGTGGCGAGTTCCTGGGCGAGATTTTCCAGTTGCGGCCCCAGGCGGGCCTGCAACCGCTGGCCGGCCCATACCAGCTTCTCGCCGAAGGCCGTCAGCGTGGTGCCCTTGCCGCGATGGGTTTCCACCAGCGGCACGCCGAAGAAGGCGGACCATTGCTCGATCAGGTTCCAGACGTGCCGGTAGGACAGCCCGGCATGGTCGGCGGCATTGGTCAGCTTGCCGGTCTTGCGGATCTCGTTGAGCACGCCGAGCATGACGACCGCGGTCTGCGGCTTGCCCTTGATCTGGAAACGCCAGACCGGCTCGATCTCGATGGAGAGCATCGCCGTTCCTTCTTATGAGGCAGATTTCATATATGCCGCGCGCCAGCCGGCCCCGGAAGGGGCCGCATCAGGCAGTCAATATGAAGTCCCGGTCGGAAGGAATATGATCTGCGCGACATATCATCGGCGCGCGAGGCCGGCGGAAGGCGGCGTCAGGGGAGGGCGCCGGATTCCCCCGGCGCAACGAGACGCAACAAACGGCAAAAAAGGAGACACAACAAAAAAGCGGACCAAACGGCCCGCTTCGTTGCATGCGTCGGATCGCAGAATCGGTCAGCGCGGCGCCCGCGGGCCGGCGCTGGCACCCGCGCCGCGATTGCCGGCACCGAAAGCCGGCTTCGGCTTCATCGGCAGCAGGCCCTCGCGCTGCAGCTTCTTGCGCGCCAGCTTGCGGGCGCGGCGCACCGCCTCCGCCTTCTCGCGGGCCTTCTTCTCGGAGGGCTTTTCGTAATGGCCGCGGAGCTTCATCTCGCGGAAAATGCCCTCGCGCTGCATCTTCTTCTTCAGCGCCTTCAGGGCTTGGTCGACATTGTTATCGCGAACGAGAACCTGCACGCGGCATCCTCTTCAAGTGGTTCAGCATGAAATTCGGGAGACGTCGAGGGGCGGCGAAAAGCGGCACCCTTCCCATCAGGGGGGCGGATTTAACAGATCAAACCGGGAATGTCCACCTGTGGATAGCTGATTTCCCGAATAGGAAACCCGGAAAGACAGGCTAATTCTGCGATTCCGGGCCTGCTTCGGGGTGGAACCATTGCCGCTCCCTTGCGGCTTCCTTACCGCTCCCTTGGCGGGCCCCGCAATCCAGACCCGAAAAGGGGGAGACTGACAATGAACACGAAGAAATACGTCGCCGAGGCGATCGGGACGTTCTGGCTGACATTTGCCGGCTGCGGGAGCGCGGTGCTCGCCGCCGCGTTCCCGCAGGTCGGCATCGGCCTTCTCGGCGTTGCCTTTACCTTCGGCCTCAGCGTGGTGACGATGGCCTATGCCATCGGCCATATCTCCGGCTGCCATCTCAACCCGGCGGTGACGGTCGGGCTGGCGGCCGGAGGACGATTCCCCGCCGGCCAGATCGTGCCCTACATCATCGCGCAGGTGATCGGCGCGGTTGCCGCCGCGGGCGTTCTTTATGTGATCGCCAGCGGACATGCCGGGTTCGACCTGGCCGGCGGCTTCGCCTCCAATGGCTATGGCGCGCACTCGCCGGGCAAGTACGGCATCGTGGCCTGCCTCGTCTCCGAAGTGGTGATGACGGCGTTCTTCCTCTTCATCATCATGGGCTCCACCCATGGCCGCGCGCCGGCCGGCTTCGCGCCGCTCGCCATCGGCCTTGCGCTGGTGATGATCCACCTTGTCAGCATCCCGGTCACGAACACCTCGGTGAACCCGGCGCGCAGCACCGGACCGGCGCTGTTCGTAGGCGGTTGGGCGTTGCAGCAGTTGTGGATGTTCTGGATCGCGCCGATCGTCGGCGGCGTCATCGGCGGTGTCGTCTATCGCTGGCTGAGCGACGAGCCCGAAGGCATCGTGGAAGGCAGCAGGTAGGCCGCCGCCCGATCAATCGTCCCGCAAGGGCTGTCGCGCGATCGCGGCAGCCCTTTTGCGTTTTCAGCCCGGCCGGGACTCCTCGGCCCGGCCTGGAATTTTGGAGCCATTTCCGTTCCGATCAAATCGGAACGGGGCTCCATATCCTTGTTTGAACGCGTTTTCTTGACGCGAACCGGCCCCCGCTTCGCTCGAAAACGCTAGTCCGGCTTGACCTCGGTGACGTGGCCCATCTTGCGTCCCGGCCGCGCGACGGCCTTGCCGTAGAGATGCACCGTGGCGCCGGGTACGGTCAGCCACGTCTCGTAGCCGAGGACGTCGTCGCCGATCAGGTTGGTCATGGTCACCTGGCCGTGCCGGATCGCTTTCGCCAGCGGCCAGCCGGCGATGGCGCGGATGTGCTGCTCGAACTGCGAGACCGAGGCGCCGTCGAGCGTCCAGTGGCCGGAATTATGGACCCTGGGAGCGATCTCGTTGACCATCAGGGTGGGGCCGTCCCGGCCGGGCACCACGAACATCTCGACCGCCAGCACCCCGATATAGTTCAGCGCGGTGGCGATCCGGGTGGCGATGTCGCGTGCCTGCGCCGCGAGCGATTCGGGAATCGCGGCCGGCGCATGGGACACGCGCAGGATGTGATCGCCGTGCTTGTTCTCGGTCACGTCGAAGCATTCGACCGTGCCGTCGGCGCCGCGTGCGGCGATGACCGAAATCTCGCGCTCGAACGGCACGAAGCCTTCCAGGATCGCCGACCGGGTTTCGAGATCGGCCCACACCGCCGCAGGGTCGTCGCCCTCGCGGATGATCGCCTGCCCCTTGCCGTCGTAGCCGAAGCGGCGCGTCTTGAGGACCGCCGGCAGGCCGATGGCCGCGGCGCCGGCGCGCAGGCTTGCGACCGACGAGACGTCGGCATAGCGCGCGGTGGCGATGCCGAGTCCGGTGACGAAATCCTTTTCCGCGAGGCGATCCTGGGTGGTTTCGAGGATCTTGTGGTTCGGCAGCACCGGGCGGCGCGCGGCGAGCGTCATGGCGGTCGCCGCCGGAACGTTTTCGAATTCGTAGGTGACGACATCGACATCGCCCGCGAACAGTTCGAGCGCCTCGACATCGGCATATTCGGCGCAGGTGGCGTTCTGCACCACGTCGAAGGCCGGTGAGTCCGGGTCCGGCGAGAACACCTGGCAGCGCAGCCCGAGGCGGCCCGCCGCCATCGCCAGCATCCGTCCGAGTTGTCCGCCGCCGAGAATTCCGATGGTGTCGCCGGGCTTGAGCTTCACCGGATTCGAAGCCGTCACGCGGATTCCTCCGGACGTTCGGCGACCGCCGCGGTCTGGCGCGCGCGCCATGCCGCCAGCCGGCCGGCCAGCGCGTCGTCATTCAACGCCAGCACGCTGGCGGCCAGCAGTGCGGCGTTGACGGCGCCGGCCTTGCCGATCGCCAGGGTTCCCACCGGGATGCCCGCCGGCATCTGGACGATGGAATAAAGCGAGTCCACGCCGGACAGCGCCCTGGATTCCACCGGCACCCCGAAGACGGGCAGCTCGGTCAGGGCCGCGGCCATGCCCGGCAGGTGCGCGGCGCCGCCGGCGCCGGCGATGATGACCCGGCAGCCGGCCGCTTTCGCGCCTTTGGCGAAGGCATAGAGGCGGTCGGGGGTCCGGTGGGCCGAAACGATGCGCTTGTCGTGCGCAACCTCAAGCGCCGCCAGCGTTTCGGCGGCATGGCGCATGGTTTCCCAGTCGGACTGGCTGCCCATGATGATGGCGACGGGCGCGGTCATATCTTTGAATCTTCTCGAGAATCCAGAAACATAGGCCGAATTATAGGTTCGGCCCCAAGAGAGGCAAGCAGTGAGGCAAGCAGAGAGGCAAGCAGTGAGGCAAGTGCGAGGCAAGCGGGGAGACAAGCAGGGAGACCGGGCAAGGACGCCGAGCGTTCGCCATGCACTATCCCGTCTTGGTGAACGGCGGCAAGCGGTTGACGCGGTTTCGGTAAAAGAAATCGCGCTTGTGCGTTTCCCGTTCGCTTCGGGACTTGTTGCGCCGCGCTGCCGCTTCCGTCGGCCTCGGAACAGCACAGATGATAACGGCTCAGGCGATCACGGCTCAGGCGATGATGTCCGGCGTGATCTGGTCCTCGATGAAGGCGATGCGGTCGCGCAGCATCAGCTTGCGCTTCTTCAGGCGCTGGAGTTGCAGCAGGTCCGGCGCGGGCGATTGCTGCAATGCGTCGATCGCGACATCGAGATCGCGATGCTCCTGCTGGAGTCTTGCAAGCTCGGCGGCGAATTCGCGCTCGTCTTCGGTGGCCATCATCCGGTTCGTCTTGAAGCGCGGAGAGGTTGCAGTGAACCGCCGCTCGCCTGTTCCGCGGTGATTATCGCGCCGGCGGCTGTGCCGCGCAAGCGGCGGGTGCCGCGGCTTCACCTGTTTTTGCCGCACACGCTAAAATGAGGAAACGCGACCTTATATCCATCGACAGTTTTCGAATGTCATGTAAACTTCATCATCCAAATCGCGTTCGAGGTTTCAATCCAACCGAGGAGGTTATGCATGGCAATTCAGGCGCATCTTGTTGAACTGGAACGGAAGCATCGCGTTCTGGAAGACGAATTGCACGAAGCCCTTATGCACCTGTCCACCGACGACCTTCAGATCGTCGAACTCAAGCGCCGAAAATTGCTGTTGAAGGACGAAATCGAGAAATTGCGGCAAAGCGTCGGCGAGACGCTGCACTAGCGAAGCGCTTCACCGAGGCAACAAGCCGAGGCGGGACGACAGCCGTTGGCGACCTTCGTTTTAGGTCAACGGATCGTTAGCGCGTATTGCGACGTGCAGTTGCGCGCGACCAAGCCCTTGTTTCGGATTCTTGTCTCGACAATTCATGTCTCGACAATTCATGCCTCGAAAATTCTTGTCTCGAATCGGCGCAGTCCATAGCGGACTGCGCCGTTCCTGTTTCAGGACGCATGCTGTCTCGGGACGGGCTATTCGGTCGCGCGCCTTTGAGAGCGTTTTCGAGCGAAGCGGGGTCCGGTTCGTGTCAAGAAAACGCGTTGAAACAAGGATATGGAGCCCCGCCCCGATTCGATCGGAGTGGAAATGGCTCCAGGCGGATTTGCTCGATCGCGGTCACCGCGTGTGACCGGCTTTCGCTATCTCGCTTTGAAGTCTTCTTGACGGATATTCCTGGTGGATATGCCCGATGGATATGCCCGATGGATATTCCCGATGGATATTCCTGGGCCCGCGAACGCCTTTGGCAGGCGAAGATCCCGCGCGTAACCGCCAATCCGAATTTATCCCGGCTTTGCCTCGTCCACGCCGAGCAGGTCGGCGACATGGTCGGCGATCGCAAGGCACGAAGTCAGGCCCGGGGATTCGATTCCGAACAGGTTGACCAGTCCGGCGAGGCCGTGGTCGCGGGGGCCCTGGATGCTGAAGTCCTGCACCGCGATCGCCGGCGGCACGATCTTGGGGCGGATGCCGGAATAGCTCGGCATCAGCGCGCCGTCGGGCAGCTCCGGCCAGTAGCGGCGGATCGCGGGATAGAAGCGCTCGGCGCGCGCCGGATCGACAGTGTAATCGATCGTATCGATCCATTCGACATCGGGGCCGAATCGTGCCTGGCCGGCAAGATCGAGCGTAAGATGGACGCCGAGCCCGCCAGGTTCGGGGACGGGATAGATCAGCCGCGAGAACGGCGCGCGCACGCTGCAACTGAAATAGCTGCCCTTGGCGAGATAGGCCGGCGGAATCCGCTCCAGGGGCACGCCGGCGATGCTGCGGGCGACGGACGTCGCGCCAAGCCCCGCGGCGTTGACCAGCAGATCGCAGCGCAGCGTCAGCGGCGCGTCGCCGCCGGCCGAAATCTCATAGCCCGACTTATGCGATCGTCCCTCCAACAGCGGCGCGTGGAAGGCGAACATGGCGCCGGCCGCCTCGGCCTCGCCTTGCAGCGCCAGCATCAAGGCATGGCTGTCGACGATGCCGGTCGATGGCGACAGCAGCGCCGCCTCGCAGCGCAGCGCGGGCTCCAGCTCACGCGCCTCGCGCCCGCTCAGGTCGCGCATGTCGGCAACGCCGTTGGCCGCCGCATGGGTCTTGATCGATGCCAGCTTGCCGGCCTCCTGTTCGGAGGCGGCCACGATCAGCTTGCCGCAATTGCTGTGCGGAATGCCGTGATCCCTGCAATAGGCGTAGAGCGTCTGCTTGCCGGCGACGCACATCCGCGCCATCAGGCTGTCGGCGGGATAGTAGATGCCGGCATGGATGACTTCGCTGTTGCGCGAGGAGGTGACGGTGCCGATTCCTTCGGCGGTCTCGAGCACCAGCACCTCGCGGCCCGCGCATGCGAGGCGGCGGGCGATCGCCAGCCCGACGACGCCGGCTCCGGCGACGATGCATTCGACGTGGTCCATGACTGATCCGACTCCCGTGATCGATGCCGGCGATGAAACGGTGCCGCCCGTTAGCCGCCGGTTAAGCATACGATAGCATTTGCCCATATTTTGGTCACATTCGCGGGTTCCGCGCGTGCCCGTTTACTTGTTCCAAACCTCCGCCACCAGACAGTCGCCACGGTATCCGCAGGTGAATAATGGCTGACAATAACTGGCAGGCCGGCTGCAATGGATCGAGGCCAGCCTCGGCAGCGGTTTGGATTCTCGCGATCGTTTTGCAGTCCGGTCCGGCATGGGCGATGTCGCCCGATCCCGTATTTGCCGGATTTGTCCCGAGCGGGTTCGCTGCCGGCACGTCATCCGATATCCTGCTCGGCAGTCTCGTCGTGCTGTCTTTTGTTGCCGCCGTCGCGCTGTGGAGCACGGCGGCGATGTACCGGATCAGGCGTGCCGAGGCGCGCCGCAATGCCATGGTCAGCAGCGCCCTGAACAATCTTGGGCAGGGCATCGTGATGGTCGATGCCGCCGGCAAGGTGGTGTTCTGCAACGATCGCTATCTTGAAATCTACGGCCTGAAGCGCGCCGATCTGCCCAAAAAACTGACGGGGGTCCAGCTTGCCGAGCTGGGCAGTGTCCTGGACGCCACCCTGGAGCAGTTCTACGAGTGGACCCTCAAGCCCGGCGGGCATGTCTTCGAGATTCCGGGGGATCGCGCGGTCAGGATCAAGCGGCACAGGCTGCCGAACGGTTCGGCCGTGACCTCCCATGAGGATGTGAGCGAGGAGCGCCGCCTGGCGCGCCAACTCGCATCGACCAAGAACTTCCTTGAACTGGTCATCGACAATGTTCCGGTGTGCATCGCCGCGAAATGCATCGAGGACGGTCGATACATCTTCGCCAACCGGGCGTTCGAGAAATTCTCAGGGCGATCGCGCACGGAGGTGGTCGGCCGGCGCGCGGACGAATTGTTCACGGCGCGAACCGCGGCCGCGATCGATGCGGCGGACCGTGCCGCCATCGACTCGCCTGACGGACAGTTCGCAAGCGAACTGGTGTCGGAAAACGACGGCGCGCAACGCATTCTGGCGACCACGCGGGTGGTGGTACGCAACGATCGCGGGCAGCCGGAATTCATCATCGCACTGTTCGAGGATGCGACCGAGCGCATGTCGCTGTCGGAGCAACTGGCAAACGCGAAGAAATTCCTCGAGCTGGTGGTCGACAACATTCCCATCTCGGTCACGGTGGAAAGCGTTCGCGACCGCCGCTATCTGCTCGCGAACCGGAAGGCGGAGGCCATCCTCAACCGCAGCCGCGAGGAGGCGACGGGACTCACATCGGCCGACCTGTTCAATCCGCGCGAGGCCAGCCTCATCGTCAACCGCGACAATGCCGCAATTCGCAGTGGCGGCATGCACACCGAGGAGCACCCGATCAGCACCAGGGACGGCCTGCGGCTGTTCCTGACCCGGCGGGTGACGGTGAGCGACGAAAGCGGTGTGCCGCAATATCTCATCAAGACGCACGAGGATGTCACCGACCGCCGGCAGACCGAATCGCGCATGGCGCATATGGCCTATCACGACGGCCTGACCGACCTGCCGAACCGCGCCGCGTTCCTGCAGGCGCTGACCCAGATGATCGAAGCCTGCGCCGGGTCCGACGAGCAGTTCGCGGTGCTCAGCGTCGATCTCGACGGGCTGAAGGAGGTCAACGACGTCTATGGCCATTCCGTCGGCGACACGCTTCTGATCGAGGTGTCGCGGCGGATCGAGGCGGTCGCGACCGGCGGCGTGGTGGCGCGGCTCAGCGGCGACGAGTTCGGCCTGTTGATCGACGGGCCGCAGCCCGACGTGGGCATGGCGCTGGCTGAAAGCCTGGCGCGGACGCTGACGGATGAATTCATGATCGACGGCAAATCGGTCCGCAGCGGACTGACGGTCGGCGTCGCGCTGTATCCGCGCGACGGCCGTGATCCGGCGGCGCTGCTGGCGAATTCGGAAGCCGCGCTGTTCCGGGCCAAGGCGCATTCGCGCGGCTCGATCAGCCTGTTCGAGCCGGAGATGGACCGCCAGATGCGCGACCGGCGCATGCTGCACCAGGAACTGGCGGGCGCCATCCGCAATGGCGAATTGTTGCTGCATTACCAGCCGCTGGCGCGGGCCGATGCCGCAGGCGGCCGCAAGACCATCGGCTTCGAGGCGCTGGCGCGGTGGGTGCATCCGACACGGGGATTCGTTCCTCCCGGCGAGTTCATCCCGATGGCGGAGGAGAGCGGCCTGATCGTCGAGATGGGGGAATGGATCTTGCGCGAGGCGTGCCGCGAGGCGGCGTCGTGGCCCAATCCGTTGCAGGTCGCCGTCAACCTCTCGCCGGCCCAGTTCATGCACGGCGACGTGGTCAGCCTGCTGCATTCGATTCTGCTGGAGACGGGCCTGCAGCCGAGCCGGCTCGAACTCGAAATCACCGAGGGCGTGCTGATCGAGGACTTCGAGCGCGGGCTGGCCCTGCTGCGCCGGCTGAAGGCGCTCGGCGTCGGGATTTCGATGGACGATTTCGGCAGCGGATATTCGTCGCTGACCTATTTGCAGGAATTTCCGTTCGACAAGATCAAGATCGATCGCGCCTTCGTCGCCAATATCGGCCACAGTTCCCAGTCCGAGGCGATCGTCCGTGCCGTCATCAAGCTGGGCCACGGCCTGGGCATGACGCTGGTGGCCGAGGGCGTCGAGACCGAGGTGCAACTGCGGTTCCTGACCGACGAGCGTTGCGACGTGGTGCAGGGCTATCTGATCGGCAAGCCGGCGCCGATCTGGCGCTATGCGGCCGCGGTCGGCCTGCCCGAGGCCGCAACCGATGCACGGGTGCGCCGGGCCTGCTGAGGCCGTTGCGGAACGCGGCGCGCACGAGGCATGGCGTCCCAATCGGCAAGCCGAAGCTCCGCCGTCCGGGTTTCCCCGGCGGCCATTCGCCTTTCATGCGACGGGCGGCTATCGTGGCGCGGCGCGGGGGACGTATCGGCGGGGGCCAAATCGGGGATCATGGCGGACGCAATTCCTACACCGGCGGTGGAGGCCGTCAGTCACGGCGGGCCGTTGCTGCGGATCGAGCAGGTGGTGAAGCGGTTCGGCAATGTCGCGGCGGTGGACGGGCTGTCGCTCGACATCAAGGCCGGCGAATTCTTCGCGCTGCTGGGGCCGAGCGGTTGCGGCAAGACCACGCTGCTGCGGATGCTGGCCGGATTCGAAGCCCCGGATGCCGGGCGCATCCTGCTCGATGGCGTCGATATCGCGCCGATGCTGCCGCATCAGCGGCCGGTCAACATGATGTTCCAGAGCTACGCGCTGTTTCCGCATCTCAGCGTCGCCGGCAACATCGCCTTCGGCCTGAAGCGGGCCGGGATGCCGCGCCGGGAGATCGGCCAGCGCGTGGCGGAGATGGTGGCGCTGGTGCGGCTCGAAGGACTCGAGACGCGCAAGCCCGACCAGTTGTCCGGCGGGCAGCGTCAGCGTGTAGCGCTGGCGCGCGCGCTGGCGCGGCGGCCGCGCGTACTGCTGCTCGACGAGCCCCTGGGCGCGCTCGACAGGAAACTGCGCGAAAGCACGCAGCGCGAGCTGCTCGACCTGCAGCGCCGGCTCGGCCTCACCTTCGTCGTGGTGACGCACGATCAGGACGAGGCGATGACGATGGCCGACCGCATCGGCGTGATGAATGCGGGGCGGCTCGAGCAGGTGGCGACGCCCCGTCACCTCTATGAGGAGCCGGTGTCGCGCTGGATCGCCGGCTTCGTCGGCGACGTCAACATGTTCGACGGCAAGGTCGCGCGTCGCGACGGCGGGCGTTTCGCGGTCGCGGTGCCCGGCGTCGGCCTCCTGAACGCGACGCCGCCGCGCGATCCGGCCGGCGTCGAGGCGGTCTCGGTCGCCATCCGCCCGGAGAAGGTGCGGCTGTCGCGCCGCCCGCCGGTGGCCGATGTCGCCGACGCCAGCATCAACCGGCTCGAGGGCGTGGTGCGCGACATCGGCTATCTCGGCGGCGCGTCGCTCTACACCGTCGCGCTTGATGGCGACGCCGCCACGCTGCGCGCCTCGGTGGCCAATACCGCGCGCCTCGACGCCGATGCCTTCCCGGTCGGCCAGCGCATCGCGGCGTGGTTCTCCGCCGACGATTGTGTCGTGCTGGAGCGGTGAGATGAGCGCGCGCCGCATCTTCACCCGGCCGGCCCGGCTCGCCGCCATCGCGCCTTACGTGTGGATGGCGCTGTTCTTCCTGGTGCCGTTCGCCTTCGTGGTGAAGATCAGCCTGTCGCAGGCCGCCATCGCGCAGCCGCCCTACATGCCGGTCGTCATGCTGGCCGACGGCTGGCGGGGCCTGGTCGCGGCGTTCGGCGCCTTGTCGCTGGACAATTTCAGGCTGCTGGCATCCGACGATCTCTATCTCCTCGCCGGCCTGCGCAGCCTGACGGTGGCCGCCACCGCCACGGCCCTGCTGCTCCTGATCGGCTATCCGGTCGCCTATGCGATGGCGCGGCTGCCGCGGCGCTGGCAGCCGGTGGCGATGACGCTGGTGATCGTGCCGTTCTGGACCTCGTTCCTGATCCGCGTCTATGCCTGGATCAACATCCTTCAGCACGACGGCCTGCTCAACAAGATTCTGCTGGCGCTGCACGTCGTGTCCGCGCCGGTGGTGTGGCTGGCCACCGACCGCGCGATGTATCTCGGGCTGGTCTATTCCTATCTGCCGTTCATGATCCTGCCGCTCTATGCGACGCTGGCCCGCCTCGATCCGGCGCTGCTGGAGGCGGCCGGCGATCTCGGCAGCTCGCCGCGGCAAGCCTTCTGGCTGGTTACCGTGCCGCTGTCGCTGCCCGGCATCGGCGCCGGCGTGCTGCTGTGCTTCATCCCCATCGTCGGCGAATTCGTGATTCCGGACCTGCTCGCCGGATCGGATTCGATGATGGTCGGGCAGGCGCTGTGGCTGGAATTCTTCACCAACCGCGACTGGCCGGTGGCGTCCGCCACCGCGGTGCTGCTGCTGGCGATCCTGCTGCTGCCGCTTCTGGTCTACGACCGCTTCCAGCGCCGGCAGATGAGGCGGTCATGACGGCGGCTCCGCTCGCGCGCGTCTCGCGCTTCAACATCGCCGCGCTGGCGCTGGGGCTGGCGTTCCTGTACCTGCCGATCGTCATCCTGGTGATCTATTCGTTCAACGCCTCGCAACTGGTGACGGTGTGGGGCGGCTGGTCGCTGCGCTGGTACGTCGAATTCTTCAACGACCGGGCGATGCTGAACGCCACCTTCATGAGCCTGCGGGTCGCGGCGGTGTCGGCGACGCTGGCGACGGTGCTCGGCACGCTCGCCGCCGTGGCATTGACCCGCGGCGAAGGCTTCCGCGGCCGCACGCTGTTCTCCGGCATGCTCTATGCCCCGCTGGTGATGCCGGAAGTCATCACCGGGCTGTCGCTGCTGCTGCTGTTCGTGGCGCTCGGCGCCGAGCGCGGGTTCTGGACCGTGACGGTGGCGCACACCACGCTGACGATGTGCTTCGTCACGGTGATCGTGCAGTCGCGGCTCGGCGCGCTCGACCGCGGCCTCGAGGAGGCGGCGATGGATCTCGGCTGCGATCCGCTGCGCGCCTTCCTGTCGGTGACGCTGCCGCTGATCGCACCGGCGATCGCCGCCGGCTGGATGCTGGCGTTCACGCTGTCGCTGGATGATCTGGTGATCGCGAGCTTCACGACGGGTCCGGGGGCGACCACGCTGCCGATCCGCATCTATTCCGAGGTGCGGCTCGGCGTGAAGCCCGAGATCAACGCGATCTGCTCGCTGATCGTCGGGTCGATCGCGATCCTGATCGTCGCGGCGTCGATGGCCTCGAAGCTGTCGAGCGGCCGCGGCGGCAACGCCGCGCCAATGTGAGGCGGCAGCCCGTCGCGGCTTCCGGGAAAAGGTTTTCAGTTCGCTTTCGGCGCCGCGCCGTCCGGCTGCACCGTCGCCGCCGGCTTGAGCTTCTGGCCGGTCAGCCGTTCCAGCACCGAGCGGACCGCCTCGCGGGTCGAACGATCCTTCACCGCCTCCAGAAGCGGCGCCGAGGCCGGCGAGCGGCGGATCAGGCTGACCGGATCGGGAAAGATCAGCGGGTCGTCCCATGGTCCCTGCACGACGAACGGCAGTTCGAAAGCCGGCTCGCTGCCGGGGGCGGAGACCAGGCTGGCGACGCCCTTGAGGTCATATTCGCGGAGCGGCACCGAGGCCGTGCCGTTCAGCGCCAGGCGGGTGCGCGGACCGTCGATCTGCACGTTCTCCGCGGTCGCGGTGCCGTTGCTGAAACGGATCGACACCTTGAGCGTGTCGAACGGGGTGCGGCCGCTGCGGAAATGGCCGCCGCCGGACAGTGGCCGGCGCTCCAGCCGCTTGAGCAACTGTTCGACGTTGAAGCCGTTGATGGCGCCGTCGTGCCCGGTCACGGTCATGGTGCCGTCCAGCGACTGGGCGAGGCCGAACGGGCTGGCGCCGGAGGCGGCCAGCGCCATGTTGAGCGTGCCGCGGCCCGAGAGCTTGTGGATTCCGAACAGTTCGCTGGCGCAGGTCTGCAGGTCGACGTCGGTGAACTGGAACTGGGCCTTGACCTCGGCGCCGTTGCTGGCGTGGGCGATGCTGAGCGAACCCTTGGCGATGCCTTCGAACATCTGCGCCTCGCCGATGCTCAGCGCCAGCGTGCCGCCGCGCAGGTTGGCGCCAAGCGCCGTGCGTCCGAATTTCGACGAGCCGACCGTCACCTTGGCCGCCGACAGCCGCATGTCGAGGTCGGTGCCGGACAGCGCGCTGAGATCGAACAGCTGCCGGTTCCAGTCGCGCGCGCCGCTGGCCAGCAGGCGGAACGTGCTGATGTAGGGCGTCAGGTCGATGGCGCCGGCGGCGAGCGTCGCCTGCAGCGTCTGGCGGCCGTTGTTGCTGTAGGTCATGACGCCCTCGGCGATGTTGTCGTCGAGTTCGACATTGACGTTGGTGAGCGCGACCGAGGGGCCGACCAGGTTGGCGCGCGCCTTCAGCGCGAAACGGCCGAAGCCGCCGCCGGGCGGATCCTGCCCGAACCAGCGCAACGCGCCGCGCAGCGAACTGGTGTCGGCGGTGAGGGTGCCTTCCATCATCAGGCTGGTGCGGTTGGCGACCGCGCCGTCGAAGGCCAGCTTCAGGGAGGGCGCGGCTATGCGGACCTTGAGGCCGCTGCGTTCGCCGGACAGCGAGGCGAGAAAATCGGCGACGCTGATGCTGCCGTCGACCCGCTGTCCGCGCCAGTCGAACTGGCCGGTGGCGGCAAAGGACCTGGAGATCGACGGCCAGGCCAGCGACAGGTCGATGTCCTCGACGGTTTCGAACTGGTCCTTGGCCCGGTCACGATAGACCAGCACGCCGTCCTGGATGCGGATCTCGGAGAACGACAGCACGTTGGACGCACCGGGTTTCACGGTGCGGGTCAGCGTCTCGATGAAGGGTGTCCAGTTGCTGCGCCCGTCCGCCTCCCGCACCACGCGGATCCGCGGCCGCAGCATTTCGAGATCGGCGATCTGGAAACGCCGCATCAGAAGCGGCAGCAGCCGCAGGTTGGCGGTCAGCACATCGACCGACAGCGCCGGATCGATGGCGGCGGCGCCCTTCAAACCGACATTGTGGAAGGTGACATGGCTCTGCGGAAAGACCACGATGTCGATCGCGCCATTGACCACGAGGTCGAGGCCGGTGACGGCGCGGATCTGGTTCTCCACCGCCTCGCGCAGCGCATTGCGATCGAGCAGCAAGGACAGGCCCGCAAGCGCGGCCATCAGCACGCCAAGAATTGCCGCGAGCGGCAACCCGAGGCGTTTCATTCCTTGGGCGAAGGTCAACGGGGCATCCGGATCGGTTGGCGACAAATGCGCCGCGCGGGCTCGCCGCGCGACCAATTCGGGGCCCAACTTGATCGGTTTTCTTGACGCTTTCAAGGCCGGTATGGCGATCCGGAGGTTCGCCGCATCGTCGCGCTCGAGGGCGCGGCATGATGGCGCCCCTTTCCGCGGATTCGGGGCCGGCTAGGAGCAAATGCCCAATGATTGACGGCTTGCAACGAATTCGCCTAATAGTCGTGTTCCCCGAATTCGGCACCCGTCTCGCGGTGACACCGGCCGCCATCCGGCGCAACTGACGTTCAGCGTCTTTCCTCGATCAGGTCATATCCTCATGAACAAGGTTTTTCCCGACGCCAAATCGGCATTCGATGGCATCCTCAAGGACGGCATGATGGTTATGTCGGGAGGTTTCGGCCTGTGCGGCATCGCCGAGGCGCTGTCGGATGCGTTGCGCGAGTCCGGCGTCAAGGATCTGACCGTGGTGTCCAACAACGCGGGCGTCGATGGCATCGGGCTCAGCCGGCTGCTGGAAACGCGTCAGATCAAGAAGATGATCTCGTCCTATGTCGGCGAGAACAAGCTGTTCGCGCAGCAGTTCCTGGCCGGCGAGCTGGAACTGGAGTTCTGTCCGCAGGGCACGCTGGCCGAGCGCATCCGCGCTGGCGGCGCCGGCATCCCGGCCTTCTTCACCAAGACCGGCGTCGGCACCCTGATCGCCGAGGGCAAGGAAGTGCGTGAATTCGACGGCGAGAAGTACCTGATGGAGCGCGGACTGTTCGGCGACCTCGCCATCGTCCATGCCTGGAAGGGCGACACCGCCGGCAATCTCGTCTACCGGAAGACGGCGCGCAACTTCAATCCGATGATGGCGACGGCGGCGAAGATCACGGTGGCCGAGGTCGAGCACCTGGTGCCGGCGGGCGAGATCGATCCCGACCTCATCCACACGCCCGGCATCTATGTGCAGCGGATCATCGAGGTCGGTACCGACAAGAAGCGCATCGAACAGCGCACCACCCGCAAGCGGCCC
>JAGRLZ010000100.1 GCA_020441545.1 Xanthobacteraceae bacterium | reverse complement strand
TCCTGTCCCACCGTCACATGCGTCACCGCGACGTCGCCGGTCGCCTTGTTGACCGCGACATCCGCCACCCATGCCGAGGCGGCCGCCGCCGTGCCGGGAAACGTGCCATGCACATAGACCGCGTAGGCGAAGCCGCGCCCGCGCACGATATCGCCGTCGGCCTGTGGCGGGCGCCATTCCGGGCGCGGCGTCCACTTGGCGCGCGCGGCCACCGAGCGGACCAGGTCGGCGGCGCGCTCGTCCTTGAGATAGCGCAGGCGATACTCGACCGGGTCGACCTTCGCTTCGGTGGCGAGTTCGTCGATATAGGATTCATGGGCGAAGCTGTTCGGCATCGCCGAAACGCCGCGCAGCCATGCCGCGCGCACGATCGGCGGCATGTCGTGAACCACGACGCGCATCGCGCCGTAGTCGTAAGGCGGGATCGCGGTGCGGTCGCCCATCTGCAGGGTCGCCGCCAGCGGTGGCACCGCGCCGGTCAACAGCAGCGCCAGCGTCGGTGCCGCGTTCGACGGATAGCGCGTGGCGAAATCGTAGCCGACCGCGTTGCCGTCGGCATCCAGCCCGCCCTTGACCTCCATCAGTTGCGCCGCGCCCTTCGGCTCCCACGCATGTTCCTGCTCGCGGGTGAGCTGCACCCGCACCGGACGGCCGACCGCGCGTGACAACAGAGCCGCGTCGGCGCTGACGTCGTCGGCGCAGTTGCGGCCGTAGCAGCCGGCGGCCTCGCGCCGGATGACATCGATCGCAGGCTCCGGCAGGGCCAGAAGCTGCGCCAGATCGCGCCGCAGGGCGTGCGGATTCTGCGAGCCGGTCCACACCCGCACGCCATCGCCGGTACAGTCGGCGACCGCGCAACTCGGGCCGATGGAGCCGTGCATCTGGTAAGGCCAGACATAGGCGCGCTGCATCGGCGTCGCCGCGGCGGCGAGCGCGCCGTCGACATCGCCGGTGTCGCGCAGGGTCCGCGGCGTCGAGGGATTGGCGCGCAGCGCGGTGGCGAGGTCGGCGAGGTCCGGCAGCTTCGGCACCGGCTTCCATGTCACCTTGAGCTGGGCGGCGGCGCGGGCGGCATTCTCCTCGCGCTCCGCGACCACGCCGACGAAATCGGCGATGCGCACCACCGCGACCAGGCCGGGTACATCGGCCACCGACGATTCATCGACCGCGATCAGGCTGGTGCCGACGAAATCGCCGGCATCGACGCCGGCATAGGGCGGGCGCACCACGCGGCCGTGCAGCATCCCGGGCACGCGCACGTCGTGGACGTAGGTCATTTCGCCGGTGGCCATCGCCGGAATCTCGACGCGCGGCACCGGCCGGCCGACGACACGATAGGCGGTGATGTCCTTCACCGCCACGTCGTCGCGCAGTTCGAGGCAGATCGTTTTCCCCGCCACCAGTTCCGCATAGCTGACGCTGTGATTGTCGCGGGCGCGGATCAGCCCGTCCTCGACGACGAGATCGTCGATGGGACGATCGAGATTGTCGGCGGCGCGTTCCAGCAGGTGCCGGCGCGCCTGCGCCGCCGCGTGGCGCAGCGGCACGGCCGCGACCTGGATGGTCTCGCTGGCGATGGTCGGTCCCTGGTCGGGTGTATGGGTGGTATCGCCGAGCACTATGGCGACGCGGGCCAGAGCAACATCGAGTTCTTCCGCCACGATCTGCGCCAGCGCGGTGCGCACCCCGGTGCCGAGATCGACATGGCCGTTGAAGGCGGTAACCGATCCGTCGGCGGCGACGGTGAGGAAGGTCTCGAAGCCGGCTTCGGGCTGGCCGGCCTTAAGGCTGCGGACGATCGATAGCGATCCGCCGGATGCGGCCGCGGTATGCGGCGCCTTCGCCTCAGCTCGCGACATCGCTGCCTGCCTCCGCTGCGCCATCGTGCCCGGCGGCCGCCATCACGGCCGCCAGGATTTCGACATGGGTGCCGCAGCGGCACAGATTGTAGCGCAGGGCTTCGCGGATTTCGCTTTCGGTCGGATGGGCGTTGCGCAGCAGCAGCGCCTTGGCCGTCATCAGCATGCCGTTCAGGCAGTAGCCGCACTGCGCCGCCTGCTTCGCGATGAAGGCGGCCTGCAACGGATCGGGATGCGCGCCGGTGCCCAGTCCCTCGAGCGTCACGATGCTGCGCTGCGTGCAGCTTGCGACCGGAACGACGCAGGCGCGCGCGGCGACGTCGTCGATCAGCACCGTGCAGGCGCCGCACTCGCCGAGGCCGCAGCCGAATTTCGGGCCGTTGAGTTCCAGGTCGTTGCGCAGCACATAAAGCAGGGGCGTCGCGGGCTGAACCGCGATATCATGGACTTTGCCATTGACCGTCAGGCGGAGAGTGTCTGGCGTCATGCACGGCGACCGCGTTGCTGGAAGGCGAATGCTGCGAGGCCAGCATAACGTTCGTACACAAACGTGCAAGGCAAACGCCTGCTGGTGCGTGACCCCGGCAGGGGATCGCGTGCCGCGGCGTTGCTGCGGTGCCCACTTGGCGGGCATATGGCGAGGCGGATGAGGTTTATCGCGGCAACGCCCGCGTCCAGTGCATCACGGCGCTTGACAGTCGAAAGTCTCGCGCGCAACATCGTTTGTATACGAATGAATGCCGGGCGGCCGGCGCATCATGGGTGGGAATCGACAGGCGGCGCGTCAGCGCGGCCGAACGGCACCCATTCCGGTTTCGGATTGTGCTGATGACCATCGAGGCCTCACCGATTGCAGCGGGCGCGACCGACGGCGACAAGATCCGCTGCGATGCCTGCCCGGTGATGTGCTACATCAAGCCGGGCGCGTCGGGCGCCTGCGACCGCTACGCCAACGACGGCGGCACGCTGGTGCGTGTCGATCCCCATGTCGTGCTGCAACGGACGGTGTCGCAGGGCGGCCAGGTGGTGCCGTTCCAGACCTCGGCGGAGTGGGATGGCGCGCTGATGTCGGGCAAGGACGTCTTCGTCACCGCGATTGGTGCCGGCACCACCTATCCCGACTACAAGCCCGCGCCGTTCATCGTCTCCTCCGAGGTCGATGGCGTCGACATGGTCACGGTGGTGACCGAGGGCATCTTCAGCTATTGCGGCGTCAAGGTGAAGATCGACACCGACCGCTATCTCGGCCCCGAGACCTCCACGGTGCGGGTCGAGGGCGAGGCGGTCGGCCATGTCACCACCGGCGAATACGGCTCGCAGATGCTGTCGCTCGGCGGCGTGCATCACCTCACCGGCGGCTCGAAGAAGGAGGGGCGCGTCACCTGCGACGCGCTGATGGAGCTGTGCAACGGCAAGGCCGTCGAGATGATGATCGACGACGGCGCCGCCGTGGTGGTGCAGGCCGGCCGGCCGCCGGTCGTCAACGGCGTTCCGGAAGTGCGCATGCGGGTGGGGTGCGGCTCGGCCACCATCGGCATGTTCGCCAAGCAGTGGCAGGGCAAGGTCGACGAGGTGGTGGTGGTCGACGATCACATCACCGGCGTGTTGTCCGAGCACCAGGCCGGCAAGCTGCTCGATATTCCCGAGACCGGCATCAAGATGAAGGGCCGGCGTTCGACGCCGGGCCGTTATTTCCAGGTCGCCGAGCCCGGCACCGGCTGGGGCGGCACGCAGATCTCCGATCCGCTGACCGTGCTGGGGCCGTTCAACCCGAAGGTGGCGAAGCCCGGAACGCGGATGCTGATGGTGTCCACCACCGGCGAGCATTTCGCGTATTTCGAGCTCGACGGCAGTTTGCAGCCGATCGAGAAGCCGTTGCCGCCCGAACTGGTGCAGTCGGTCGAGCGCATCCAGGAGAACTGCGAGCCGGCGCTGTGCACGGTGCTGTTCATGGGCGGCGCCGGCGGATCGCTGCGCGCCGGCGTCACCGACAATCCGGTGCGGCTGACGCGCTCGGTGAAGGAGTCGCTGACATCGGTGACCAGCGGCGGCGCGCCGGTCTATGTCTGGCCCGGCGGCGGCATCACCTTCATGGTCGATGTCACCCGGATGCCGGCCGGCGCCTTCGGCTATGTGCCGACGCCGGCGCTGGTCGCGCCGATCGAGTTCACCATGCGGCTGTCCGATTACGCCGCGCTCGGCGGCCACATGGATTACGTCCGGCCGCTGAGTTCGCTCAAGCGCGACCCCGAGGTGCGGCCAATCTCGCCCCCGAAGCCGGGGACGCCTGCATGATCCGCCGCCCGCAGATCGCGCTGCTGCCTGATGGCCGCCGGCTCCATCTGCAGGATGGGCCGATCGACCTGATCGTGGAGGCAACCGGTGAGGTGTCCGAAATCCGGACCGCCTATGCGGCGGCGGCGGAATCCCTGACCGGCCTGCTCGACCGGCTGTGCCGGGAATTGCCACGGCTTCGCCGCAACGCCGCGGCGACGGATGGGGCATTGCGCGATCCGGTGGCGCGGCGCATGCACGCGGCGGTGCTGCCTTATGCGGCCGAACATTTCATCACGCCGATGGCGGCGGTCGCCGGCGCGGTGGCCGAGGAGGTGCTCGGCGCCATGATGCGCGCGGCCGAACTTGAGCGCGCCTATGTCAACAACGGCGGCGACATCGCGCTGCATTTGTCGCCGCGGCAGCAGTTCACCGTCGGCCTGGTCGATCGTCCCGATCGTCCATCGCTGATCGGAAGGACCGTGATCGATGCCGCAAGCCCGGTGCGCGGCATCGCCACCAGCGGCCGCGGTGGCCGCAGCTTCTCGCTCGGCATCGCCGATGCCGTCACTGTGCTCG
Organism: Xanthobacteraceae bacterium; assembly: GCA_020441545.1. Lineage (GTDB taxonomy): Bacteria > Pseudomonadota > Alphaproteobacteria > Rhizobiales > Xanthobacteraceae > 62-47. The sequence continues at coordinate 4,095 of JAGRLZ010000100.1, read as the reverse complement.
CGGCCACGGCGGCGCGGGCCGATGCGGCCGCGACCATCATCGCCAATGCCGTCGACCTGCCCGGACATGCCGGGATCAAACGCTGCGCGGCATCGGAGTTGCAGCCGGACAGCGATCTCGGCGAACGCCTGGTGACGCGCGAGGTGCCGCAACTGTCGCAAGAGGAAATCGCCGCCGCCCTTGGTGGCGGCATCGAATGCGCGCACGGATTGCTGGCGCGGGGATTGATCGAAGGCGCGAGCCTGCACCTGCAAGGCGCAACCGAGGTTGTCGCCTTGTCGGCGCTGTCGATCGATGAAAGGATAGCTGGCGTGCCGATATCGACGCCGCAACGGGAAAAGCCGATTCATGCCTGAAGTCTCGATCCGCAAGCGGGTGATCGTCGTCGAGGACATCCTGCACGAGGGCGGTCCGCCGCCGGCGCAACCGCTGCGGCGCGGCGCGGCGCTGTGCGTGATCCGCAATCCGTTCGCGGGCCGCTATGTCGAGGACATCGCCGGATTCATGGACGATTTGACGCCGCTCGGCATCGACATGGCGCGGCGGCTGCTGACGGCGCTCGGCGGCGATCCGTCGCGCATCGAAGGCTACGGCAAGGGCGCGATCGTCGGCGCGAACGGCGAACAGGAGCATGGCGCGCTCTGGCACGTGCCGGGCGGCTACGCGATGCGCGAAATTCTCGGCGAGGCCAAGGCCATCGTGCCGTCCGCCAAGAAGGTCGGCGGCCCGGGCACGCGGCTCGACGTGCCGGTCACGCACATCAATGCGTCATATGTTCGTTCGCATTTCGATGCAATGGAAGTGGGCATCAACGATGCGCCGCGCGCCGACGAGATGCTGCTGGCGCTGGTGATGACCACCGGCGCGCGCATTCATGCCCGCGTCGGCGGATTGAAGGCGGGCGAGATCAAGGGACAGGATGGATTGCGATGACCACGAAAGCCCAAATCCGCAAGATCGTCACGGTGGTCGAGGAGACGCTGCAGGAGGGAGGCCGCACGATCGATCCGCCGACCCGGCGCGCCGCCGCGGTCGCCGTGATCGCCAATCCGTTTGCCGGGCAATATGTCGATGACCTCGCGCAACTGATGGACATTGGCGAAGAACTGGGCGGCCTGCTTGCCGAGCGGGCAGTCGCGGCGCTCGGCATCGACGGCGCGAACGCGCAGAGCTACGGCAAGGCCGCGGCCGTCGGCGAGAACGGCGAACTCGAGCACGCGGCGGCGATCCTGCATCCGAAGCTCGGCGCGCCGTTCCGCAAGGTGCTGACCAAAGGCGCGGCCCTGATCCCGTCGTCGAAGAAGCGCGGTGGGCCGGGCACGGTGCTCGACATTCCGCTGGGGCACAAGGATGCGGCCTTCGTCCGCAGCCATTTCGACGGCATGGAGGTGCAGGTCAACGACGCGCCGCGCGCCAACGAGATCATGGTGGCGGTGGCGGTGACCGACAGCGGCCGGCCGCTGCCGCGAGTCGGAGGACTGAAGCACGAGGAAATCAAGGGCGAAGACGGCTTGAGATAACGGAACTTAATAGGCATTGGTTTTGCAGGCTGCTTCGCGGAGGGGCGAGCAGGCTGGAATGAACCGGGAGCTTCGCGCTCCCGCAACACTGGAGGCTGGTATGCGATCGAGCAATCTTCTTTTGAGCGGATGTCTTGCCATGGTCATGGCCGCCGCGGCGGGCCTTGCGGCCCCGACCGGCGCCATCGCGCAGGACGAGATCAAGATCGGCGAGATCAATAGCTACTCGGCGCTGCCGTCGTTCACCGAGCCCTACCGCAAGGGCTGGCAACTCGCGGTCGAGGAGATCAACGCCGCCGGCGGCATCGACGGCAAGAAGCTGGTGGTGATTTCCAAGGACGACAACGGCAAGCCCGCCGATGCCGTGACGGCCGCCAACGAACTCGTCGCCAGCGACAAGGTGGTCATGCTGACCGGCACCTTCTTCTCGCATATCGGCCTTGCCGTCAGCGATTTCGCCAAGCAGAAGAAAATCTTCTTCCTCGCCGCCGAGCCCTTGACCGACGCGATCACGATGTCGAAGGGCAATCGCTACACCTTCCGCCTGCGGCCGTCGAACTACATGCAGGCGGCGATGCTGGCGGAGGAGGCCGCCAAGCTTCCGGCCAAGCGCTGGGCCACCGTCGCGCCGAACTATGAATACGGCCAGTCCGCCGTCGGCGTGTTCAAGGCGCTGTTGTCGAAGAAGCGGCCGGATATCCAGTGGGTCGGCGAACAATGGCCGCCGCTCGGCAAGATCGATGCCGGCCCGGTGGTGCAGGCGCTGGCCGCGACCAATCCGGAGGCGATCCTCAATGTCGAATTCGGCCCGGACCTCGTGAAGTTCGTGCGCGAAGGCAACACGCGCGGCCTGTTCAAGGGCAAATCGGTGGTGAGCTTCCTGACCGGCGAGCCCGAATATCTCGATCCGCTCAAGGACGAAACGCCGGCCGGCTGGATCGTGACCGGCTATCCCTGGTACGACATCAAGACGCCCGCGCACGACAAGTTCCTGAAGGCCTATCAGGCCAAGTACAACGACTATCCGCGCCTCGGCTCGGTGGTCGGCTACAGCACCATGAAGGCGGCTGCCGCCATCCTCGCCAAGGCCGACAGTACCGACACCGACAAGCTGATCGCCGCCGCCGAAGGCATCAAGGTCGGATCGCCGTTCGGCGAGATCACCTTCCGCAAGATCGATCATCAATCGACGCTTGGGGCCTATGTCGGCAAGACCGCGGTGAAGGACGGCAAGGGCGTGATGGTCGATTTCGTCTATCGCGACGGCAAGGATTTCCTGCCCAGCGAGGCCGACGTCGCCAAGGAGCGTCCCAAGGACTGACCTGAATTGACGCCGATGCTGCGGCCGGGACCCGAAGCCCCGGCCGCAGCTCTCACCGAAGGCTGTTTGCTGTTTTACTCGAATGACAGGATGATGGTCGATGGTGACCGTCGCCCGGTCGGGCTGTGCCGATGAGTTTCTATCTCGCGCAATTTCTGTCCGGACTCGCCAGCGCGGCCGCGTTGTTTCTCGTGGCCTCGGGCCTGTCGATCATCTTCGGCGTCACCCGCATCGTGAACTTCGCGCACGGCGCCTTCTACATGCTCGGCGCCTATTTCGCGTTCACGCTCACCGAGCGGCTTTCCGGCACGCTCGGCTTCTGGGGCGGCATCGTCGGTGCGGCGCTGATCGTGGCGCTGATCGGCGTCGTCGTCGAGATGGTGCTGTTGCGCCGGATCTATCGCTCGCCCGAACTGTTCCAGTTGCTCGCGACCTTCGGCCTGACCCTGATGGTCGAAGACCTCGTGGTCCTGATCTGGGGCCCGGACGATCTGCTCGGGCGTCGCGCGCCCGGCCTGCGCGGCGCGCTCGACCTGTTCGGCCAGGCGGTGCCGACCTACGATGTCCTGCTGATCGTGCTCGGCCCGGTGGTGCTCGGCGCGCTGTGGCTGTTGTTTCACCGCACCCGCTGGGGCGTGCTGGTGCGCGCGGCGACGCAGGACCGCGACATGGTCGCCGCGCTCGGCGTCAACCAGAAATGGCTGTTTACCAGCGTGTTCGCGCTCGGCGTTTTCCTCGCCGCGCTCGGCGGCGCGCTGCAGATTCCGCGTGATGCGGTCAATCACACCATGGACCTCCGCATCATCGTCGATGTGTTCGTGGTGGTGGTGATCGGTGGCCTGGGCAGCATTGCCGGCGCGTTCGTCGCCGCCGTGCTGGTGTCGGAGCTGAATGCCTTCGGCATCCTGATCTTCCCGAAGATCTCGATCATCCTGGTCTTCCTGGTGATGGCGGCGGTGCTCATCGTGCGGCCATGGGGCCTGTTCGGAAAAGAGGAAGCCGCGGCACGGCAGACGCCCGGCCTGTCGGTGAGGCCGTGGCGGCCGCTTTCGTTCCACGAGCGGATCGCCGCGCTGGTGATCCTCGTCGTGGCGGCCGCGCTGCCGGCGTTCGGCAGCACCTATGCCCTGATCGTGGCCGCCGAGATCGCGATCTTCGTGATCTTCGCTGCGAGCCTGCATCTGCTGATGTCGGTCGGCGGGCTGGCGTCGTTCGGCCATGCCGCCTATTTCGGGCTCGGCGCCTATGGCGTGG
>JAGRLZ010000099.1 GCA_020441545.1 Xanthobacteraceae bacterium | reverse complement strand
GGGAGGTTGCCGATGCCGCGCTGTGCCTGGTCTCGAACGACCCCTCCCATGTTGCCGCGCACGCTGTTTGGCGACGGCCGCCCCGGCGGCATCCGGCGCGAAGGCCGAAACAAATCCGGCGGGCCGCTTGCGCCGATCGCCGATGCCATATACATGCATGCCATATACATGCACTTGCATTGAAATTGCGGATGGATGCACCGATGACCACGTCAAAGCTGTTCGACCCCTATCAACTCGGCCCCCTCACCCTGCCCAATCGCGTCGTCATGGCGCCATTGACGCGCAACCGCGCCGTCGCCGGCATGGTGTCCAATCCGCTTGCCGCCGAGTATTACGGCCAGCGCGCCTCAGCCGGCCTGCTCATCACCGAGGCAAGCCAGGTGTCGCAGCAGGGCCAGGGCTATCACGGCACTCCGGGCATCTATTCCAGCGAACAGATCGCCGGCTGGCGCAAGGTCACCGACGCGGTTCATGCGCGCGGCGGCCGCATCTTCATCCAGCTCTGGCACGTCGGCCGCATCTCGCACACCTCGCTGCAGCCGGACGGCGCCGCGCCGGTCGCACCGTCCGCGATCCGCGCCAACACCAAGACCTTCGTTGACGGCAAGGTCATCGACGTTTCCGAACCGCGCGCGCTCGAACGCGACGAAATCCCCGGCATCATCGATGCCTTCCGCCGCGGCGCCGCCAACGCCCGCGCGGCCGGCTTCGACGGCGTCGAGATTCACGGCGCCAACGGCTACCTGCTGGACCAGTTCGCCAAGGACGGCACCAACAAGCGCACCGATTCCTACGGCGGCTCGATCGAGAACCGCGCCAGGCTGATGCTGGAGGTGGCCAGCGCCGTCGCCGGCGAGATCGGCGCTGACCGCACCGGCATCCGCATTTCGCCGGTGACGCCGGCCAACGACGTCTCCGACAGCAACCCGCAGCCGCTGTTCGACCACATCGTCGATGGCCTCAATGCGGAGAAACTGGTTTTCATCCACGTCGTCGAAGGCGCGACCGGCGGCCCGCGCGATATCGCGCCGTTCGACTATGGCAGCCTGCGCAAGCGCTTCTCCGGCGCCTACATCGCCAACAACGGCTACGATCTCGCGCTTGCCAACAAGGTGCTGGACGCTAACGAAGCCGACCTGATTGCATTCGGAAGGCCCTACATTTCGAACCCGGATCTGGTCGAACGGCTGAAGGCCGGCGCACCGCTCAACGAGCTGGACAGGGCCACGCTCTACGGCGGCGGCGCGAAAGGCTATACCGACTATCCGACGCTGGTGGACGCCTGAGGCGGCAGCGCGCGACCGCAAGCTCCTGACAAGATGTGGAGAAAGTCCCGAGCGGTCATTCCGGAGCGCGCCCGAAAATCCGGCCGCACTGATATTCTTCGCACTTTTTTCGGATTCCGGATCGCCGCTTGCGCGGCGTCCGGAATGACGACAGCGCGTTTTTCAACGGCCTGCTAACGCGATTCCGTCTTTTCCAGCGATGGAGGCACGGTCCCGGCATCCTGCCGATGCGCCGTCATCCATGCATCCAGCGCGGCAACTTCCTCCGCCGACATCACAAGGCCGAGCTTGGAGCGGCGCCACACCACGTCGTCCGCATCGCAGGCCCACTCGTTCACCATCAGATACGCCACCTCACGCTCGGTGAGCGTTGCGCCGAACGACCGGCCGAGATCGGCCATCGATGTCGCAACGCCGAGCCAGCGCCGCGCGCAGGTGCCATAGGCGAAGACGATCCGCCGCGCATGGAATTCCGACAGGAACGGATAGTGCTGCCGCAAGTCCGCGATCAGCGCCGGCACCGCGGACACATCGATGTCGCCGCCCGGCAGCGGC
>JAGRLZ010000098.1 GCA_020441545.1 Xanthobacteraceae bacterium | reverse complement strand
CGTCAGCAATGGATTTCGTATGCGCGCCAGAAAAGGTGCGTCCTTCCAGAATGAGTGGCAGAAAGCCGGCCGAATGTCTGTTCTCAGTTGCATCCAGCAATACAATCCCGGGCTGCTCATTCTGGCGGCGACAGTCTGCCTGACCGGAATCTTCATTGCGGTGGGACTGATCTATCGGGCGATCCAGCGCGACGGCAAGCAGCGTTCGGGATGGTTGTTTCTCGCGGCGACGACGGGCGGCTCCTCGGTCTGGTGCACCCATTTCATCGCGATGATGGCGTACAAGGCCCCCGCCAGCGTCACGTTCGCTCCTGTCGCAACCGCGGTTTCGCTCATCGTCGTCATCGCGGGGCTGGCGCTCGGCTTCCGGCTTGTCATCACCCTTCCGCGGGCGCCGGAACTGGGTGGCGTTGTGATCGGCCTGTCGATTGTGGCGATGCACTATCTCGGCGTCGCCGCATATCGGATCGACGGCCTCGTGCTCTGGCAGTATGACCTGATCGCGATGTCGGTCATCGTTGGCATTCTCTTCTCGGCCGCTTCCGCCGGCGTCCTGATGCGCTTTCCGCGGACATGGGTTTCCCAGGCCGTCGCCCTCGGCCTGCTGGCGCTGGGCGTCCTGACGCTCCATTTCATCGGCATGACGGCGCTCACGGTCACACCGCTGCGCGGTCTGGCGGCACCCGACATGCACTCCCTGCAGATCATGGCATTTGCGGTCGCGGGGGTGGCGTTCATCGTCATCGGAACCGGCGTCGCCACGCAGCTCATCGACACCGATACGGCACGCGAAGCGATCGAGAAGCTCAAGCAGCTGGCACTGAACGACGGCCTGACCGGCCTGCCCAACCGCGCCGCGTTCTCCGACTACCTCGGCCACGAACTGCATCGCGCCGAGCTGGACGGCTTCAATGTCGCCGTCATCGGGATCAACCTGGACCGCTTCAAGCAGATCAACGACCTGCGCGGACATGCCGCAGGCGATCAGGCTCTCAAGATCATCGGCTACCGGCTCGGCCATCTGTGCCGCGACGGCGAGCTGGTGGCCCGGATCGGCGGCGACGAATTTTCCGCCATCAAGCGCTTCACGCGCCAGAACGAACTGATGGAATTCCTGTCCCGCATCGAGACGGAGCTGTTCGACCCGATCAAGATCAAGGACTTCGATGCCAAGATCGGCGCCAGCATCGGGGTCGCGGTCTATCCGCAGGATGGCGAGGAGACACAGCAACTCATCAACAACGCCGATCTTGCGATGTATCGCGCCAAGAAGGACGTCACCCGCACCGTCTGCTTCTACGAGAGGGAGATGGACGAGGCCGCCCGCGCGCGAAGCGCCCTCGGCAACGACCTGCGCAAGGCGATCGAGCAAAACGAACTCGAGCTGCACTATCAGGTGCAGCATCACGTCTCCAGCGGCAAGATCTCGGGCTATGAAGTGCTGCTGCGGTGGCGTCATCCGGTTCGGGGACTGGTGCCGCCGATGGAATTCGTGCCGATCGCCGAAGAAACCGGGCTCATCGTCGAGATCGGCGAATGGGTATTGCGCACCGCCTGCAAGGAGGCGGCGTCCTGGCCATCCGATCTTCGCATCGCCGTGAACCTGTCCCCGGTCCAGTTTACGCGGATCGGGCTCGAGCGCTTGGTGCATCAGGTCCTGATCGAAACCGGCCTGAAGGCAAGCCGGCTCGAACTCGAAATCACCGAGTCCACCATCATCGAGGATCGCGCGCGCGCGCTTCACGTGCTCCGGCAGATCAGGGCGCTCGGCGTGACGATCGCGATCGACGATTTCGGAACGGGCTATTCCTCGCTCGAAACGCTGCGCTCCTTCCCGTTCGACAAGATCAAGCTCGACCGCTCGTTCATGACCAATGCCGAGATCAACCCACAGTCCCGCGCCATCATCCGCGCGGTGCTGGCGCTCGGAAAAAGCCTGAACATCTCGATTCTCGCGGAGGGCGTCGAAACCCGCGAACAGCTCAACCTGCTCGCCATCGAGGGATGCGACGAAGCGCAGGGCTACTATCTCGGCTATCCCAAGCCGATCATGGAGATCGGCACCATCAACCGGACGCCTCCGGCCATCGCCGATCAGGGCTTCGCGGCCAGCGACCTGGCCGCGATCGCCTAGAGCGTTTCAGGGTTTGACGGAAACACCATGAGGCGTCATTGCCGGGCATGGCCGTTCAAAGAACGGCGTCGCTTCCGCTCGCCTATGCGAAGAACGGCGTCGCTTCCGCTCGCCTGTG
>JAGRLZ010000097.1 GCA_020441545.1 Xanthobacteraceae bacterium | reverse complement strand
GCAAGAAATTCCGCACCCTGCGCGGCGCGACCATCGCCGAGGACTTCAAGGCGCTGGTGATCGACTATATCGACCAGCGTTACGGCGGCAGCGGCGCGAAGGCGCCCGAGGTGAGCGCGGCGGAGTAATCTTGCGCACCGTTCTTCAATATCGAAGCGATGGCCGGACCTCATGTCCGGCCATTTGCTTTTGATCTCCGGGAAGCGGATCGCAATAGTGCTCGATCCGCACTCCTCTCCGTCATTGTGAGCACCCGGGTCAACGCCATAAGCGCGTTCACGCGCGTCTTCGAGCCGCTATGGCGTTGCCCGAGCACAGGCTCCGCGAAGCAATCCAGAGGCCGCGACGCAAGAACTGGATTGCTTCGTCGCTGATGCTCCTCGCAATGACCAGCAAGATGAGCAATCTACAACGGCGTGTTCTTCTCGCGATTGTCCACCGCGGCCTCCTCGAGGTCGAGGTCGCGCTCGATGCGGCGGCGGGTTTCGTCGGTGATCTTGCCGTCGCGCAGCAGCTTGTGCAGCAGCGTGCGCTCGATGGTGATGATCTCGCGCACCAGTTCCGCGCCTTTCGTCGCCGGCGTCGGCTGACCCGCCTCGGCGGGCGGATCGGGCAGCGCGCGCATCCGCGTCTCGTGCCGCGCTTCAAGAAAACGCGCCAGGCTTTCCGGCAGATCGCGTTCCCGGATGATGGCATCGAGCGAGCCCCGTGCCGACGCGATGATCTCGCGCCGGGCGACGATTTCGGCTTCGCGCTCCTCGATCGCCTCGAGCTGTCCGCTGCGCGACAGGCCGAGTCCGTTTACCACCCAGGGCAATGTCAGGCCGATGCCCACCAGCGTCACGAAGATGACGCCGAAGGCGACGAACTGGAGCAGGTCGCGATAGGGAAACGCTTCGCCGCCCGGCAATGTCAGCGGCAGCGCCAGGGCCACCGCGAGCGAGACCGCACCGCGAATGCCGGTGAAGCCGATCACCACGATCTCCCGCCATGGCGGCCGCGAGACCTGCTGGTGGCGCTGCCGCGCCAGCAGGGTTTGCAGATAGGTCGCCGGAAACACCCAGAGAAACCGGGCGACGACGACGATGGCGGAGGTGATCGCGATGGCCTGCACGATCTCGCCGACCGGCCAGCCTTGCGCTTTCTCCAGCAGCAGCCGCAACTGGAAGCCGATGGTGAGGAACAGCACGCCCTCGATCAGCCAGATCACGAAGTCCCACAGGAAGATGCCCTGCAGGCGGGTCGCGGCGGGGATCAGCAGCGGGCCGTTCCAGCTCACATAAAGTCCGGCGGCAACGGTGGCGAGCACGCCCGAGCCGCCAAGGTGCTCCGGCACCCAGAATGCGAGATAGGGCGTCAGCAGCGCCAGCACGGTCTCGATGCGCGGATCGCGCGCCCATTTCCGCAGACGCAAGGAGAGCCAGCCGATGAGGGTGCCGAAGATCACTTCGCCGATCAGGATCGCGACGAAGGACTCCGCCGCGGTCGGAAGCGAGAAGCTGCCGGTGCTGACGGCGAGCACGGCGAAGCGATAGAGGATCAGGGCGGTGGCGTCATTGGCCAGCCCCTCGCCTTCGAGGATGACGAGAATGCGGTGCGGCAGTTTCAGGCGCCGCGCGATTGCCAGCGGTGCGACCACGTCCGGCGGCGAGACGATGGCGCCGAGCACGAAGCCGACGCTCCACGGCATGCCGAGAAGCTCGTGCGCGGCGATGGCGACCAGCACGGTGGTGAAGATCACGCAGCCGATGGCGAGCAGCGCGATCGGGCGCAGGTTGTGCTTGAATTCGCGCCAGCTCATCGCCACGCCGGCGGAATAGATCAGCGGCGGCAGCACCAGCAGCAGCACGCTGTCGGGCTGCATCGCGATGCGCGGGAAGCCCGGCAGGAACGCGATCCCGATGCCGACCATCAGGAATACGATGGCGGGCGCGATGGTCAGCTTGCGGGCCAGCGTCGCCGAGGCCGCCAGCACCGTCAGGATCAGCAGGAAGGTCAGGAACGAAGCGATCATGGGGCCGGTCTTGACGCCGATCTTGGGACCAGGGCCGCGGACGGCGCCGGGACGCCGCCGCGGCGAATGGGAGCGCTGCTACTCGACGAGATCGTAGCGGTAGGATTTCGAGACGATGGACCAGCCGTCGGCCAGCTTCATCGCGATCAGGTAGTCGGTGAAATAGCGCGGCGGCAACTGGCACTTCACCTTGATGAAGGCGGTGTTGGCGTCGGAGCGGTCGATGGTGACGACGAAGTCGTCGCGCGGCTTGCCTTCGGATTTCGCCGAGGGCCGCTTGCGGACCCAGCCGAGCCAGTCCGGCACCGGCAGCACCTTCAGCTCGCCCCTCTCGAGCCAGCGCAGGTCGGCGGTGGGATGGAAGATCGCGCCGAGCTTGTCGGCGTCGCCTTCATAAAGGGCATCGAAATAGTGGTTCACGACGGCTTCGACGGATGAGCGGTCATAGGGCAAGATCGGCCTCCAGCGCTGAGTGACGGCTGAGCGAACTTATGACGTTTCGAGCGCCGCAACCACAGCGGCCGAGGGCAGCCCGCGAAAATGTCCCGGTCGATCAGCACCCGCGCGATCGCCGCTCGCGCGGCGTCCGGATTGACGACAGCGCGTTTTTCCGCGACCTGCCAGCGCGTTTTCGAGCGACGCGGGTGCCGGTTCGCGTAAAGAAACGCGTTAAAATAAAAACAGAGAACCCCGTTCCGATTCTATCGGAACGGAAATGGCTCTAGTTCTTGCGTTCGGCGACGAAGCGGGCCGCCGCCCGCAGCACGTCGCCGCGCGCGCCGAAGCCGGACAGTGCGGCGTCGGCCCCGGCGAGCAGGTCGCGGACGCGCTGCTTCGCGCCGTCGATGCCGAGCTGGGTGACGAAGGTGGTCTTGCCGAGTGCGGCGTCCTGGCCGGTCTGCTTGCCGAGCGCGGCGGCGTCGCCCTCGACGTCGAGCAGGTCGTCGGCGATCTGGAAGGCTTCGCCCAGCGCGCGGCCGTAGTCGTCGAGCGCCTGATAGTCCTGCTTCGACGCCTGGCCGAGGATCGCGCCGGCGATGCAGCCGAAGCGCAGCAGCGCGCCGGTCTTCATCTGCTGGAGGCGGGCCACATCGACCGGCTCGCGGTCGCCGAAGCGGCCTTCGCCGGCGAGATCGAGCATCTGGCCGCCGACCATGCCGCCGATGCCGGAGGCGCGCGCCAATGCGCGGGTCAGCAGCAGGCGCACGGTGGGATCGCGATGGATCTCGTCGCGGCTGATGATGTCGAAGGCCAGCGTCAGCAGGCCGTCGCCGGCGAGGATCGCGGTGGCGTCGTCGTATTCCTTGTGCAGCGTGGGCCGGCCGCGCCTCAATTCGCTGTTGTCCATGGCCGGCAGGTCGTCATGGATCAGCGAGTAGCAGTGGATGCATTCCAGCGCCGCCCCGGCCAGCAGCGCGGCGTCGCGCGGCACGCCGAAGATCGCGGCGCTCTCGACCACCAGGAACGGACGCAGCCGCTTGCCGCCGCCGAGCGTCGAATAGCGCATCGCATCCATCACCCGGCGCGGGCGAACGATCTCGTCGGGCAGCGGGTCGTCGGACAGCAGTCTGGCGAGCAGGGTCTCGGTGTCCTCCGCGGTGGTGTCGAGCCGCTTGGCGAAATCCTGGGGGGACGTTCCGGTGGTCATTCCGAATAGCTCCAGATAGTCTAGTCGAGTGGATTTGACATTCGCTGCCGACTTGGGTGCTTGCCCGACAAGCGAATGTCAAATCCAGGGCTCCACTAGAATCCTATAATTGCTGGTGGTCCTTTGATTCCAACATTCGCGAAGATGCCCGCTGCAAGCGACCTGCGGCGTCCGGAATCGGGACACGCGCCGCCGACATTGATAGCAACGGTCTTGCTTCGTCAATTCCGCCGGCGGCGCTGTCGCCGGACGATGCCGGAATCGGTTAACTGCCGAAAGGGGTCGGATTTGCCTGTCGCTGTCGCCTTCGATCAAGCGGACGCTGTCGCCTGATGCGGAAAATCGTCCGGACCGCCGCGATCGTCGCGTTGCTGATACTGGCCTTGCCCTATGTGCTGACGCCGATCTATGCCACCGGCCATCCGGTCTCGACCCTGATGCTGTGGCGCTGGATCACCGGCGCGCCGGTAACCCGCCAATGGAGTGATCTCGGGCGGATCTCGTCCGCGCTGCCGCGAACGGTGGTGGCGTCCGAGGATGCCCGGTTCTGCAGCCATCACGGGATCGATTGGGATGCGGTGCGCGAGGTTCTCGCCGATGCCGGGGACGGCGAGGTCAGCCGGGGCGGCTCGACCATCACCCAGCAGGTCGCCAAGAACCTGTTCCTGTGGCAGGGGCGCAGCGTGGTCCGCAAGGCATTGGAATTCCCGCTGGCGTTGTGGATCGACTTCGTGCTGCCCAAGGCGCGAATCCTGGAACTTTACCTGAACATCGCCGAATGGGGGCCGTCGGGCCAGTTCGGGGCCAATGCCGGCGCGGAATATGCGTTCGGCCGTTCCGCGGCGAGGCTGACGCCGCGCGAGGCGGCGCTGATGGCCTCCATCCTGCCCAATCCGTATCGCCGCAGCGCCCGCAGGCCAGGGCCGGGGGTGCGGCAGCTCGCCGCGACCTATGTGGTGCGGGCGCGTTCCGCTGAATTGCGCCGCTGCTGGGGCAAGTAGGGCCGGGTTTTCGTCGGTTTCGGCCTGAATCCAGCCGTTCCGGCATGGCAGGGACACCAGCTAAGGACACTAGCTTTGGTGCCCGCCTTCCGCTATAAGCGCGGCCTCATTTGCATTTTCGCATCTGCGAAGCGCCGGGCCGCCTCGATGGGCGATGCCTCAAGACCAGACCTGCAAGGACTTTCGCTATGGCCGTTCCGAGAAGAAAGACGTCGCCCTCGCGGCGTGGCATGCGTCGCTCCGCCGACGCGATCAAGACCCCGACCTATGTCGAGGACAAGGATTCCGGTGAACTTCGCCGTCCGCACCACGTTGACCTGAAGACCGGCATGTACAAGGGCCGGCAGATCCTGAAGCCGAAGAAGGATATCTGAGGCTCCGCCGGCGGCCGGTCGCCTGACCGCCGCCAGCCGACCGCCGCCAGTCGGCTGATGATCGGCCGGCGCCGACAGGGCATGGATTTGAAAGACCGGCGCCGGGGCCGAATTCGTTCCGGCTCCGCATCGGGCCACGATGGTTCCAGGGACCACAATGGTCCCAGCGGTGGTGG
>JAGRLZ010000004.1 GCA_020441545.1 Xanthobacteraceae bacterium | reverse complement strand
GGATCATGATCGCATCGACGAAGCGCGACAGCACCCGCGCGGTGTCGGCGATGGTCTCGCCGCGCCCGAGCTGCATCTCGGCGCCGGTCAGCATGATCGCCTCGCCGCCGAGCTGGCGCATGCCGACATCGAACGACACCCGCGTCCGCGTCGACGGCTTGTCGAAGATCATCGCCAGCGTCCTGCCCTCGAGCGGCTTGCCCGCGCGATGCGCCTTCTGCCTGGCCTTGATGGCGAGGCCGAGATCGAGGATGTTGCGCAACTCGCTTGCCGGAATGGCGTTGAGATCGAGAAAATGCCGGGGCTTGTTCGCTGTCACTGCGCGGCCTCCGCCCGGATCTTGCCCGACAGCCGGCCGCAGGCGCGCTCGAGCCGCTCCACCGCCTCGTCCAGCTCGGCCTCGGTGACGATCAGCGGCGGCAGGAAGCGCACGACATTGTCGCCGGCGGCGACGGTCAGCAGCTTCTCGTCGCGCAATGCGTTGATGAGGTCGCCGGCCGGCACCACCGCGCGCACGCCGATCAGCAGGCCCTCGCCGCGCACCTCCGCCACCACGTCGGGATGGCGATCGACGACGGATGCCAGCTTCTGCTTGAGCAGCAGCGACATCTTCCGCGCGTGCTCGAAGAAGCCCGGCGCCAGCATCACGTCGAGCACGGCATTGGCGGCCGCCACCGCCAGCGGATTGCCGCCGAAGGTCGAGCCGTGCGAGCCCGGCGTCATGCCGGACGCCGCCTCATTGGTCGCCAGGCAGGCGCCGATCGGGAAGCCGCCGCCGAGCGCCTTGGCCAGCGACATCACGTCCGGGGTGACGCCGATGCGCTTGTAGGCGAACAATTCGCCGGTGCGGCCCATGCCGGTCTGCACCTCGTCGAAGATCAGCAACAGCCCGTTGTCGTCGCAGATCTGCCGCAGCGCCTTGAAGAAGGCGTTCTCCGGCGCGCGCACGCCGCCCTCGCCCTGCAGCGGCTCGATCAGGATGCCGGCGGTGTGGGGGCCGACCGCCTTCTTCACCGCGGCGATGTCGCCAAGCGGAACCTGGTCGAAGCCGTCCATCGGCGGCCCGAAGCCTTCGAGATATTTTTCGGCGCCGGTCGCCGCCAGCGTCGCCAGCGTGCGGCCATGGAAGGCGCCCTCGAAGGTGATGATGCGATAGCGCTCCGGGTGCCCCTTCATGGCGTGGTAGCGCCGCGTCAGCTTGATCGCGCATTCCATCGCCTCGGCGCCGGAATTGCAGAAGAACACCTTGTCGGCGAAGCTCTGCTCGCACAGCCGCGCGGCGAGCCGCTCGCCGTCGGGGCTCTTGAACAGGTTCGACATGTGCCACAGCCTGGTCGCCTGCTGCTGCAGCGCCGCGACCAGATGCGGATGGGCGTGGCCGAGTGCGTTCACCGCGACACCGCTGGTGAAGTCGAGATAGCGCTCGCCGTCGGTGCCGATGAGCCAGGCGCCCTCGCCGCGCTCGAACGCGACATCGGCACGGGCGAAAACGGGCAACAGGTGGGACGTCGAGGCGCTCGCGGTCATGGCTGGTCCGATATCATGGCTGGTCCGATATCATCGCTGGTCCGATCAGGATCGATCGCGGTTTCGCGCCAGGCGGGTATCGCGTCGCATGACGAAAACGCGCGCCAGAACAATAACCTGGAATCCTTGTCACCGCTTCGACGAGACGCCGAAAGACGCCGAAACGCTGAAAGACATCCAGGAACAGGATCGAGCGGAGCGCGCCGCGGTCACCGCCGCCGGCGAAACCGGAAAAATCTGTCCCGGAAACGAAACGTGCCGCCTTTCCAGGCGGCACGTGGCCGTCATTCTAGGTCGGCGGCGGGACCTGTCAACCTCGCGCAGCGTCCGGAACATCCGGCGCCGCACGCGGCCGGCCCGGCATGGCGTTGCATGCGGGTCGCACAAAAAGCCTATTTCACGGATTTGTTGAGCGGAAGGTGTGGACGCATCGGGAGCGACTCTTGCACGTGAGTCACGGCATATTGTAGCTTTTCGGGCGTCGAGTACGACATCTCGTGCGGCTGTTTTGATCCAACCTTGTCCTGCGTTCGCGTGAACGTCCAGACGCGCCTCAAGGGCGCTCCGGCGAGGGCTAAAGGATTCTGCCCGCAGGGATTTTGAGACCAACAGGCGTCGCCGCGCCGGACCCGATCCGCGGCCGGGCGACACGAAGGGAACCGTGCGATGACGGCAATCACCTGGTCCGACGACCGCGTCGAGCAACTGAAGAAACTCTGGGAAGCCGGTCTGTCCGCCAGCCAGATCGCCGCGGAACTCGGCAATGTCACGCGCAACGCCGTGATCGGCAAGGTCCACCGTCTCGGCCTCTCCGGCCGCGCCAAGACGCCGTCCTCGTCGGCGCCGCGGCCGCGCAAGGCGCGCCCGGCCCAGCACATGATGCGGGTGTCGCGTCCGGTGTCGCGTGGCAACACCGCGCTGGCGCAGGCCTTCGAGATGGAGGTGGAGCCGGATCCGGTCGCCTACGACAACGTGGTGCCGATGAGCCAGCGCCTGACGCTGCTGGAACTCAACGAAAGCACCTGCCACTGGCCGGTCGGCGATCCGTCGAATCCGGAATTCTTCTTCTGCGGCGGCAAGGCGCTCACCGGCCTGCCCTACTGCGCCCATCACTCGCGCATCGCCTACCAGCCCGCCGCCGACCGCCGCCGCCAGCAGCCCAAGGCCCGCTGAGACAGGCAGCGCTGAGCGGCGTCACCGCGGGCGTTCAAAAGCGCCCGCTCAAGAGCGCCATATCACTTTTCTTGGGGTCGTCCCCGCGGGATGCGGGGACGACCCCGGTTTGTTTTCAGGGCGCCGCCAGCTCTTCAAAGGCGCCGCCAGCTCTTCAGGGCGCCGCCAGCCTGGCCTTGAAGAAGTCGGCCATCTCCCGGGCAAAGTCCGCGGCCTGCGTGCCCTCGCTGCCGATCGTGGTGCCCTTGTGCAGGAAGCCACCCTTGACCGAATATTCCATCAGCGCCTTCGCGGTCACGGACGGATCGGGCTTGCCGGTCCGCATGTTGTAGTAGGTGCCGTCGTCGGTCATGTAGATGGTCGGATAGATCGTCGACGTCACCGCGGCGGGAATCTCGGTGCGCGGAACGCCGGCCCGGTCGAAGGCGTGCAGCGCGCCGGGAAACAGCTTCATGACCGCATCCTGCCGCGCGACCTCCATGGCATGCGCGGCGTCCTGGCACTGCTGCGTCGAGACCCAGTTGTCGCGGTCGCCCTGCAGGATCAGCAGGCCGGCGCCCTTGGCGATCCGCGCCGACATGAACTGCACCCCGCACCAGGGATAGCCGGCCACCACCGCGCGCAGCCCCTTGTCCTCGCCGAGCACCGCCCTGGAAATCGGCGCGGCGACCGCCATCATCACCGCGGTGCCGCCACGGCTGCCGCCGGTGGCGCCGATCCGGGCCGGATCGATGTCCTTGCGGGTCCGCAGATACTTGACGCCGGCGAGCACGTCATAGGCGCTGGCGGCGAAGGTCAGCTTGCCCTGATCGGCGATAGTGTCCTCGATGCCGCGGCCGAAGAACGGATCGATCACCAGCACGGCGATGCCGGCCGAGGTCAGCGTCGCGGCGTGGGCGAGGTGATGCGGCCCGAGATTGCCGCTGCCGGGCGTCTCGACCACGGCGGCGACCGGATGCCCGGCCTTGGCCGGCATGAACAGTTGCGCCGTCAGCGTCACCGGCTTGCCCAGTTCGCCCTTCATCATCGGGCCGTAATCGAGCGGCGACGCGCTTTCGAACTTCACCAGTTCGCCACGGACGCCGTTGGAGAGCACGACCGGCTTGGCCGCGAAATCGGCCGACGAGACTTTCGCCAGTTCGGCCCGCGCCGGATCCGCCATTGTGGCGGCAAGCAGCGTGGCGGCAAGCAGCGCCACGCCGAGCTGAAGAGCAAGAACACCGCGATACATCACTTTCCTCCTCGGATTGAATTCGCACCCCCCGCGCCCGCGCTTCCGAACCACCATTCGGGCGCGGCCCGTGATTTTCGTTGGCGCCGGCGGAGGCCGTCCCGCAAGCCGCGGGCAGCCAGAGCCGACGGGCCTCCATACCGGCAGGAACCGCGCGGCACCAATGAACATTCGGGCGAAACCGTATTCGGCCCGTGCATGGAGCCGTTTCCGTTCCGCTTCTATCGGAACGGGGCTCTATATCCTTGCCTTAACGCGCTTTCTTCACGCGAACCGGCCCCCGCTTCGCTCGAAAGCGCTCCAAGCGCCTTCCGCCGCCGCCGCCGCGCCGGTAGATTTCCGGATCATGCCGGCCGGGAGACGCGATGGTTTCGCTCGGAAAGATCGACCTCAACCTCTTCCTCGTCCTCGAAGCCATCTTCAACGAGGGCAGCATCACGCGGGCGAGCAGGACCCTCAACCTGACCCAGCCCGCCGTCAGCCATGCGCTGGCGCGGCTGCGCGACCTGCTCGGCGATCCCCTGTTCATCCGCGAGGGCAACCGGATGATCCCGACCCCGCTGACGCTGCAACTGATCGGGCCGGTGAAATCCGCGCTCCGGAACATCGGCACGGCGCTCGGGCAACTCGACGGCTTCGATCCCTCGACCTCCCGCCGGCATTTCAGGATCGGCCTGCGCCATACCGTCGAGCCTGCGGTGCTCCCGGCGCTCGCCAGGCAGATCCATGACGAGGCGCCCGGCGTCGAGGTGTCGTCGCTGAGCCACGACCGCGACCAGCTGCGCGGGGCCTTCGCCTCCGGCGAGATCGACGTCGCCATCGACATCCAGATGGCGCCGGTGCCCGACATCCGGTTCCGCCGGCTTTACGGCGGCAAGCTGGTGGTCGCGGTCCGGGCCGGCCATCCGATCCTGCGCGGCCTGCCGCGGGAAACCTTGCACCTGAGCCTGCACGAGACCTTGCACGAGATTTGGGGGATCGAAGCCTATCTGCGCTGCGGGCACGTTTCGGCAAGCTCGCGCCGGTCGGCGGTCGGCTACGAGGACCACCTGCTGCAGGAAATCGGCCGGCAGCGCCGCATCAGCGTGCGCTGCCAGAACCAGTGGACCGCGTGCCGGCTGGCCGCCTCGTCCGACCTGCTGTTCACGCTGCCGGAACGCTTCGCCGAATCCTTGAGCGCGCCGTTCGGAAACGTCATCCTGCCGTTTCCGCTGCCGGTGCCGGACCTCTACCTTTACCTCTACTGGCACGCGCGCACCGGGGACGACCCGGCGATACGATGGCTGCGCGACAAGATCGTCGGCCTCTACGGCGAAGAGACGTGATTACCCCGCCTTCTGGAAGCGGTCGTCGAGCGCGTAGCCGGCGCCGCGCACGGTGCGGATCGGATCCTCGGCCTGGCCGGGATTGAGCTGCTTGCGCAGCCGCCCGATATGGACGTCCACGGTGCGCTCGTCGATATAGATGTCGCGACCCCAGACGCCGTCGAGCAACTGCTCGCGGCTGAACACCCGCCCCGGATGCTCGAGGAAGAATTCCAGCAACCGATATTCGGTGGGGCCGAGATCGATCGGGCGGCCGGAGCGCGCGACGCGGCGCTTCTCGCGGTCGAGTTCGATGTCGCCGTAGGACAGCACGTTGGCCAGCCGCTCCGGCCGCGCCCGGCGCAGCAGCGCCTTCACCCGCGCCAGCAGCTCCGGCACCGAGAACGGCTTGACGATGTAGTCGTCGGCGCCGGTGGCGAGCCCGCGCACGCGCTCGCTCTCCTCGCCGCGCGCCGTCAGCATGATGATCGGCAGTTCCTTGGTCTCGGGCCGCGCCCGCAGGCGGCGGCACAGCTCGATGCCGGACAGCCCCGGCAGCATCCAGTCCAGCACCACCAGATCGGGGATGCCCTCCTTCAGCCGGGTGTCGGCGTCGTCGCCGCGGCCCACGGTGTCGACCTCGTAGCCGTCGGCCTCGAGATTGTAGCGGAGCAGCGTGGTCAGGGCCTCTTCGTCCTCAACCACGAGAATGCGTGCGGTCATCGGCTATCGTCCGTCGGTCTTGTCCGTTATTTGTCGATCGCTTGTCGATCGCTTGTCGGTCGCTTGTCGGTCGCTTGTCGGTCGCTTGTCGGTCGCTTGTCGATCACTTGCCCGGCGCGACCGCGAAGGCGGTCTGGTCCGCCTTCGGCCGCGGGTCGAGGATCGGCTGCCCCTCGACCATGTAGACCACCGTTTCGGCGACGTTCGTGGCGTGGTCGCCGATCCGCTCGATGTTCTTGGCGCAGAACATCAGGTGGATACAGTAGCTGATGTTGCGCGGATCCTCGAGCATGTAGGTGAGCAGCTCGCGGAACAGCGAGGTGCAGATCGCATCGACCTCCTCGTCGCCCTTCCACACCTCCATCGCCGCCGGCACGTCATGGGCGGCGAAGGCATCGAGCACCGACTTGAGCTGGGTCGCGACCAGGTCCGACATGTGCTCGAGGCCGCGGATCAGCTGCATCGGGTTGAAGTCGCTGTCGAGCTGCATCACGCGCTTGGCGTTGTTCTTGGCGAGATCGCCGATCCGCTCGAGATCGGTGGCGATGCGCATCACGCCGACGATCTGGCGCAGGTCCACCGCCATCGGCTGGCGGCGCGCGATGGTCAGCACGGCGTAGGATTCCAGGTCGCGCTGCAGCTTGTCGATCTCGACATCGGCGGCGACCACCCGGCTCGCCAGCGTCACGTCGCGGCGCACCAGCGCGTCGACCGACTCCACGATCTGCCGTTCGGCGAGCCCGCCCATCTCGGCGACCAGCCGGGTCAGCTCCTGCAGGTCGCTGTCGAAAGCCTTGGCGGTATGTTCGAAAGCCATCTTGAATCTCCCTCGCGACGCGGCGCGTTTCTCAGCCGAAGCGTCCGGTGATGTAGTCCTGGGTGCGGCTGTCGGTCGGCGACGTGAAAATCCTGTCGGTCGGCCCGAACTCGATCAGTTCGCCCAGATACATGAAGGCGGTGAAGTCGGAGACGCGCGCCGCCTGCTGCATGTTATGGGTGACGATCACGATGGTGTAGTCTTCCTTCAATTCGTCGATCAGCTCCTCGATCTTCGCGGTCGAGATCGGGTCGAGCGCCGAGCACGGCTCGTCGAACAGGATCACCTCGGGCCGCACCGCCACGGTGCGCGCGATGCACAGGCGCTGCTGCTGCCCGCCCGACAGGCTCAGCCCGCTGGCATTGAGCTTGTCCTTGACCTCGTCCCACAGCGCGGCGCGGCGCAGCGCATCCTCGACGCGCTGGTCGAGTTCGCGCTTCGGCAGCTTCTCGTAAAGCCGGATGCCGAAGGCGATGTTCTCGTAGATCGACATCGGGAACGGCGTCGGCTTCTGGAACACCATGCCGATGCGGGCCCGCAGCAGGTTGAGATCGACACCCGGATCGACGATGTTGAGGCCGTCGAACTGCACCTGCCCTTCGGCGTGCTGGTTCGGATAGAGGTCGTACATCCGGTTGAGCACCCGCAGCAGCGTCGACTTCCCGCAGCCCGACGGGCCGATGAAGGCCGTCACCTTGTTCTCGTAGAGCGGCAGGGTGATGCCCTTCAGCGCCCTGGACTGGCCGTAGAAGAACTCGAGATTGCGGATCGCCACCTTGTCGCGCAGGCCCGCCGGATCGATCGGCGGATGAAGGGCGGCGGCGGACACCGTGGCGGAAGGGATCGGGGTCGCGGCGGTCATGATGACTTCCTCGTTCCGGTGAGCGCCCGGGCAATGATGCTGAGCGCCAGCACTGAAATGGTGATGATGAGCGCGCCGGTCCAGGCCAGCTTCTGCCAGTCCTCATAGGGACTGAGCGCGAACTGGAAGATCACGACCGGCAGGCTCGACATCGGCGCATTGAGATTGTGGCTGTAGAACTGGTTGTTGAGCGCGGTGAACAAGAGCGGCGCGGTCTCGCCGCTGATGCGCGCCACCGCCAGCAGCACGCCGGTGATGATGCCGCTGCGCGCCGCGCGATAGGCGATGTGGCGGATCATCAGCGAGCGCGGCAGGCCGATCGAGGCGGCCGCCTCGCGCAGGCTGTTCGGCACCAGCATCAGCATGTCCTCGGTGGTGCGCACCACCACCGGGATCACGATCACCGCCAGCGCCACCGCGCCGGCGATGCCGGAGAAGTGGCCCATCGGCACCACCATCACCTCGTAGATGAACAGGCCGACCACGATCGAGGGCGCGCTGAGCAGGATGTCGTTGATGAAGCGCACCACGCTGGAGATCTTCGCGTGGCGGCCGTATTCGGCCATGTAGGTGCCCGCCAGCATCCCGACCGGGGTGCCGATCAGGATCGCGATCACCGTCATGACGAGGCTGCCGACGATGGCGTTGAGCAGGCCGCCGGCCGACCCCGGCGGCGGCGTCATCTCGGTGAAGACGGCGAGCGACAGCCCGCTGAAGCCCTCCCAGAACAGCACGACCAGGATCATCGCCAGCCCGGCGAGCCCGACGCCGGTGGCGCCGTAGGACGCCGCGGTGGCGAGCGCGTTGCGGCGGCGGCGCGCGTTGTAGATCGCGGTATCCATCAGCCGGCCTTCCGTTCGATGCGCAGCAGCAGGTAGCGGGCGATCGCCAGCACGATGAAGGTGATGACGAACAGGATCAGGCCCAACGCGATCAGCGACGAGGTGTAGAGGTCGCCGACCGCCTCGGTGAATTCGTTGGCGATGGTCGCCGAGATGGTGGTGCCGGGCGCGAGCAGCGACGACGAAATCCTGTGCGCGTTGCCGATCACGAAGGTTACCGCCATGGTCTCGCCGAGCGCGCGGCCGAGGCCGAGCATGACGCCGCCGATGACGCCGACGCGGGTATAGGGCAGCACGACATGGCGCATCACCTCCCAGGTCGAGCAGCCGAGGCCGTAGGCGGCTTCCTTCAGCACCGGCGGCACCGCGTCGAATACGTCGCGCGCGATCGAGGTGACGAAGGGCAGCACCATGATGGCGAGGATCAGCCCCGCGGTCAGGATGCCGATGCCGTAAGGGGGGCCGGCGAACAGCGTCGACAGCACCGGGACGTTGCCGAACGCGGAGATCAGCGCCGGCTGCACATATTGCTGCAGGAACGGCGCCAGCACGAACAGGCCCCAGATGCCGTAGATGATGGAGGGGATGCCGGCGAGCAGCTCGATGGCGATGCCGATCGGGCGGCGCAGCCACATCGGGCACAGCTCGGTGAGGAACATCGCGATCAGCAGGCCGAACGGCACCGCGATCGCCATGGCGATGAACGACGTCATCAGCGTGCCGTAGATCGGCGCCAGCGCGCCGAATTTCTCGGTCACCGGATTCCAGCTCTGGGTGGTGACGAAATCGAAGCCGAACGCGCGCAGCGCCGGCAGCGAGCCGAGCAGCAGCGCCACCATCACGCCGCCGAGCAGCAGCAGCACGAAGATCGCGGCGCTGCGGGTCACCGCATGGAAGACGACGTCGCCGAACCGCAACCTGTGAAGCGCCCTGGCGCGCTCCGCCGCATCCTGGGCGCCGCCCTGCGCGCCTCCCCACGTTACATCCACCACAGCCGCCTCCTGGCGCATACGCCTTCTACCGCCCGTCATTGCCGGGCTTGACCCGGCAATCCATCTTTCGAAAAGTGATGGATGCCCGGATCAAGTCCGGGCATGACGCCTCTAGTGGAGTGGATTTGACATTCGCTACCCACTTGGGTGCTTGCCCGGCAAGCGAATGTCAAATCCCAAACTCCACTAGAATCCTATAATTGCTAGTGGTCCTTTGATTCCAACATTTGCGAAGAT
>JAGRLZ010000096.1 GCA_020441545.1 Xanthobacteraceae bacterium | reverse complement strand
CCGCGAGATGGGCGGAGCCGACCAGCTTGACCTGGCAGCCTTGCGCGAAATCGCGGATCAACCCTTGAGTGTATTCGCGCCGCACGGTGCCGAGCGTGCCGAGCACGGAGACACGCTTTGTTTTCGAACGGGCGCAGGCCGGCTTGATCGCCGGCACGGTGCCGACGAAGGGAACCTGATAGGCCGCGCGCAGATGGCTCAGCACCAGCGTCGAGGCGGTGTTGCAGGCGATCACCACGAGGTCGGGACGGTGTGCCGCGATCAGGTCGCCCATCAGCGGTACCACCCGGGCGATCAGCTCGGCCTCGCTATGCTGGCCGTACGGGAAGAAGGCGTCGTCGGCGACGTAGACGTCGCGCACCTCCGGCTGCGCCCGGACGATCTCGCGCAGCACGGTGAGGCCGCCAAGACCGGAATCGAACACAAGGATGGTGGGACTTTCCGGCACCTGACGATCGTACCCCCGCGTGGTTACCAGTGCGTTGCCATTGCGGCAGCCGTGTGGAGACGGCCGCGGGCGGGGCGGCATTCGAGCCATTCCGCCGGCGCGGATCGCATACCCGTCCGCCAATCTTGCCGGGGCCGCGAAGTCGTGGCTTGGTGGGCCGGACAGTCGTCGAGCGAGCGAACATGATCCGCAATACCGACCAGAGCTGGGGCAGCTTCGCCCGCCTGCTTCACTGGATTCTCGGCCTCGCCGTCGTCGGCATGCTGGCCTATGGCTGGTGGATGAACCATGTCCCGGCGCGGCCGGACCGCTTCTTCCACCGCGCGATCCATGCCGATATCGGCTATGTGATCCTGCTGCTGATGGTGGTCCGCCTGATCTGGCGCGCGATCAACCCGGTGCCGGCGCTGCCCTCCGGAACGCCGGCATGGGAGCGGGTGCTGGCCGCCGTCAATCACTGGGCGCTGTACCTGACGACGATCGTCGTCGCGCTGCTCGGCTGGGCGCATTCCGGCGCGCACAAGCCGCGCTACGACGACTGGTTCGGCCTGTTCAGGGTGCCGCAATTCACGACCGAGAACCGCGACGCCGCGCGCTTCTTCGAGCACTGGCACATCTGGCTGGCCTATGTGCTGATCGGGCTGGTGGCGCTGCACATCCTCGCCGCGCTGTATCACCACGTTATCAAGCGCGACCGCGTGGTGGCGCGGATGGTGACGGGCGAGGCGGAATAGACGGACCGCATCCAGCGAAAACTGTTTGCCGGTATGCCTGACCAAAAAATCAAGCGTCATCGTCCGCGAAAGCGGACGATCCAGTAAACCAGGGCGGATGCAAGGGATATGCGAGGCGCGATCGAATACCGGATACTCCGTATTCGCGGCGTATGACGGCCGTGGTGTTGCGCCGTTGTCCCAAAATCTCCGCCGATATCCGGCTTTCACTCACGCGCTGCCGAATACGCGTTTGAAGATCGTATCGACGTGCTTGAGGTGATAGCCGAGGTCGAATTGCTCCTCGAGCTCCGCGTCGGTGAGATACTTCCTCACGTCGGCGTCCTGCTTGAGCAGCGTCAGGAAATCGCCTTCGCCGCGCCACACCGGCATCGCGTTGCGCTGGACCAGCTTGTAGGACTCCTCGCGGCTCGCGCCCTTCTGCGTCAGCGCCAGCAGCACGCGCTGGGAGTGAACGAGCCCGCCGAGGCGGTCGAGGTTCTTCTGCATGTTGGCGGGATAGACCAGGAGTTTCTCGATCACGCCCGCAAGACGGTTGAGCGCGAAGTCGAGCGTCACGGTGGCGTCGGGGCCTAACATACGCTCGGCCGAGGAGTGCGAGATATCGCGCTCGTGCCACAGCGCGACGTTCTCCAGCGCCGGCGTGACATAGGCGCGCACCATGCGGGCGAGGCCGGTGATGTTCTCGGTCAGCACCGGATTGCGCTTGTGCGGCATCGCCGACGAGCCCTTCTGGCCCTCGGAGAAGAACTCCTCCGCTTCGAGCACCTCGGTGCGTTGCAGGTGGCGGATCTCGACCGCGAGCCGCTCCATCGACGACGCGATGACGCCGAGGGTGGCGAAGAACATCGCGTGGCGGTCGCGCGGGATCACCTGCGTCGAGATCGGCTCGGGCGAAAGCCCCATCGCCTTGGCGACGTGTTCCTCGACGCGCGGATCGATCTGCGCGAAGGTGCCGACCGCGCCGGAAATCGCGCAGGTCGCGACCTCCTTGCGCGCGGCGATCATGCGCTCCTTCGCGCGCGAGAATTCGGCATAGGCATAAGCCATCT
>JAGRLZ010000095.1 GCA_020441545.1 Xanthobacteraceae bacterium | reverse complement strand
GACGGACAGCGGATCAGGTCGCGGGCGATCGAGAGCGCGTCGTTTTCCATCGTCGTCGTCAGTCGCGCAGCAGTTCGTTGATGCCGGTCTTGGAGCGGGTGCGCTCGTCGACGCGCTTCATGATGACGGCGCAGGCGGTGGAGGGGCCGGGCTGCCCGTTCTTCAGCGGCTTGCCCGGCAGTGCACCCGGCACCACGACCGAATATTCCGGAACTTCGCCGACGAACACCTCGCCGGTCTCGCGATCGACGATCTTGGTCGAGGCGCCGAGGAACACGCCCATGGCGAGCACCGCGCCCTTGCGCACGACGACGCCCTCGGCGACCTCCGAGCGCGCGCCGATGAAGCAGTCGTCCTCGATGATGACGGGGCCGGCCTGCAGCGGCTCCAGCACGCCGCCGATGCCGACGCCGCCGGAAATGTGGACGCGCTTGCCGATCTGCGCGCAGGAGCCGACGGTGGACCAGGTATCGACCATGGTGCCTTCATCGACATAGGCGCCGAGATTGACGAAGGACGGCATCAGCACGACGTTCTTCGCGATGAAGGCCGAGCGGCGCACGATCGCACCCGGCACGGCGCGGAAGCCGGCCTCGCGAAAGCGGTTGTCGCCCCAGCCCTCGAACTTCGAGGGCACCTTGTCCCACCACGATGCGCCGCCGGGGCCGCCGGGGATCATTTCCATGTCGTTGAGGCGGAACGACAGCAGCACGGCCTTCTTCAGCCACTGGTTGACGGTCCACTGGCCGTCCGCCGCGCGCGCGGCAACGCGCGCCTCGCCCTTGTCGAGCAGGTCGAGCGCGTGATCGACCGCCTCGCGGACCTCGCCTTTGGTATTGGCGTTCACGGTGTCGCGCGCATCGAAAGCGCCGTTGACGGTGGATTCGAGCGAGGCGAGAGACATCGGAATTCCTTGAGCGAGATGGGTCAATTATCGGACCCGCCTGTTTTCGGGATTTGGGGCGGCGAGTCAAGAATACAGGGGCATTGTGCGAGACCGCCCCGGCGTCACGGGAGGTCTATTGCGCGCCGAGCCCGACGAGAAAGCCCGCCAGATCGTCGGTGACGTGATCGACGTGGGGCGCGTCGCGGCCCTCCATCTCCCAGTCCTCGCGGATCACCTCCCGGGTGCCGTCGGGCACCACCAGCACGGTGGTCATGCCGAGGCCGTGGGGGACCACGAGATTGCGCGCCAGGTCCTCGAACATCGCCGCGCGGGCGGGATCGACCCGGTGCCGGTCGAGAAAGCGCCGGTAGGTGCGCGGCGCGGGCTTCGGCTCCAGTTCGGCGGCGACGATGTCGAACACCGCCTCGAAATGGTCCGCGAAACCGAGCCGCGCCAGCACCTTGCCGGCGTGGTCGGTCGAGCCGTTGGTCAGGATCAGCTTGCGGCCGGGCAGGGCGGCGATCGCCGCCCCCATCGCCGGGTTGGGTTGCAGCGGCGAGTGGTCGATCCGGTGGACATAGGCAAGGAAGTCGTCGGCGGAGATGCCGTGCTCGGACATCATGCCGCGCATCGTGGTGCCGAAGCGCTTGTAGTAGTCCTTCTGGATGCGGAAGGCTTCCTCGGGCGGTACGTTCAGCGCGTTGGCGACGTAATCGCGAATCCGCCCGTCGACCTGCTGCCACAGGTTGACGTGATGGGGATACAGCGTGTTGTCGAGATCGAACACCCAGGTCTCGACATCGGCGAAGCTGCGGCCGGTTTTCGGGAGCGCGTCGGTCATCGCCCGCCTATTTGTGGATCAGCGTGCCGGTGCCCTGATTGGTGAACAGTTCGAGCAGCACGGCATGCGGCGTCTTGCCGTCGATGATGACGACGCCCTCGACGCCCTGTTCGAGCGCGTAGATGCAAGTCTCGACCTTCGGGATCATGCCGCCGGAAATGGTGCCGTCGGCGATCAGCTTGCGCGCGTCCTTGATCGACAGTTCGGGAATCAGGGCCTTCGATTTGTCGAGCACGCCCGGCACGTCGGTGAGCAGCAGGAGCCGCTTGGCCTTCAGCGCGCCGGCAACGGCGCCGGCGAAGGTGTCGGCATTGACGTTGAAGGTCTGGCCGCTGGCGGAGGTCGCGAGCGGCGCCAGCACCGGGATCAGGTCGTGGCCGATGATCTGGTTGAGCAGCGTCAGGTCGACCTTTTCCGGCTCGCCGACGAAGCCGAGATCGACGATCTTCTCGATGTTGGAATCCGGATCGACCATGCTGCGCGTCACCTTGGACGCCTTCACCATGTTGCCGTCCTTGCCGCACAGGCCGACCGCCTTGCCGCCGGCCTCGTTGATGTAGCCGACCAGTTGCTTGTTGATCGAGCCGGCCAGCACCATCTCGACGATCTCGATGGTCGCGGCGTCGGTGATGCGCAGGCCGGCGGCGAATTCCGACTTGATGCCGAGCCGTTTCAGCATGGTGGCGATCTGCGGCCCGCCGCCATGCACCACCACCGGATTGATCGCGGTCTGCTCCAGCAGCACGATGTCGCGGGCGAAATCGCGTGCCACGTCCTCCGCGCCCATGGCGTGGCCGCCATATTTGATGACGATGGTCTCGTCGTCATATTGCTGCATATGCGGCAGCGCTTCGGACAGGATGCGGGCTTGCTCGAGCGGGCTGATGTTCGGCTTGTCGGTCATGTCGGCGGTCTCGTTTGGCGCGGCGTGGCCGCGTTCTAGCGGATCGCGCCGCCCGGTGCAAAGCGCCTCATAGCGTTTTCGAGCGAAGCGGGTGTCGGTTCGCGTGAAGAAATCGCGTCAAAATAAGATTTTAAATGCGCCGCGGCCATGCGGCGGCGAGGGCGACGATGAGCCAGCCCAAGATCATGATCGTGCCGCCGGTCGGCGCCGCCATCGGAAACAGGCCGTGGCCGGCGAACTGCCGCAAGGCCAGGTCGAGCGCGAACAGCACCGCGCCGGCCATCAGCCCCCACGCCGCGCCGGCGCCGAGACGGGGATGCAGCAGCCGGTCCCGCGCCGCCAGCACGCCGAGCACGGCCGCGGCGTGGAACAGCAGCATCGACGACGCGGCGGCAAGGCGGGTCGCGTCGGGCAGGTGCGCCGACATCGCGGCAAGCGCGACGCCGCCGGCGCCCATCAGGCCGGCGGCCGCGGCCGGCACCCGGAGGGCGGGCGACGCGGTCATGCGCCGCGTTCCTTGAGCAGGCGGACCATGGCGGCGCGCAGTTCCGGCATGCCGGCGCCGGTGCGCGAGGAGGTGGCCAGCACCTCGGGATAGGCCGCCGGATGGGTCTTGAGCGCGGCGAGGGTCGCGGCGATGCGTTCCTCCAGTTCGGCCGGCTTGACCTGGTCGGCCTTGGTCAGGACGATCTGGTAGCTCACCGCCGCCTTGTCCAGCGTCTTGAGGATGTTGACGTCGACGTCCTTGAGGCCGTGCCGCGAGTCGATCAGCACATAGATGCGCGCCAGGCTGCTGCGGCCCTGCAGGAACTGGTGGATCAGGTCGGTCCAGGCCGCGATCTTGGTCTTCGAGGCCTGCGCATAGCCGTAGCCGGGCATGTCGACGAGCCGCAGGTTGCCGCCTTGCGGGCCGTCGAAGAAGATCAGTTCCTGGGTGCGGCCGGGTGTGTGCGAGGTCCGCGCCAGGCCGTTGCGGCCGGTCAGCGCGTTGATGAGGCTGGACTTGCCGACATTGGAGCGTCCGGCGAAGGCGACCTCGAGGCCCTGCATCGGCGGCAGCGTTTCGATCGACGGCGATGCCCAGATGAAGCGCCAGTCGCCGGCGAACAGCTTTCGGCCGCGTTCCATCAGGTCATTGTTGGTGTCGGCGGTCATGCGACGACGAACCTTTCCGTCGTCATGGCCGGGACGAGCCAGGCATGACGGAGTCAAAAAGCGGACAAAGGGGAAATCCCCGCTACGTCGCTTTCTTCGAGCGCCCGAAGGTCGATTTCACATTGTCGAACAGCTCCACCTTCACGCCGTTGCGGCGCATGATGTAGCTCTGCTGGATCACCGACAGCGTATTGTTCCAGGCCCAGTAGATCACGAGGCCGGCCGGGAACGACGCCAGCATGAAGGTGAAGATCAGCGGCATCCAGTCGAAGATCATCTTCTGGGTCGGATCGGGCGGCGTCGGGTTCAGCTTCATCTGGAACCACATCGTGATGCCCATGATGATCGGCCACAGGCCGAGCGCCAGGTGCGGGCCGATCAGCGGGATCGTGGTCGGGTCGTAGCTGAGCAGGCCGAACAGATTGAACAGGTTGGTCGGATCGTGCGCCGACAGATCCTTGATCCAGCCGAAGAACGGCGCGTGCCGCATTTCGATGGTGACGAACAGCACCTTGTACAGCGAGAAGAACACCGGAATCTGCAGGGCGACGGGAAGACAGCCCGCGATCGGGTTGATCTTCTCCTTCTTGTAGATCTCCATCATCTCCTGCTGCTGCTTCATCCGGTCGTCGGGGAAGCGTTCCTTCAGCGCGGCGAGCTGCGGCTGGATCGCCTTCATCTTCGCCATCGAGGCATAGGACTTGTTGGCGAGCGGGAAGAACAGCAGCTTCACCAGCACCGTCACCAGCAGGATCGCGATGCCGAAATTGCCGACCAGATGGTAGAAGAAGTCGAGCGCGAGGAACATCGGCTTGGTGATGAAGTAGAACCAGCCCCAGTCGATCAGCAGGTCGAAATGGTTGAGGCCGAGCTGCTTGTTGTAGCCGCCGAGCCCGACCAGCGGGAAATTGATGCCGACCACGCCGGCTTCCTTGGCGCCGGCGAACAGCCGCGCATTGGCGCTGCCGGTGCCGCCCGGCGCGATGGTCTGCGCGCTTTCGAGATAGTCGGTCTGGTAGGTCGGGGTATTGCCGATCGTGCTCGACGAGAACCGGGCCTGCAGCGCGGCGCCGGTGCCCGGCAGCAGCGCCGAGGCCCAGTATTTGTCGGTGATGCCGAGCCAGCCGTCGGTGATCTTGAAGTTGACCGACTTGGCTTCCGCGATCTTCTTGTAGGTATATTCCTGAAGGCCCTGATCGCCGAGATAGCCGACCATACCCTCGTGCAGGATGTAGTAGCCGGAGACCTGCGGCGTGCCGTGCCGGGAGATCAGCGCGAACGGATAGAGCGTCACCGGCGCGGCGCCGTTGTTGGTGACGTCGTCCTTGACGGTGAAGAGGTATCGGTCGTCCACCGAAATGGTGCGGGTGAAGGTCAGCCCCTCGCCATTGTCCCATTTCAGCTTGACGGGATGGTCCGGCGTCAGGTTGCCGGAGCCGTCCTGCCGCCACTGGGTGGACTGGTCGGGCACCTTCGCGTTGGAGCCGCTCGCGGCGACCCAGCCGAACTCGGCGTAATACGGATGCGCGGTGCCCGACGGCGAATAGAGCACGATGGCCGGCGATTTCGGATCGACGGTTTCGCGATACTGCACCAGCGACAGGTCGTCGATGCGCGCGCCCTTCAGCGCGATGCTGCCCGCAAGGCGCGGCGTTTCGATGCTGATGCGCGGCGAGGCGGCGATGGCGGCGTCGCGGCTGACGATGGTGCTGGCGGTCGCCGGCTGGCTGGTGGAGGGGGCGGCCGGAGCCGTGGTCGGGGTGGTGGACGCGGCGCCATCCTTGGCCGGCGGTTTCGTCTTGGCCAGTTCGGCCTGCTGCGCGCGCTCGGCCGCGCGCTGCTTTTCCATCTGCGGAATGTTGAAGAAATATTGCCAGCCGATCAGGATGAGGCCCGACAGGATGACGGCGAGAATGGTGTTGCGGTTGTCGGTCATCGGTCAGGTCTCGTCATTCTCGTCGGGTTGCAACTGGAAGGGCGACTGCCCGTCGATGGCGAAATCGTCAAATGGCGGAATCGTTGATAGCGAAGCCGTTCGGCTACGGGCGTTTCAGGGATTGCCGCTCCAGGCGGCCCAGCGCACCGCGCAGATCGTCGGACATGGTCGTAAAGCCGCGGCCGAGCGCTGCCCGGCGGCCGACCAATACATAGTCACTGTGGGGATGCATTGACACCGCATCAAGCCGCTTCACCAGTTCGCGAAGCCTGCGGCGGACCCGGTTGCGCTCGGTCGCCGTGCCGACCTTTTTCGAGACCGTGAAGCCGACCCGAACCGGCCCGGCATCGTCGCGCACGCGCCGCTGGACGACAAACGCGGGACACGCTGCCCGCGCCGCACCGGCAGCGGCGAGAAAATCCGCCCGCTGCCTCAAACGATCCATGATGGGTCCTGTCGAAGCCCTTAGGCGCTCAGGCGCTTCCGTCCGCGGGCGCGGCGGGCGGCCAGCACCTTGCGGCCGCCGGTGGTGGCCAGACGCGCGCGGAAGCCGTGACGGCGCTTGCGCACCAGTTTACTGGGTTGATAAGTCCGCTTCACGGGTCCGTTCTCCGCTGACCGGGCAATTCGCCGAGTTGGTAATGATGATGAATCCGCGACGCCGGCCCTGATTGGCCGCTCGCGGCCGGAAAAGAGCCGCGTGTCCCGGCCAGGCCGGGCGATCACGGACGATTGGCGCGGCTTATAAGGGAGCCGCCGGTTTCCGTCAACGCTTCCCTGTCCGTCCGGCCCGGCCGGAGGTGGGTGGCCCGAATTCAGGGTAGCCGGAATAATAAGAGTAAATTCAATC
The DNA here is from genome assembly GCA_020441545.1 of Xanthobacteraceae bacterium. Classification (GTDB taxonomy): domain Bacteria; phylum Pseudomonadota; class Alphaproteobacteria; order Rhizobiales; family Xanthobacteraceae; genus 62-47. The sequence continues at coordinate 2,740 of JAGRLZ010000095.1, read as the reverse complement.
CGTTAGATAGTTGACGGTAGGGCGATGGCGGGCCGCGGGGTTGCGGTCGCCGTTCACGCCGGCGGGAGCGGCGCCGAGGCCGCCGGAGTTCGTCCCGCATCCGCCTTAATTCCGTAGTGCGCCGTGCTTAGGTTGTCGGGCGAACATGACCGATTGGTCATTTGACCGATTCCCGGATCGAGCCGCATGGTTGATGCCATGCCATTGTTGATACCATGACATTGTTGATGCCATGACGGAGCAGATCGAACCCGGCCGGGGACCGCGCGGACGCCCGCGGAAGGCGCGCGCGCGCGTCCTGCCCCGGGGGGGCCCGGGCCTGTCCGGCAAGCTGCTGCTGCTGACCATTCCGCTGGTGATGATCGCGGAAATCCTGATCTATGTGCCGGCGATCGCGAATTTCCGGGTCAATCGCCTCAACGACCGCATCGCCGCCGCCAATACCGCCGCGCTGGTGCTGGATGCGGCGCCGAGCGGCATGGTGCCGGAATCGCTCGCCCGCCAGATTCTCGGCAGCATCGGGGCGCGGGCGGTCGCCATCAAGATGGGCCAGCAGCGCCGGCTGCTCGCCAGTGCCAACCTGCCGCCGGCGGTCGACCACGACATCGACGTGCGGGACATGTCGGCCTGGTCGGCGATCATGGGCGCGTTCGAGACCATGCTGGAGCGCGGCAACGAGACCATCCGCATCATCGGCCCGGCCCAGAACGGTGCCCAGTTCATCGAGGTGGTGGTCGACGAGAAGCCGCTGCGCCAGGCCATGTTCCGCTTCTCGCGCAACCTGTTCCTGTTTTCGCTGGGGATCGCGGTGCTGACGGCGGCGCTGGTCTATCTGGCGCTGCATTTCCTGTTCGTGCGGCCGATGCGGCGGCTGACCGCCAACCTGGTCGGCTTCCATCGCAATCCGGAGAGCTCGGCCAGCATCATCGCGCCGTCCGACCGTGGCGACGAGATCGGCATCGCGGAGCGTGAATTGTCGGACATGCAGCGCGACCTGGTCTCGATGCTGCATCAGAAGAGCCGCCTGGCGGCGCTGGGGCTCGCGGTGTCGAAGATCAACCACGACCTGCGCAACATGCTGGCCTCCTCGCAACTGCTGTCGGACCAGTTGGCCAGCGTGCCCGATCCGCGGGTGCAGCGGTTCGCGCCGAAGCTGATGCGCTCGCTGGAGCGCGCCATCGCGCTGTGCCAGTCCACGCTGTCCTATGGGCGGGCCCAGGAAGCCGCGCCCGACCGGCGCATGGTGCCGCTGGAACCGATCGTCAACGAGGTGCGGGAAACCGCGGGGCTCGGCGATCATCCCGCGATCGGCTGGATCAATGCGGTCGAGCGCGGCCTCGCCATTGATGCCGATCCGGATCACTTGTTCCGGATTCTGCTTAATCTGGTGCGCAACGCCGCCCAGGCGCTGGAAAGCCAGCCAGCGGGCGACGTGGCGCCGGAGCAGATCCGCGTCACCGGCCGCCGCGAGGGGATCGTCGCGGTGATCGAGGTGTCCGATACCGGCCCCGGCTTGCCGCAGAAGGCGCGCGACCATCTGTTCGAGGCGTTCCAGGCGTCGGATCGCGCCGGCGGCACCGGGCTGGGCCTTGCCATCGCGGCGGAACTGGTGCGCGCCCATGGCGGCGAGATTCATCTGGTCGAAGGCACCATCGGGGCGACGTTCCGGATCGCGATCCCCGATCGCCCGGTGGAACTGGCGACCCACCGCAACGAGCGGGCCAGAGCTTGAGGCCCGATCTTAAGGAGCGGCGGACGTTGGTGCCCTGCGGCATTCCACCAGCCGGAGGCGGCTGGAGCTTTGCCGCTTCGGACACGGCCTCCGGCTGGCAGGCCCCGATTTGATTCAGAATTCCGTCTTTGATGTGGGGACGAGCGTTCGGGGAAGCCTGAAGCCGCTCCGCTGCCCCAACAGGCGGGCGGACGCGACGCCGTTTGTGCAGCGTCATGAGGGTCAAGGTCATGGCAGCCCGGCTGGTGATGGCGCCCCGGCGCGTTTCCGTCGGATGACGGGGCGCTGTGGAAACCGGCGAATGATGTCGAGGAAGCAGACCGCCAAGAAGCCGAAGGACAAGGGAAGGCTTGCCAAGACAGTCCCGAGCCGCTAGCTATGGCGCGCTTTCGCGACGCAAGGTCCGAAACGGTCAGCGGGGCCGGCAGTTCTACGCCCGTGCCATCCGTCTTATGCGCGCCCGTAGCTCAGCTGGATAGAGCACCAGACTACGAATCTGGGGGTCAGAGGTTCGAATCCTTTCGGGCGCGCCATTTCACATTTTCCCATGCTCATGCCCTCTAAAATTTTGAACGGCAACGATTTTTTCGGGTTCGAAAACCCCTCATTGCGGGTGTAGGCAATCCGCTCCGCAAAGGCCAATCTGAGCACGATCTTGCGCAGGTGAATCTGTCCGGAAGCCCATAGATTCCAAGGGGTTGAGAGGAACTCAAGAGCGAGTTCGAACATTTCCTCAAAGGCATGGCGTGGCTTGCTCTGATTTTGCAGGTTCTCCGCGATCAGAAGCTTTTCTTTTTCGAGACTGGCGATCTTGTTTTCATAGGCGCCTATGACGCGCGGATTGTCCGCTTCGACAATGCGCTCCAACAACTGATCGATCTGTGGAGTGGGCCCCTGGAGCCGGACATGTAAACCAGAGTGGATTGACCGGGGGACCGGGCTTTTGGAGAAAAGCCCATGCCGAGACATCGATCCCATAGCGTTGAGTTCAAGCGCCAGGTCGCCCAG
>JAGRLZ010000094.1 GCA_020441545.1 Xanthobacteraceae bacterium | reverse complement strand
TCGCACCGCCCGTCTCCGCCAGCACCTTCGTGATCGCCGCCGTCAGCGACGTCTTGCCATGGTCGACGTGACCGATCGTCCCGATGTTGCAATGCGGCTTCGTACGTTCAAACTTCTCTTTGGCCATCCTCTGTCCACCTCTGTCGGCCGGGCGTTCGCGCGGCACCAAACCGGCGGCTGGTTACTCAAGAAAACGGCCCTGTTCAAGTCAGAAGTTCTGAGCCAAGCTTGCCAGACCGCCCCGGAAGAAGGCTCTATCCAGTCCGGCAAATCAGAAGATCAATCGGGAGAGACTTAATGACCGGCCAAACCGCCGCACAACCCGCCGCGACACCCCAGACCCCGCCCCTGCCGGAGGCCAGGGCGGAAACACTGGGGCTATCGCGCCCCCGCCTGCAGCGGATGTCGGATGCGTTCCAGCGCGAGATCGACAAGGGAACCGTCCCCGGCGTGACCATCCTGGTGGCCCGGCGCGGCCAGGTCGGCTGGTTCGACGCGCTCGGCGCGCAGAATCCTGCGACCGGCGCGCCGATGGCGCGGGACAGCATCTTCCGCGTCTTCTCCATGACCAAGCCGATCGTCTCGATCGGCATCATGCAGTTGTTCGAGGACGGCGAGCTGCAGCTCACCGATCCGCTGCAGAAGTTCATCCCCGAATTCGCCGACCAGAAAGTCGGCGTCGCGCGTAACGGCAAGCTCGAGCTTGAGCCGCTTGCGCGCCCGGTCACGATCCAGGACCTGCTGCGGCACACCTCCGGGATCACCTACGAGCACACCGGCAACGGCCCGGTGCACAAGCTTTACCAGGACTCGCGGGTGCGCAGCCGCAAGATCGACAATGCCGAGCACGCGCGGCTCGTCGCCGGCATGCCGCTGATCTGCCAGCCCGGCGCGGAATGGAATTACAGCCGCTCGACCGACATCCTCGGCCGCGTCATCGAAGTGGTGTCCGGCCAAAGCCTCGGCGCGTTCCTCACCGCGCGCATCCTGGCGCCGCTGCGGATGGCGGAGACCGGCTTCCATACCGCGGCCGGGAACAAGCCGCGCGCGGCGGAAGCCTTCGCCAAGGACCCGTGGTCCGGCGACGCGGTGAAGCTGTTCGACATGACCGAGAAGCCGGCGATGGAATCCGGCGGCGGCGGCCTGGTCTCCACCACGATGGACTATGCCCGGTTCTGCCAGATGCTGCTTAACGGCGGCACGCTCGACGGCGAGCGGATCATCGGCCGCAAGACGCTGGCGTTCATGGCGTCCGACCATCTCGAACCGTCGATGAAGGTCAACGGCACCATGCTCGCGCCCGGCCACAGCTTCGGCCTCGGCTTCTGCGTGCGGACGCAAGAAGGCATGGCGCCGGTCACGGGTTCCGAGGGCCAGTTCTTCTGGAGCGGCATCGCCGGCACCTTCTTCTGGATCGATCCCCGGGAAGACCTGTTCGCGGTGATGATGTCGCAGGGGCCGGGCCAGCGCGAATACATGCGCAACCTCGTGCGCAACCTGGTCTACGCGGCGGTGGAGTAGAACGACAGCCGAACAACAATCGCAAGGTCATGCCCCGCAAAAGCGGGGCATCCAGATATTCCGCGATGCCAAGAAGATCAGAAGCGCCGGCGATGACTGGATCACCCGCCTTCGCGGGTGATGACCAAGGCATCCACGGCTGCGATCAACTTCAGCTGATCGTCGCGCCGCCGTCGATCACCACCGTCTGTCCGGTCATGAAGTTGCCGGCGGCCGATCCCATGAACACCGCCGCACCTGCGATCTCGTCCGGAATGCCGATGCGCAAGAGCGGCGAGCGCGCCGTCGACGCCTTGAGGTTGTCCGGATTGTCCCACAGCGCCTTGGCGAAGTCGGTCTTGATGAGGCCCGGCGCGATGCAGTTCACGCGCACATTGTCCTTGCCGTATTCACAGGCGAGGTTGCGCGCGAGCTGCATGTCGGCGGCCTTCGAGATCGCGTAGGCGCCGAGGATGGTGGAGCCCTTGAGGCCGCCGATCGACGACACGATGATGATCGAGCCATCTTTCCGTTCGATCATCTGCGGCACCACCATGCTGATGAGCCAGTTATTGGCGACGATGTTGTTGCCGAGGATCTTGTGGAACTGGTCGTCGGAAATGCCGGCGAGCGGGCCGTAGTACGGGTTCGACGCGGCGTTGCAGACCAGCACGTCGATCCTGCCGAACGCCTTGTTCGATTCATCGACGAGGTTCTGCAGGTTCTCCTTGCTGGAGATATTGGCCGCGATCGCGACCGCCGTGCCCTTGCCGAACTTGTCGTTGATCTCCTTCGCGACTTCGTCGCAGACATCCTGCTTGCGCGAGGAAATGACCACCTTGGCGCCGTGCTCCGCCATGCGTTCGGCGATGGCACGGCCGATACCGCGCGTCGAGCCGGTGATGACGGCAACTTTTCCGGTCATGTCGAACAAGGTCATATGCTTCTCCTGTGATGTTCGATGTGGGGTTTGTTGGTGTGCGACGCGCGTTCAGGCGAGCTTGGTGGCGCTCGCCGGCTCGGCGCCGGACGGCTGATGCATCGCATTGTGCGAGGCATCCGCGATCCATGGCTGCTGGTTGACCATCGGGATGCGCCAGCCGCTGTGCTGGGCGCTGCCGAGATGATCGAGCCGCGTCACCGACACGTTGTCGATGGTGAATGCAAGGCCGCGCTCCGGCTGGTTGCCGAGCGCAACGCCGAGCGCCGCCTTGATGGTGCCGCCATGCGCGACGACGACGATATCGCCGCCGGCATGCGCGGCATTGATGCGGTCGATCGCGCCCTTCACGCGATCGTAGAGGTCCATGAAGCTTTCACCACCCGGCGACGGCTCGTCGATCGGCGCAAACCAGTAGGTGCCGACCGCGATCGGCCGGCTGGCGAAGAATTCGGCGCGGTTGAGCCCCTGCCACGCACCGAGGTGCTGCTCGGCAAAGGCCGCCTCGTGCGGCATTGCCTCCGGTCGAGGGTAGCCCGCCTGCCAGAGCGCCGCCGCGGTCTGGTGCGTGCGCTTGAGATTGCTCGCGTACCACGCGGCCTTGCGCGGCAGGATGCGCGCAACGGCGTCGAACACCACGCGGTCGCTGCAATCGCAACCGATGTCGGTCTGCCCGTAGATGCAGCCGCCATCCTCGCGCACCGGGGCGTGGCGCACCCACCACCACCGCGTCGCCACCGCTCCCGACGGGACGGAGTGCTGCGCGACGAATGGCGAGGCAGGATTGGACATCGCGAAAACCCTTCAATACTGTTTCGAGCGGCTCGGTCCGAGTTATAGCGCGCTCTCGCGTCAACGCCATGTCCAAACGCGGTTGTGGCCACATGTTGTAACCACTTGTTGCAACCACTTGGAGCGCGCTTCAAACATTGTATGAATTCCACGGCGCGGCAAACACCGCCGCTCGCCATAATCAAGGAGAAATGCATGGGTCGCCTCGAGGGCAAATCGGTCATCATCACCGGCGCGGGCAGCGGCATCGGCCGCGCCGCGTCGCTGCTGTTCACGAAGGAAGGCGCCAGGCTGATCGCGGTGGACCGCACCGACGGCGTCAACGAAACCGTTGCCGAGGTGCGCAAGGCCGGCGGAACCGCGGAAGCCGTCACGGCCGATGCCGGCTCTGAGAAGGACGTCATCGCCTTCATCGACAAGGCGCTGTCGGCTTACGGCAAGCTCGACGCGATCTGGGCCAATGCCGGCATCGGCGGCGGCCTCGTCCCCCTCGCCGACCAGACCGTCGAGCATTGGCAGGAAGTTCTGCGGATCAACCTGATCGGCCCGTTCCTCGCGGTGAAATATTCGATTCCGCACATGACCAGGCAGGGCCACGGCTCGATCGTCTGCACCGCGTCGGTGGCGGGCCTCAAGGCCAATGCCAGCGGGCATCCCTATGCCGCATCAAAAGCCGGCGTCATCAGCCTGGTGCAGACCACCGCCTATTCGCTCTCCGGCACCGGCGTGCGCATCAACGCGGTCTGCCCCGGCCTGATCGAGACCGGCATGACCAAGCCGGTGTTCGATCGCGCCAAGGAACGCGGCACGCAGGACAAGATCGGCCAGCTCAATCCGCTGAAGCGCCCGGGCCAGCCGCACGAACTGGCGGCGATGGGCCTGTTCCTCGCCAGCGACGAAGCATCCTATGTCAACGGCCAGGCGATCCCGGTCGACGGCGGCCTCACCGCCTCGATGCCCTACGCCGGCAGGCCGATCTGACGCCGGCGCGGCGCGCGCGGCATTACAATCCGTCTGGCGGCAGACCCGTGGTTTCTGCCGCCACCGGCCGGGCCCGGTCGCGGACACGTTCGCGATAGAAGGCGTAGAGCCCCGACGCCACGATGATCGCGGCGCCCGTCATCATCATGGCATCCGGCACCTCGTCGAAAATGAGATAGCCGAACAGGATCGCCCAGATCAAAGCGGTGTAGCGGAACGGCGCGATCGCCGAAATGTCGCCGACCCGCAGGGCCTGGATGATGCATTGATAGCCGATCGGCAGCAGCACCGCCGCCATCATCAGCAGCACCAGCGAACGGCCGGACATCGGCGTCCATCCACCGAGCGGAAACAGCAGGACCGCACCGCTCGAGGTCACCGAAACGGTGGTCAGGAGGGTGATGAAAAGCGACGGAATTTCGGTTGGAATCCGCTTGGTCGCAAGATCGCGGATCGCGCACAATATGACCGCGCACAGCGCCAGCAGCGAATATTCGTTGAAGCCCTCCGCCCCGGGCCGGACGATGACAAGCACGCCGGTGAAGCCGATAATGATCGCCGACCAGCGGCGCCAGCCGACCGGCTCGCGGAACGCGATGACCGCGCCGAGCGTCACCGCCAGCGGCAATGCCTGGAAGATCGAATAGGTATTGGCCAGCGGCAGTCGCGTGATCGCCGCCAGAAACATCACCGCACCGCCGACCTCGCAGATGATGCGCAACGCGACGGGCCACAGAAGCACGGTGCGCAGCGGCTGCATAGCGCCCTTGTGCAGCACCAGCGTCAGCATCAGGGCCATCGCGAAGACCCCGCGCACCAGAATGATCTGGCCGAAGTTCATCTCGGCGGAGGTGAATTTCGTGATGGCGTCGTTCATGGCGAAGCAGGACGTCGCTCCGACCATGAAAAGGCTGCCGCGCAGATTGCTGGACAAGGGCACGATGGCATCCCGACCACGGTCGCGCCCGATTGCGCCACCGCAACGACGTTTGTCGCCCGACCAAGGGAAATGGTTTTCGACAGGTTCCGCGCGGTGTCGCGCCGGGTCGGGAAAACAGCAACGATGGAAAAGACGAAGCGGACAAGACGAAGCGCGGCCACCGGGCGGGTCGCACCTCAAGATACGGATCGGACTACAGGCACCGGGTCAGACCCCGGACATCGGGTCAGGCCGCGCCGGCCCTGCGGGCGTAGTCCCAGGACGACTTCGACAGCGGCACCGTGCGCTTCGCCGATTCCATCGCCTTGGCGCTCGCGGCCGTGCCGTCGCGCACGCGGCCGGCGATGCCCTGCGTGATGCAGGCCAGCCGGAACAGGTTGTAGGAGAAATACCAGTCGAGGTTTGCAATCGCGGGCCGCCCCGTCGCCTTGCAGTAGATTTCCGCCGCCTCGTCCATGCTGGGGATATTGAGCGCCTTGAGGTCCGCGCCATGCAGGCCCGGCATGGTCCACTGCATCAAGAGATAGGTGAAGTCCGCCAGCGGATCGCCGAGCGTGGACAGTTCCCAATCCAGAACCGCCTGCACCCGCGGCTCGGTGGCATGGAAGATCATGTTGTCGAGCCGGTAGTCGCCATGCACCACCGACACGCGCGCCTGCTCCGGCACGGTGCGCGGCAGCCATTCGATCAGTTTTTCGATTTCCGGAATATGCTGCGTCTCGGAGGCCCGATACTGCTTGGTCCAGCGATCGACCTGCCGGGCGAAATAATTTCCCGGCTTGCCGAAATCGCCGAGGCCGATCTGCTCGGGATCGTACTGGTGCAGTTTCGCCAGCGTCTCGATCTTGCTGGTGAAGATGGCGCGGCGGGATTCCGGCGTCTGGCTCGGCAGTGTTGGATCCCAGAACACACGCCCCTCCTCCATCGACATGATGTAGAAGGCGGCGCCGATCACCGAGTCATCGGTGCAGAGCGCATAGGCTCGCGCGACCGGAAATCCCTGCTTGCCGAGCGCGGCGATGACGCGGAACTCGCGATCGACCGCGTGCGCCGACGGCAGCAGCTTGCCGAACGGCTTGCGCCGCATCACGTAGGACCGCTTCGGCGTGTCGAGACGATAGGTCGGGTTCGACTGGCCGCCCTTGAACTGCAGGACGGTCAGCGGTCCCTCATAGCCTTCGACATACTCACGCATCCAGCCGTCGAGGCGGAGTTCATCGATCCGATGCCGCTCCTCGACCGGCTTGGTGCCCGAATAATCTTCGTCCCGCCTGAAATCTACCACCGCGACGCTCCGTTGAATCGTCAGATTGATTGCGGGAGCGCCGCTATGGCCCTCCCGTCTAGTGCTTCGGAGAGTTGGAATACTTCCGAACTTCCAGTCTGGCAATGGCGCGGTTGTGGACCTCGTCCGGGCCGTCCGCCAGCCGCAGGGTGCGGGTATGCGCATAGGCTTCCGCGAGCCCGGCCTCGTCGGAGACGCCGGCGCCGCCGAATGCCTGCATCGCATCGTCGATGATCCTCAGCGCCATGTTGGGGGCTGCGACCTTGATCATCGCGATCTCGAGCTGCGCGGTCTTGTTGCCGACCTTGTCCATCATGTCGGCGGCCTTGAGGCACAGCAGGCGCGTCATCTCGATGTTGGTGCGCGCCTCGCCGATGCGCTGCTCCCACACCGACTGCTCGATGATCTTCTTGCCGAAGGCGGTGCGCGCCATCAGCCGCTTGACCATCTTCTCCAGCGCCTCCTCGGCCTTGCCGATGGTGCGCATGCAGTGATGGATGCGGCCCGGACCGAGACGGCCCTGCGCGATCTCGAAGCCGCGGCCTTCGCCGAGAAGCAGGTTGCTGACGGGCACGCGGACGTTCTCGAACAGCACCTGCGCATGGCCGTGCGGCGCATCGTCATAGCCGAACACCGGCAGCATCTTCTCGATGGTGATGCCCTTGGTGTCCATCGGAACCAGGATCTGCGACTGCTGCTGGTGGCGCGGCGCATTGAAGTCGGTCTTGCCCATCAGGATGCCGATCTTGCAGCGCGGATCGCCGGCGCCGGACGACCACCACTTGCGGCCGTTGATGACGTAGTGATCGCCGTCGCGCTCGATCTTGGTTTCGATGTTGGTGGCATCGGACGACGCCACCGCCGGCTCCGTCATCAGGAACACCGAGCGGATCTTGCCGTCCATCAGCGGGCGCAGCCATTCGCGCTTCTGCTCCTTGGTGCCGTAGCGGATCAGCACTTCCATGTTGCCGGTGTCGGGCGCCGAGCAGTTGAACACTTCCGAGGCGAACCCGATGCGGCCCATCTCCTCGGAGAGCATCGCGTATTCGAGGTTGGTCAGCCCCGCGCCGCGGAACTCGTCATCCTCGTGCTCGGACGGCGGCATGAACATGTTCCACAGCCCTTCGGCACGGGCCTTTTCCTTCAGTTCCTCGATGACCGGAATCACCTTCCAGCGTTCGCCCTGCGCATCCTGCTGGTGATAGGTCGGCACAGCCGGCCGCACGTGCTTGGTCATGAATGCTTGCACGCGATTGAGCCACTCGCGCTGGCGGTCAGACATATCGAAGTCCATCGGACGATCCTCATGCTGGTTCGAAACAGAAGGCTGCGGTCACGCCGCGTACCCTTCGAAGCTCGATGCGACCGCACAACGCGAACGCCCGCGCCGGCGGAGGGAACATCGAAAGGCGGACAGCGATCGGGGCGTCGCAGCATCGGCGCATTGACATTTCCCGACTATGAAACGATAGTTTCATACAACTGTTTGAATTGCAAGCACGCCTCATCGGCGCCCCGCGCATGGGGCCATGACGAGCCCGACGACGAGCCAGGGGACATCCCGCGACACATGGCCACCGACCGCACCCGGACCGCCATTCTCAACGCCGCCGAACGGCTCTATGCCGAGCGCGGCTTTTCCGACGTGACGCTGCGCGACATCGTCGGCGAGGCCGGCGTCAACCTGGCGGCGGTCAACTACCATTTCGGCTCCAAGGACGAGTTGATCGCGGAATTGTACGTGACGCGCAGCATCGCGACCAACCGCATCCGCCTCGCCGAACTGAAGGCGGCCGAAGACGCCGGCGGCGGACGCGCGCCGATCGAGGCGGTGGTGCGCGCCCTGGTCGGCCCCACGCTGCGCGGCTGCCTGGGGCCCGCGACGGAAAATACGACGATCGCCCGCTTCATGATCCGCGCCTCGATCGAATCCGTGCCGCCGATCCGCAAGATCCGGAACCGGGAGATCAGCCATCTCCGGCGCTTCGCCCAGGCGATGAAGCGATCGCTGCCGGACGCCGCCGATGTCGATATCTACTGGGGCCTGCATTTCGCGCTGGCGATGGCGCACCAGACCATTCGCGACAGCGAGCGGCTGAACAAGCTTTCGGAGGGCGCCTGCGACCTCGGTGACGTCGAGGGCGTGATCGAGCGGGTCGTCACGGCGGCCGCCCTGGCCCTCACCGCCGGCTCCCCGTCGTCATACAAGGCGCCGGCGCGTGCTGCCACGGCGCGCGGCCGGCCGACGGCCCGCGACTGACGACGGCCCGCGACTGGCG
>JAGRLZ010000093.1 GCA_020441545.1 Xanthobacteraceae bacterium | reverse complement strand
GCAAGGTCGGCGCCAGCTGACGCGCCAGCGCAAAGGCCTCGTGATTCAGCGCGATGGCGGCTTCTGGCGTATCCACGGCGCGCAGTGCACCGAGATAGATGCAGGTGCGTGCCTGCGGTGGCAGCGTCCTGTCGACCTGCGCCGCCACACCCCGTGCCTGCAGCTCCGCCACCAGCAAAGGCCCGAGCTCGCCGTGACCGATCACCGACAAGGGCGCAGCGCCGCACAGGCCAGGCATCCCCAGGCCGCATGCTGGTGCCGGGACGCGGTGGAGTTCGTAGCGGGCGAGGGCCGGGTTCCTGTAGGCCGGGTCCTCGCGGCGAGCAGGCGTGTTCTCGACCAAAGCCGGTTCCGCGAGGCGCCCGGCGCTGTGCGCGACACCCAGAGCCGCGGCCGCCGGCGCGATCTTGCTCGTTGCCTGCGCCGGCACTGCGCGCGCCGGAGCCGCGCTACCTTCCAGCGCTGTGACAATCTGCCGTAGCGTCGCCATCGCCCCGAGCTGGGCCCTATCCACCTTCGGCAGCTGCGGCGCGCGCTCGTCGACGGCGGCCAGGATCTCGACCCGCTTGATCGAATCGATGCCCAGATCGCCCTCCAGATCCATGTCCAGATTGAGCATGTCGACCGGGTAGCCGGTTTTGTCGGCGACGATGGCGAGGAGGAGGCCGGCGAGATCGAAAGCCGGAGCGGCGCTTTCGGCGGCGGCTGAGGCCTCGGCCCCACCAGCGTGGGCCGGGTCCTCGCGGCGATCCGGTGTGTTCTTGCCGGAAGCTGGTTCCGCGAGGCGCCCGGCGCTGTGCGCGACACCCAAAGCCGCGGCCGCCGGCGCGATCGTGCTCACGGCGAAGTCCGATGCTGCGCGCGCCGGAGCCGCGCTACTCTCCAAAGCGGCGACGATCTGCGCCAGCGTCGCCATCGCCCCGAGCTGGGCCCGATCCACCTTGGGCAGTTGCGGCGCGCGCTCGTCGACCGCAGCCAGAATCTCGACGCGCTTGATCGAATCGATGCCCAGATCGCCCTCCAGATCCATGTCCAGCTTGAGCATGTCGACCGGGTAGCCGGTCTTGTCGGCGACGATGGCGAGGAGGAGGCCGGCGAGATCGAAAGCCCGATCGACGCTTTCGGCGGCGGCTGAAGCCTCGGTCCCACCAGCGTAGGCCGGGTCCTCGCGGCGATGACGCGTGTGCTCGACCAAAGCCGGTTCCGCGAGGCGCCCGGCGCTTTGCGCGACGCCCAGAGCCGCGGCCGCCGGCGCGATCGTGCTCACGGCGAAGTCCGATGCGGCGCGCGCCGGAGCCGCGCTACTGCTCAACGCATCAGCGGACGCGATCGCGGCGTGTCGATAGCCCTGATCCCCTGTCCCCGCGTCTCCCCCCGCCGCCGCCAATCCCGCCATCGCCGTCTCGGCCAGTCGCAGATAGGCGCTGTGGCTCTCGGCCATGGCCCGCTGGAAGCTGGCGTGGGCTTCGGCGGTGTGCTGCTGCATCTGCTGGAACGCACTCAGCCAGTCGGGTGAGATGCTGGATTCGGCGGACATGGTGGAGATCCTGTTGGGGGTTGGAGCGGGCGTCAGCGATGTAGCCGGTGTCG
>JAGRLZ010000092.1 GCA_020441545.1 Xanthobacteraceae bacterium | reverse complement strand
TGTTGGTGCCGAGCGCGACCTGCGCGAAGCGTTGCGCGCCGCTCGCGGTGAGGTCGGCCGTCACCGGCCTGGCATGATCGAGGCCGACGACCGCGCCGCGCGGGGCGCCGGATACCAGATTGCCGTCGACCAGCGCGGTGCCCGCGCCGTCCGCAACCGAGATACCGATGCCGGCGAACGCGTTGCGGATCACGTTGCCGGTGATGCTGACATCGCGCAGATACTTGCCCCATCCGGCGATGATGCCGAACGAGGGCGCGTTCTCGATCACGTTGCCGGACACGACCGAGTCCGCTTCGACATAGATGCCGATGCCGGCATCGTCGTCCGGGGCGGTGCCGATCGGCCGCTTCGGCAGCATGTTGCGGAGGATGTTGCCCTGCACGACGGCGATCCGGCCGCCTTCGTTGAAGTTGCAGACCGAGACGCCGACGGCGGCGACGTCCACGGTGTTGTTGGCGATGATCGCGCCCTCGAATGCGAACTCGGAATACAGCGCCACCTCGCGCACGTTGCTGATGCTGTTGCCGGTGATCTGGATGTTGGAGGCGGTGTTGCCGCGCACGCCGGAATAGTCGCAATTGCGGATGCGGTTGCCGCGCACGATCACGTTGCCGGCGCGATAGGCGTTGATCGCGTTGCCATACTGGCCCGAGCCGCCGGGGCCGGCCTTGATGTCCTCGATCCGGTTGTCGATCACCAGCGTGCCGTCGTCGCCGACCGCACTGCGCAGGATCTCGATGCCGTTGTCGGAGGTGTCCGAAATGGTGTTCTGCGCGATCAGCAGGCCGCGGGCGTTGAACGAGACGATGGCGGTGGTCGCGATGCGCGTGAGCCGCGTGCTGCGGATATCGCCCGAGACGCCGTCGAGCCAGATGCCGCTGCCGCCGCTGCGGGTGATTGCGCAATCGGTGATGCGGATATCGCCGGCGGACAGGCAATGGATCAGTCCGCGCCGTTTTGGCAGCGCGATCCCGCCGCCGTCGAGCGTGATGCCATCGAGCGTGATGCCGTCGGCGCCCTCGGCATCGAGCAGCGATGGCCCGCCGTTGAAGACCAGCCGCGTGGCGCCGCGCACGCCGATCAGGTGCGTGCCCGCCGGCAGCTTCAGCAGGCCGCAGGTGTAGCGGCCGGGCGGCAGCAGCAGCGGGCGTTGCGCCGCGGCAGCGGCATCCAGCGCGCGCTGCAAGGCGGCGGTCTGGTCGTCCGGACTGTTGGGCCGCACGCCGAAATGCGTGGCGTCGCGGCCGAGAGCCGAAATCGGCGGGTGTGTGCGTTTGGCCTGCGCGGGCTCGGCGAAAGCGCCGGTGGCGGCTCCCGCAACGCCGGCCCCGATCAGATGGCGACGGTTGACGTCCATGCGCGGCACTCCGGTTGCCGCGTCGGTCCGACCGGCATTGGCCGCATTATCGCAGGAAATCGTGTCGCGATCGGTTCAAGCCGCCGCGAGCGGAGCGGCAGTTGCGGCCAGGGTTAATGGCCGCAGCGTTTCACCCGCGCCGTGTGATGCTTTCGGGCAGCCTATCGGCTGGGCCGGAACATGCGGCCGCGCTCGGTCGCCAGCACCACGGCCAGCGCCGCCAGGTTGCAGGCCAGCGAGCCGGCCGCGAACGGCACCAGCGTGCCGTTGTAAAGCTGGCCCAGCGTCACGCCGACGGCGATTCCGATCAGCGTCGTGATCGCGCCGTAGAGCGAGGACGCGGTGCCCGCGATGTGCCCCTGCGGCTCCAGCGCCAGCGCGGTGAAGTTCGACATCATGAGGCCGAAGGTGAACAGCGCGATCATCGACAGCGCCATGTAGAGCGCAAGCGGCAGCGCATGCAGCGACGCCGCGGTCAGCATCACCATGGCGACCAGCACATAGATCACCAGGGCGGTGTGCGAGATCACCCGCATGCCGAGGCGGATCACCAGCCGCGCATTGAGGAAGCCGGCCAGCGCGATGCCGATGGCAATGGCCGCGAAAGCAAGCGGAAAATAGTGGCCGAGGTGGTAGACCTCGGTGAACACCTGCTCCGAGGAGAACACGTAGCCGAACAGCGTGCCCTGCACGCCGCCGGCGGCCACCGCATAGCCCAGCGTCTGGCGGTTGGTCAGCGTCTGGCGGAAACTGTCGAACACCTGGCGCGCCGTCAGCGGCTTGCGCTCGCTCTCGGGCAGCGTTTCCGGCAGGCGCAGCACGCTCCACGCCAGCGCCAGCAGGCCGTAAGCCATCAGCACGACGAAGATGCCGCGCCAGTCTGTCACGGCCATCACCGCCTGGCCGAACGAGGGCGCGATGATCGGCACCGCGACGAAGATCATCATTACCAGCGACATCACGCTGGCCATGCGGCGTCCCGCGTAGCAGTCGCGCACGATCGAGGTGGCGATCACGCGGGTGGCGGCAGTGCCCAGGCCCTGCAGCACGCGCGCCAGCAGCAGCGTTTCGAACGATGGCGCCAGCAGCGCCAGCACGCTGGCGGCGCCGTACAGCACCATGCCGCCCAGCAGCACCGGACGTCGGCCATAGCGGTCGGACAGCGGCCCGATCACGAATTGCCCGACGCCGAAGCCGAGCAGGAAGGCGGACAGCACGCTCTGCAGCGTGTTGCCGTCGCTGATGCCGAAGCTGGCGCCAATATGTGGTAGCGCCGGCAACATCACGTCCATCGCCAGCGGATTGAGGGCGATGATCGACGCGACGATCGCGACGAATTCGGGGAATCCCATCGGGCGATGGGTCGCGGAGACCCATGCGTTGGCATTTGTATCGGTCAAGGGAATCTCTATCGGTTTGCTGGCGGCTAAACTGGGTCTTCGTGTTGCGCTGCACAACCCATATTCGGGTATGGCTGCCCAGCCGGAAAACGCAGACCGCCCCGACACTTGCCGTTAATTTTTGCGTGCGAGTGCCGTAATTTGCAGCAGCATGGCTTCGCCTGCCGCCATCAGATGCACCAGCGCGGCACGGCGGGAAGCGCCACGGCGTTGCATCGCCGGCGCGCGCGCGACCAGTGGAACATGCACGAAAGCGGCGAGGCGAGGGGCCCTGCCGTCGCGGGCCGCTTCCAGTGCCCGCCAGCACAGGTAGTTGCAGAGGTAGCGTCCGGCATCGTGCGACAGCCGGGCGTCGATCCTGGTGGCCCTTGCGGCGCGTAGCAGCCTGAGCGTGTGCGGGCCGAAATGCATATCGTCCGCTCCGGAAGCGATGGTGCGTCCGCCGCGGGTGCCGCCGTTCGCATCCGGCCACAGCATGGTGACGGCGTTGCGGGCGCGGGTCTCGATCCTGACACAGGGCGTGCGCGCGGCGAGGCCGAACATCAACAGCGCATCGGGCCGGTGCCGCCGCAGCAGATCGGGCAGCGCATGATCGACCGCCTGGTAGGTGACCGGAAAGACGTGGCCGATGCGCGCGACGTCCGCCAGCGCGGGGCGGCGCAGGTGCGTCAGCCGCTCGACCAGTTCGGGCGTGGGGTTGTAGGGCGCGCCGGGGAAGCTGCCGAAGCCGGTGATGAGGATGCGGAGTGGCTTCACCTGACGAAATTTTCCTGTCGTCATGCCCGCGCAAACGGGCATCCAGTATGCCATTGCGCCTGCGATACGAAATGACGTGATATGAAACGATGCCCTGGACGACTGGATCGTCCGCCAGAGCCCGTCCATCGGGCCGGCAGCGCCGGACCCGGTGGCGGACGATGGCAGCCCGGCGAAATCACCGCAACATTTCGGTGATCTGGTCTGCGGCCAGCGCCGGCGAGGTGCGGCCATCGGCAACGCGCGCTTCGATCTGCTTCACCCTGGCGCGGACGGCGGGGTCGGAGCGCAGCCGTGCCTTCAGGCGATCCTCGAACATCGCCCACATCCATTTCACCTGCTGCGCGCTGCGGCGTCTGGCGAATTCGCCGGAGGCGTTCATCGCGGTGCGGTGTTCGACGATCTTCTGCCACAGATCGGGAATGCCGGCGCCGGTGAGCCCGGAATAGGTCAGCACCGGGGGAAACCAGTGCTGCGAGCGCGGCGTGAGGATCTTCAGCGCGGCGCGATAGGAGGCGGCGGCGCTGGTGGCGCGCTTGATGTTGTCGCCATCGGCCTTGTTGATCGCGATCATGTCGGCGAGTTCGACCAGGCCCTTCTTGATGCCCTGCAATTCGTCGCCGGCGCCCGGCAGCATCAAAGCCAGGAAGATGTCGGTCATGTCGCAGACGGCGGTTTCCGACTGGCCGACGCCGACCGTCTCCACCAGCACCACGTCGAAGCCGGCCGCCTCGCACAGCATCATCGCCTCGCGCGTCTTGGCGGCGACGCCGCCGAGTGTGCCGGACGAAGGGGAGGGGCGGATGAAGGCGCGGTCGTCGTTGGCAAGGCGCGCCATGCGGGTCTTGTCGCCGAGGATCGAACCGCCGGTGCGGGCCGACGAGGGATCGACGGCCAGCACGGCCACGCGATGGCCCTGCTCGATCAGGTACATGCCGAGGGTGTCGATCGTGGTCGATTTGCCCACCCCCGGCGAGCCGGTGATGCCGACGCGATACGCCTTGCCGGTCGCGGGCAGCAACGCCTGCACGAGGTCGCGCGCCAGCGCCTGATGATCGGCGCGGCGGCTTTCGATCAGGGTGATCGCGCGCGCCAGGGCGGCGCGGTTGCCGGAGCGGATCTCCGCGGCGGTCGGAGTTTTCGAGAGCGCGGGATTCATTTGTCGGTTCCGGCCTCCGGCCGGGCCGATCCGGCGAAGATCGCCGCGCCTTCCGGGGAAAGGTGCGCCCTGAACGTCTGCCACGGCACGAACACGGTGAAAGAGCCTTCCGCGTAAGGGCCGACGGCATAGGGCGGGTAGTGAAAATCGAGCCCGGCGCTTTTCCCCGCGACTGTCGAGGGCGCAAGCGACACCGCGCCGACCCGCAGCAGCGTCGGCTCGATGGCCTTGTACCAGTCGATGCTGCTGCTGTCGTCGATGCCGCGCGCCTTCTTCTCCGCCTTCACGGCGGCGATCGCGGCCTTGCGCAGTGTCGTCAACGTCGGGCCGTTGTCGGCGGTCTCCTTGAAGAACGGACGAATGCTGACCTGCTTCCTCGCCGCCGAATCCCACAGGATGGTGTTGATGTCGGTGTTGGGATGCGCGCCGCCGCTATAGACGAAATCCGTCCGCACGATCGAGACATAGCGGTCGCCGACGAACGAGGTCTGGCTGTAGTTGCGCTCGAAGGTCCAGGGCTGGCCGTTGCGGAACAGGTCCGGCGACGACTTGAATTCCTTCGCGGCGTCGGCGCGGTTCTTCTCCACCCAGCGTTTGCCTTCCGCAAGCAGGTTGTCCGCCAGCGGCGCGTTCGCCCGGATGGATGTGTCGAGCGTGACGTTGCCGTCGACGAACCGGGTCTTGACGGTGAAGTCCGGTTTCGGCTCGGCGGCAATGGCATGTGCGGAAGCGATCGAGAAAGCTGCGGTCAGTACGATAGAGATCAATTTCATGGTAGCCGTCTGACCCGCGGTTGACACAGTCTTTGCTTTCGTCGTTGCGAGGCGCGCGAACTCCGAAGCAATCCATCTCCGAGACATCCGGATTGCTCGCGGGAAAGCTGACGTTACGGCATCACTCCGCCGCCTCGCTCGAGTGCCCCAGCCGCGCGTTGAGCTTGTGGATCAGTTCCTCGGCGGCATCGGCGATCACCGTGCCCGGCGGGAAGATCGCTTCCGCGCCCGCCTTGTAAAGCGCATCGTAATCCTGCGGCGGCACCACGCCGCCGACGATAATCATGATGTCCTCGCGGCCCTGCTTCTTCAGCGCGGCCTTCAGTTCCGGCACCGCGGTGAGGTGCGCGGCGGCGAGCGACGACACGCCGAGGATATGCACGTCGTTTTCCACCGCCTGCCGCGCCGCTTCGTCGGCGGTTGCGAACAGCGGTCCGATATCGACATCGAAGCCGATATCGGCGAAGGCGGACGCGATCACCTTCTGGCCGCGGTCGTGGCCGTCCTGGCCGATCTTGGCGACCAGGATGCGCGGCCGGCGTCCTTCGGCATCCTCGAACGCTTCGACCAGCGCCTCGACCTTGGCGACATTGTTCGACATCGCGCTGACCTCCCGCTTGTAGACGCCGGTGATCGACCTGATCTCGGCGCGATGGCGGCCGAACACCTTCTCCATGGCGTCGGAGATTTCGCCGACGGTGGCCTTTGCCCGCGCGGCGTCGATGGCGAGCGCCAGCAGGTTGCCTTCGCCGGTCTCCGCGCTTTTCGTCAGCGCCGCCAGCGCCGCCGTGACGTCGCTCTCGCTGCGCTCGCCGCGCAGCCGCTTCAGCTTGTCGATCTGCAGCCGGCGCACCGTGGTGTTGTCCACCTTCAGCACGTCGATCGCCGCCTCGTTGTCCGGCTTGAACCTGTTGACGCCGATCACCGATTGCTGGCCGGCATCGATGCGGGCCTGGGTCTTGGCGGAGGCTTCCTCGATGCGCAGCTTCGGCACGCCGGCTTCGATTGCCTTGGCCATGCCGCCGAGGTCCTCGACCTCCTGGATATGGCCCCATGCCTTGACGGCGAGGTCGTGCGTCAGGCGCTCGACGTAATAGGAGCCGCCCCACGGATCGATGATGCGGGTGGTGCCGCTTTCCTGTTGCAGGAACAGCTGCGTGTTGCGGGCGATGCGCGCGGAGAAGTCGGTCGGTAGCGCCAGCGCCTCGTCGAGCGCGTTGGTGTGCAGCGACTGGGTATGGCCCTGGGTCGCGGCCATCGCCTCGATCGCGGTGCGCATCACGTTGTTGAACACGTCCTGCGCGGTCAGCGACCAGCCCGAGGTCTGGCTGTGGGTGCGCAGCGACAGCGACTTCGGGTCCTTCGGATCGAACTGCCTGAGCAGCTTGGCCCACAGCAGGCGCGCGGCGCGGAGCTTCGCGACTTCCATGAAGAAGTTCATGCCGATCGCCCAGAAGAACGACAGCCGCGGCGCGAAGCGGTCGACATCGAGGCCGGCCGCGATGCCGGCGCGCAGGTATTCGACGCCGTCGGCGAGCGTATAGGCAAGCTCGAGATCCTGCGTCGCGCCGGCCTCCTGCATGTGATAGCCGGAAATCGAGATCGAATTGAACTTCGGCATCCGCTGCGAGGTGTAGGCGAAGATGTCGGAGATGATCCGCATCGACGGCGTCGGCGGATAGATATAGGTGTTGCGCACCATGAATTCTTTCAGAATGTCGTTCTGAATGGTGCCTGACAGTTTTTCCGGCGGCACGCCTTGTTCCTCGGCGGCGACGACGTAAAGCGCGAGGATCGGCAGCACCGCGCCGTTCATGGTCATCGATACGCTCATCCTGTCCAGCGGGATGCCGGCGAACAGCGTGCGCATGTCGTAGATCGAATCGATCGCCACGCCCGCCATGCCGACATCGCCCGAGACGCGCGGATGATCGCTGTCGTAGCCGCGATGGGTGGCGAGGTCGAATGCCACCGACAGGCCCTTCTGTCCGGCCGCGAGGTTGCGGCGATAGAAGGCGTTGGAATCCTCGGCCGTCGAGAAGCCGGCATACTGGCGCACGGTCCACGGCTGGTTGACATACATGGTCGGGTAGGGGCCGCGCAGGAACGGTGCGATGCCCGGCCAGGTGTCGAGGAAGTCGATGCCCTTGAGGTCGGCTTCGCTGTAGCCGGGATTGACCGGGATGCTTTCCGGCGTCAGCCACGGCCTGGCTTCGCCGCCGGGAGCGGGGGCGCTGGTCGCGGCAAAAGCGATATCGGCGAAGTTCGGGATACGGCTCATGATGTCACCATTGTAGCATAGGCGCCTTCCAGCATCGCCAGCGCGTTGCCGCCGGCGAATGCGAATTCGTCGATCCCGGCGGCGCGGAACCCGGCTTCCCTGTCGCCCGGCCTGCCTGCCAGATAGATATGCGCGGCGCCGGCCTCATGAAGGGCCCTGGCGGCGGTTGCGGCCTGTTCGGCGTAGACCGTGTCGGAGGAGCACAGGCATACGAGTTGCGCGCCGGATGCCTTGAAGGCGCTCGCGAGTTCTTTCGGATCGGAGGTGCCGTCGTTGTCCAGCGCCGCGATGCCGCCGGCCTCGAACAGGCTCTTGGCGAAGGTCGTGCGCGCCGTGAAGTCCGATGGCTTTCCGAGATTGGCGAGGAAAACCTGCGGCCGCCTGCCGGTCTTTTCCAGGATCGCGTCGGAGCGGTCGCGCAGCGCCTCGAACGGCGCGGCGAGCCGGATCGGGGGCAGCGCGTCGAACGCGATCGCGGTCTTTTCCGGGGCGGCGGGCGCCGGCGCCGCGGCCAGCACGTCCGGCGTCGCTTCGCCGAGGTTCGGGAACTCGCTGACCCCGGTCAGGACGTTCTTGCGCCGCGCGATGTCGGTCTCGCGCGCGGCGCGCGTGCCCGCGACCTTGGCCTGGATCAGGCCCTGCTTCAGGGTCGCGAATGCGCCGCCGGCTTTTTCGATCTCCTGGAACAGGCCCCATGCGGTGTCGCACAACTGCCTGGTCAGCGTCTCGATGCCGCCCGATCCCGCCGCTGGATCGGCGACCCTGGCGAGGTTGGACTCTTCCAGCAGGATCAGCTGGGTGTTGCGCGCGACCCGCCGCGCGAAGGCGTCGGGCAGGCCGATGGCAAGCGAATGCGGCAGCACGCTGACCGCATTGGCGCCCGCAAGTCCCGCGGAGAAGGTGGCGATGGTCGCGCGCAGCATGTTCACATCGCTGTCGCGCCGCGTCAGCATCCGCCACGCCGTCTCGGCGGTGACGAACAGCGGCTTCGGGGCAAGGCCGCACGCCTGCTCGACGCGCGCCCACAACAGCCGCAAGGCGCGGAATTTGGCCATGGAGAGGAACTGGTCGGCGTCGGCTGCGAGCCGCGCCTGAATGGCGTCGCGGGCGTTCTCGAGCGACAGGCCGGCCGCCTCCAGCGCGCGCAGATAGGCGACGCCGGAGGCCAGCACGAAAGCCAGTTCCTGCGCTTCGGAGCCGCCGGCATCGTGGATCACCCGGCCATCGGCGGCGGCGAACGGTCCCTTGAAGCCGAGTTTCCGGAGCCGCGCGATCTTGTCGCTGAAATCCCTGGCGCTGTCGCTCCATTCGCCGGCGCTGCCGCCGCGCACCGCAGCATCGCCGATCGGGTCGAAGCCGAAGCGGACATCGACGTCGCCCGGCGTGATCTTGCGCGCAGCGAGGATGGCGGCGAGGTCGTCGCCGATGTCGCGGCCCTGCGGGCCGGTCTCGAATTCGATCGCGATATCGGCGTCGAGATAGACGCCGTCCAGCGCCCGCGTCAGCGCGTCCCGGGTCGGCGGCAGGCCGAAGCCGCGCGCGGCGTTGCTGCCGGCGAACACCAGCGTCAACCCGCTCGCGCCGTTGGCGAGGTCCTGCAACGCCTGCGCATTGGCCTGCGCCGGATCGGTGTGGTCGATCCGCTGCATGACCTGCCATGGCGCCGCGGCCCGGCGGCCGGCGATCGGCGCGGCGTCGGGCGCGCGCCTGTAGATCGGGTCGATCTCGAGGCCGTCGGCGGTCTTGCCGACCAGCTTCTCGAAAGGGGCTCCCTTCAGGACGCCGTCAACCAGTTTGCGCCAGTCGTCATAGGTCGCGGGCGGAAACGCCGCCGCAAGCGTCAAATCATGCGTCGGATCATCGGTCGTCGAGGACATTCGGCAGGGTGCTCCCTGAAGGACGGTTTCTGTTTCAGGCTGAAATTGCCATGCCGCATGTGCTGCCGCAACCTGCTCCGGGTGGGCTGAAAGCCTGCCGCTGGCCGGAATTCGGCGCGTCGGCGTGCGGATGTTCGCTCAATCGCGATCCGGCAGCCGTTCGATCCCGTCGGTCGACAGGTTCCCGAGCGCCTCCCGCACCGTGCGGCCCGCGATCACGCGGTCGGGCGCGATCTCCGCCAGCGGGACCAGCACGAAGGCCCGCTCGAACAGGCGGGGATGCGGCAGGGTGAGGTCCGGTGTATCGATCGACATCTCGTCATAGGCGATCAGGTCGAGGTCGAGCGTCCGCGGCCCCCAGCGCTGTTCGTGCGCGCGGTCCCGCCCGAACCGCTTTTCGATTCTGTGCAGCGTAAAGAGCAGGGCGTGCGGATCGAGGGCGGTTTCGACCTCGATGCAGGCATTGACGAAACGGTCCTGCTCGACATTGCCCCAGGGCGGTGTCGCATAGTCCGATGAGCGGGCCAGCAGGATGCCCTGCGCCATGCCGCGGATATTGGTGATCGCCTTGTCGAACGTGGCGCGCACGTCGCCGACATTGCCGCCGAGCGCGATCAGGGCCCTGCCCATGGTCACGAACGCCGCGTGCGGGTCAGCACCACGCCGACATCGTCGAAGATGGCGGCGATCGGCGCGTGCGGCTTGTGCACGGTGACCGTTACCGTGGAAATCCTGGCAAAGGCATCCAGCACGGCATCGGCCACCGCGCCGGCGGCGCGTTCCAGCAGGCGATAATTGACGTCCCGGAAGGCGGCGGTCGCGGTGGCGACGACGTTCGAATAGGAAACGGTGTCGGCCAGCTTGTCGGAGCGCGAGGATTCCGAGAGGTCGCAGGACAGTTCGAGGTCGATGACGAAGCGCTGGCCGACTTCGGCCTCGTGCTCCATCACGCCGTGGCGGGCATGGATGACGATGCCATGGATGAAGATCGTATCGGTCATCGTTTGTCCTCGATTGCCGCTGCGACGCGCAGCGCCTGCACGGTTTCGGCGACGTCGTGGGCGCGGATGATCCGCGCGCCGCGCCGGGCTGCAATGAGATGGGCGGCGATCGAGCCGCCGAGGCGCTGCTGTGGCGGCGACGGCGTCACCGTATCGATGAACCGCTTGCGCGAGGCACCGACCAGGATCGGCCGGCCGAACGATTGGAACTGGTCGAGCCGCGCCAGCACCGTCATGCTTTGCGGCTGGGTCTTGCCGAAGCCGATGCCGGGATCGAGAACGATGTCGTTCTCGGGAATGCCGGCCGTTGCGGCGATGGCGAGCGACCTTTCGAAAAACGCAGCGATATCCCGCATGATATCGATGTTTTCGTCCGCGCTGTCGCGGTTGTGCATGACGATCACCGGCGCGCGGTGGCGGGCGACGACCGTTGCCATGTCCGGATCGCGCTGCAGCCCCCAGACGTCGTTGGCGATGGCCGCACCAAGGCCCAACGCCCAATCGACCACCTGCGCTTTCATGCTGTCGATGGAGACCGGCACCCCGAGCCGGACGACCTCGCGCAGCACCGGCTCCAGCCGCCGCATTTCCTCGCCTGCGGAAATCGGCCGGGAGCCGTAGGGCCGTGTCGATTCCGCGCCGACATCGATGATGTCCGCGCCGTCCGCAATCATCCGTTGTGCCTGCGCGATGGCCTTGTCCGGCGCGAGAAAATCTCCGCCGTCGGAAAACGAGTCGGGCGTGACGTTGAGGACGCCCATCACAACCGGAAAGGGACGGGCAACGAGGCTCCGCAATATCGGGGCGTCCGGCATCGGCGTCATCGGCAGGGCTGGTATGTCCGCTCCACAAGGGAGGATGTCTCACGCTGCGGTCGCTTTGCGCGGTTCACTCGCGCAAGTCAAGCGGTTCACTCGCGCAAGTCGATATGCCGGCGCTGGTTTTGCGCCTCCGGGGGATCCGGCGGCGCGGCCGGGGAGGCGTCCGGCTCGTGCGGCCCGCGGCCTTGTCCTTGTGTCTTGTACTTTCGGCGCATGTGGCGATGCGCTCATTGAAGAAAGAAGCCGACAGGGATAGGACTCATGAAAAAGGCGGCCCTCGCAACCAGTATGCAAGGTCCGTTGCTTCGAGCGGAATTCACGTTCGTGGGAGGTCTTGATGTCGCTTCAGGAAAATGTTCGCGACCTGGTGCCGCCGGCCCAACCGGGTTTGACGCTGGCGGAATACCAGGCCCTGTCCGAATTCCGCCATTCGATCCGCTGCTTTCTGGAATTTAGCCAGAAGGCCGCGCAGGCCGTCGGGCTGACCTCGCGCCAGCATCAGGCGCTGCTGGCGATCAAGGGATATCCGGGTGGCGGCAGGGTCACCGTCGGCAACCTGGCGTACCGGCTGCGCGTTCGACATCACACCGCCGTCGAACTGGTGGATCGCCTGACCGAAGGCGGGCTGGTGCGGCGGGTCCACGATCCCGTCGATCATCGGCGCGTCTTCCTGGAATTGACCGACCTTGCCGACACGCTCCTGACGGAACTGTCATCGGCGCACCTGGACGAGCTGTCGCGGATCGAGCCGATGCTGAAGGACGTTCTGGAACGGCGGGCTGCCCGTCCCGCGTGAGGCGCCGAGGACGCTTGGCGAGACGTCGGGAGTTGCGGGCGTCAGGGCGCGCGGGCGTCAGTATGTGATCTTGAGCGGCAGCTTGCGTGCGTTCTCGATCAGGCGTTGAACCGACTTTTCGGACGGCATTACGCCGACCAGCTTCCGCCGGGTATTCACCTCTTTCATCGCCTGCGCCAGCCGGGCCGGATTGCGGTGGGTGAGTTCGCGCACCGTCGTCACGCCGCTGGCGCGCAACAGTTCGGCCCTGGCCTTGCCCATGCCGGGAACGCGCATGCAGTCGGCGATGTTCGCCCATTCCAGCAACTGCTGTTCGGTGAAATTGGTCTTGGCGGCGAGCGCCTTGCGCCCCTTGGCGGTCTTGGCGGCCTCCAGCAGTGCTTCCGTGGTTCGAATTCCGGCTGCCTTGAACTTGGCGGCCGCAAACGACGTCATGCCGTCAATCGTTGAAATCGGATATGTCATGGTGCTCGGGCGATACGCAATCAGGCGGCAGATGAAATGACGTCGAAAGTCGGTGCGCGAAAATCATGCGCGCAGGGCAGGGCGGTCTCGGTCCGTGTTGAATTGTCCGAAGCCGACGCGCCTCGATTAGCTCTGTCGTTGCTTTGATCGAAAAGTTCAGAAACGGCGCGACGAGCGGCATGGACGCTGCTTGCCGTGCCAAAAGAAACGCCTGCAACAGCCGATGCGGCAGCGCGGATGGGGGAGCGGGTCTGGATGGCTGGGGCGGAACAGCAAAAAAACGTCTCCAAAGCTGGAGACCGAATTGAACGATACATTTGAGCCCCGCCTCCGCCGGTTGATTGCCGGATCCTGTTTGTGAGTTTTGATCTTGGTCCGTCGCGCCATGAAATACAAGTGACGACGGCATCCGGGAACCGTTTCATGCCGTGATCGCGTTGTGAGTGTTGCACGAATGCCAGCGTTCCCGATGGGTGCGAGGTCAAACTGTCGCAAGAAGGCAAGTGCTCGCCGAGGCCGGCGCTCGCCGGCCGCGCGGAGCGGGCGTGCAACAGCTTTCCGGATCGGTGCTGTCCTGATGGCGTTCCGGCGGTTCAAGCGTGTTGACCGCGCCCATGCGACCTGCAACATGCGACCTGCAAGGTACCGTTCGCGATGATCGGACGCGATAGAACATGCCAATGGATGGCGCGCGAAGCGGGATTGCGCGCGAACCGATCGACGTATCGACGAGTCCGCGCGAGGCGTCAGGCGTCGGTTTGTCGCGAGACCGTTCGGGAACGGCAGGGGCATAGCTTGGTGGCGCATATTTGGTAACGTGCCCGGCAATGTTCCCGGTAAAGCGTCGGCGACAACAATACGCGGCGCGTCAGGATCGTTCTGGATCGCATGAGAGGCTGCACGAATGGCGACGACTGAACCCCGGACCGGAGACACCGGCGAAAGTCTTTTCATCGGCCGGGAAGAGGAATCCGCCTGGCTGACGCTGGCACTGGCCAACCGGCATGGCCTGGTGACCGGCGCGACCGGAACCGGCAAGACGGTGTCGCTGCAGGTGATGGCGGAAGGGTTTGCGCGCGCCGGGGTGCCGGTGTTCGCCGCCGATATCAAGGGCGATCTCTCCGGCATCGCCGAGGTCGGCGAGCCGAAGGATTTCATCCTGAAGCGCGCCAGGGAGGTCGGCCTCACCTTCCAGCCGGACCAGTTCTCGACCATTTTCTGGGATGTCTTCGGCGAGGAAGGGCATCCGGTGCGGGCAACGGTGTCCGAGATGGGGCCTTTGCTGCTGTCGCGGATGATGGATCTCAACGACGTCCAGGAAGGCGTGCTGAACATCGCGTTCCGCGTCGCCGACGAGCAGCAGCTCCTGCTGCTCGACATGAAGGACCTCAAGTCGATGCTGTCGTTCGTCGGCGAACATGCCGCTGAGCTGACCACGCAATACGGCAACGTGTCCAAGCAGTCGGTGGGCAGCATCCTGCGCCAGCTCCTGGTGCTGGAGACCCAGGGTGGCGACAGGTTCTTCGGCGAGCCGGCGCTGGACCTGAAGGATTTCATGCGCACCGACCGCGAGGGTCGCGGCATCATCAATATCCTTGCGGCCGACAGGCTGATGCAGAGCCCGCGTCTCTATGCGACCTTCCTGCTCTGGATGCTGTCCGAACTGTTCGAGCAGCTGCCGGAGGTCGGCGACCCGCCGAAGCCGAAGCTGGTGTTCTTCTTCGACGAGGCGCATCTTCTGTTCAACGACGCGCCCAAGGCGCTGCTCGAAAAGATCGAGCAGGTGGTCCGCCTCATCCGTTCCAAGGGCGTCGGCGTCTATTTCGTCACCCAGAACCCGGTCGACGTGCCGGACAGGGTGCTGGCGCAGCTCGGCAACCGCGTGCAGCACGCGCTTCGCGCCTTCACGCCGCGCGACCAAAGAGCCGTTGCCGCGGCGGCCGAGACCTTCCGCCCCAATCCGAAACTGAACACCGCGCAGGTCATCACCGAGCTTGGCACCGGCGAGGCGCTGGTCTCGTTTCTCGAGAAGAAGGGGACGCCGTCGGTGGTGGAGCGCGTGCTGATCCGGCCGCCGTCGGCGCGGATCGGGCCGGTGACGCCCGACGAGCGCAAGGCCGTCATCGCCGGCAGTCCGGTGAAGGGCAAATACGATACCGCGATCGATTCCGAATCCGCCTATGAGATACTGCAAAAGCGCGTCAACGAGACGGCGGTGACGTCCGAAGCCGGCGAGGGCGGGGTGCTCGACCAGCTCGGTTCGATCGTCGGCACCATCTTCGGCACCAACACGCCGCGTGGGAAGAGGCTGTCGACCGGGCAGGTGATCGCGCGCGATGTCACGCGCTCGGTCACCAACAAGGTGCTCGGCGGCGTGATGGCGAATATCGGGAAAACGCTTGGCGGGTCGGTCGGCGGCTCGGTCGGCCGCGCCATCGTCCGCGGCGCGCTCGGCAGCCTGTTGCGGCGGTAACTGTTCTTCTCAACCGGAGTTTGCCATGACGGCGCAGAAACTGGCCGCGGTGCTGGACCATATCGACGCGGATTTCGACAACAGCCTGCAACGCCTGTTCACGCTGTTGCGCATCAAGTCGATCTCGGCCGATCCGGCCTTTGCCGCGGATTGCGAGGCGGCCGCCGCGCATCTGGCCAACGATCTCGCGACGCTCGGCTTCCGCGCGGAGGTCCGGCCCACCGGCGGGCATCCGGCGGTGGTCGCAAAACGCAGCGGAGAGGCGGGCGCGGGCCGGCCGCATGTGCTGTTCTACGGCCATTATGACGTGCAGCCGGTCGATCCGCTCGCGCTGTGGACGCGGCCGCCGTTCGAGCCGGCCGTGGCCGATCACGCCGACGGCCGCAAGATCATCGTGGCGCGCGGCGCCGAGGACGACAAAGGCCAGTTGATGACCTTTATCGAAGCCTGCCGCGCCTGGATCGGCGTCGCAGGCTCATTGCCGCTCGACGTGACCTTCCTGATCGAGGGCGAGGAGGAGGTCGGGTCGAAGCACTTCGCCGCCTTCCTGGCGCAGAACAAGGCGGACCTCGCTGCCGATCTCGCTTTGGTCTGCGACACCAGCATGTGGGATCCGGACACGCCGGCGATCACCACGGCGCTGCGCGGCCTGGTCTATGACGAGGTTCGCATCACCGCGGCCGATCGCGACCTGCATTCCGGCCTGTTCGGGGGCGCCGCGCAGAACCCGATCCGGGTGCTGACGCGCATTCTCGGCGGGCTGCACGATGACAGCGGCCGCGTGACCATTCCGGGGTTCTATGACGGCGTGAAGGATTTGCCGCCGGCGATCCTGGCGCAATGGAAGGCGCTGGCCTTCACGCCGGAGACGTTCCTGAAGCCGATCGGGCTGTCGCTGCCGGCCGGCGAGAACGACCGGCTGATGATCGAGCAGGTGTTCTCGCGGCCGACCTGCGACATCAACGGCATCGTCGGCGGCTATACCGGCGAGGGCTCGAAGACGGTGATTCCGTCGCAGGCGTCGGCCAAGGTGTCGTTCCGGCTGGTCGAAGGCCAGGATCCGGCGAAGGTCCGCGCCGCGTTCCGCGCCTATGTCACCGAGCGTCTGCCGGGTGATTGCAAGGTCGAATTCATCGATCATTCCGGCGCGCCGGCGGTGTCGCTCGACTGGGGCATGAAGCCGCTCGCGGCCGCGCAGGCGGCGCTGACCGCGGAATGGGGCCGCGAGGCGCAACTGATCGGCTCCGGCGGCTCGATTCCGGTGGTGGGCGATTTCAAGCGCGTGCTGGGGCTCGACACCGTGCTGGTCGGGTTCGGGCTGGATGACGACAATATCCATTCGCCGAACGAGAAGTACGACCTGAAGAGCTTCCACAAGGGCATCCGCTCGTGGGCGCGCATCCTTGCCGCGCTCGCCGAGGCGCCGCGCACCTGACCGCTGCACACCTGACCATCGCGTGCGGAATATTATCGGCCCGGAAAAGGTTAAAGCGCCGCCCGGGATTGGGCGACGCTTTGCAAAACACGTGTAGAGGCCGTGTAAAAAGAGACTACACGGATTCTCAGGTTTTGTAACTGGGGTCGATCCGGTCCAGCTTGCGCAGCAGCGGCGGCCACACCAGCTTGGTGGAACGCAACTCCGCGCGATCGGGGTTCTCGACCACCATGGTGTTCTTGTCGATCACGGCCTGCTCGACCGGGTAGGCGGTCGGTCCCAGCATCCGGGTCCGCACCTGCATGGTGCAGGCGCGCTCCAGATGGAACATGCGCTCGAAGGCCGAGGCCACCGAACGGCCGACCGTCAGCGTGCCGTGATTGCGCAGCAGCATGAAATTGTGGTTGCCGAGGTCGCGCTGCAGGCGCGGGCGTTCGTCGTGGTCGAGCGCGATGCCCTCGTAGTCGTGATAGGCAAGGTCGTGGGTGACGAGCTGTGCGGTCTGGTTGAGCGGCAGCAGGCCCTCCATGCAACTCGCCACAGCGGTGCCGTCCGGCGTGTGAAGATGCAGCACGCAGCCGGCATCCTCGCGAACCTCATGGATCGCGGAGTGAATCGTGAAGCCGGCCGGATTGATATTGTACTGGCTCTCGGTGAGCTGGTTGCCGTCGAGGTCGACCTTCACCAGGCTGGACGCGGTGATCTCGTCGAACATCAGCCCGTAAGGATTGATGAGGAAGTGGTGCTCGGGGCCTGGAACGCGCGCGGAGATGTGGGTGTCGATGAGATCGTCCCATTCGTAATAGGCTATCAGCCGATAGGCGGCGGCGAGATTGACGCGCTGCTCCCATTCGGCCTCGGTCATATCCGACGGAATTTCCTTGAGGCGGGCTTCGGCTGGCGACATGAGGTTCACTCCCTGATTTTCGTGTGTCCTGGATTTTCGTGCGTCGCGGCGAGGCTAACGCCGACCGGGCGGGGTTCGCAAGGTTCTTTGGCGCAGGGCGGACTTTTATTCCCGAGGCGATCACCCTTGCGGCGCGCGGTTGCAATTCCGTTGGCGGGATCGCGGGATGAAGCTATCGTGATGCCACAGAGCTTCCGCTGCTTCGGTGCGGAAGGGGGGAACGTAGCATGATTGTATTGTTGATTGCCGGTATCGGCGCGATCGTCGCCGGGCTGCTGGCGATCTG
This sequence comes from Xanthobacteraceae bacterium, assembly GCA_020441545.1. GTDB lineage: Bacteria > Pseudomonadota > Alphaproteobacteria > Rhizobiales > Xanthobacteraceae > 62-47. The sequence goes on along the minus strand of JAGRLZ010000092.1, from coordinate 4,741 downwards.
GTTCGGTATCCCGGTCAAGGAATTCAGCTTCGGCAATACCATGATCCTTGCCGGTGTGGTCGGGGTTTGCACCGGCCTGATTCTGATCGGGCTCGCTTTCGTGGTGAGGGAACTGAAAGCGATCGCACGGCGCCTGGGCTCGTCGGTCCGGCCGGCGGCGGATGAGGGCGAGTTCGGCGCCGCGCCGCTGCCAGCGGGCTCGATTGCCGACATCCATCCCGCGGAGCGGCGTTCGCCGCGCCGGGGCCGGTTCGCCGATGCTCCCGCGGAAGTGCCCGTGCCGCCGCTGGATGGTCCTGCCGTCGGGGCCGCGCCACGGGAGGCGACGGGCGATGTCCATGACGATGTCCATGACGAGCCGCGTGGTGTTGCCGAGGCGCCGGAGCAGCCGGCTGCCTCCGGCGCGAAGCCGCCCCCCGAACGGCCGCGGCGCAATCTTCTGTTCCAGTCGTCGCGCCGGGAGCGCGCGCAGGGCGCCGAACCTTCCCCGTCGGCAGCCGAGGTTCCGCCGCAGACGAGGCCCCATCCGAGTTTCGACGATGCGTGGCCGCGCCGGGAGAATGTGCCGCGCGTTCCGCCGCCCCCCGCGCCGGCCCCGCAGTCATCCGCCGATGTCAGCGTGGTGAAGTCCGGCGTTGTCGACGGGATGGCCTATTCGCTTTACTCTGATGGTTCGATCGAGGCGCAGATGCCGGAGGGGATGATGCGATTTGCATCGATCGACGAACTGCGAAAACACCTCGATCAGCGGTCGTGACGGGCTTCGGCGGCAAGAAGGTTCATCCGTTTGCTTTGTGCGTTTGCTTCGTGGTTACGAACAAGGGCGTCCGGCAAACCTGCGCCCCGTCTCCCGGCACGCCACGAAATCGCCGGCGTCTCTCTGATCCCTGACGTTCGCATCAGGGACCGCAGCACGGACATGCGAGCTTCGCAATCGGGATACCAGGAGAATTTTCACGTATGAGCGACACCCCGGGCAAAAGCGTCCTCGACCTCACGGCCAACATCGTCTCCGCCTATGTCAGCAACAACAGCACGCCGGCATCGGATATCCCCGCTCTCATCGGTCAGGTGCATGCGGCGCTGGTGAAGGTCTCGAGCGGGCGTGTCGAGGCGCCACCCGAGCCAGTCAAGCCGGCCGTTTCAGTGAAGAAATCGGTAACGCCCGAATATCTCGTCTGCCTTGAGGACGGCAAACGCTTCAAATCCCTCAAGCGGCATTTGCGCACCCAGTACAACATGACCCCCGAGCAGTATCGCGACAAATGGGGCCTGCCGCCGGATTATCCGATGGTGGCGCCGAACTACGCGGTGGCCCGCTCGCAACTTGCCAAGAAGATGGGGCTGGGCCAGCAGCAGCGTCGCCGCAAATAAGCCCGTGGGCGTTTGCGTCAGAATTTGTAGGAATAAAATCTAGATATGGTCGCCGCGATCCTGTAAATTCCTCAATGCAATTCGTCGGTTGACGAACAGCTATCCCCGCCGGGGATTTTCCGTCTAGAATAAGAAATTATTCCTAAAGACGGGAAGTCCCATGCCCCATTCCGATCCGCCTTCTGCTCCACGCCAACGTGCCGGCAACGCGCGTATCCCCCGGAAAACACTCGAGCGGGTTTCCCGCCGGGTGATGCGTTGCGTCGCGCGCGATTTCGGCATCGCTCCGGCAATGTTGTCGGGACCGACGCGCGGCGCGCCCCGCGTCGCTTTTGCGCGTCAGGTCGCGATGTATCTGATGCATGTCGATTTCGCCGTAAGCTTCGATGCCATCGGCAGGATTTTCGGGCGCGACCGTACGACGGTCTCGCACGCCTGCAGGGTCGTCGAGGATGGCCGTGACGACATCTGGCTGGACTGTCGGCTGGCCGCGATCGAACTCGCATGCCGGCAGGGGAGGCGAACGGGTGCCGCGCCGGCCGGACCGGAGGTCCGGCGATGAGGGCCGGTGCCCGCCGCCGCAAGCCGGCATCGGCGCGTCACGAACACGGTCTCGCCGCGGATGTCGATCCCCATCGGGCGCAGCATCTCGCCCTGGCCGCGCGGCGGATCGAAACCGACGCGGGCGCCATGCGCCTGCTGGTGAACGAGAGCGAGAGCCCGCTGGCATGGCTGGCCCGCCGCAAGGGACGCGACGGCCGCGCGATGATCGGCCCGCACCAGTTCCTTGCCGGCGAGCGTCTGCGCGGCGATTTCACCCGCGCGCAACTGACGCCACGGGTCACGTCGCGCTGGGAGGCGTCGACCGGATCCGGCGGCGGCCGGGCCGGCCCTGCCGAAATGACCGATCTCATCGTCGGGGCGCGCCAGCGGGTCCGTCATGCGCTGGAGGCTTGCGGTCCGGAATTTGCCGGCGTGCTGATGGATGTCTGCTGCTTCCTGCGCGGGCTGGAAGATGTCGAACGCGAACGCGGCTGGCCGCCGCGGTCGGCGAAGGTGGTGCTGCAGCTCGGGCTCGACCGGCTGGCGCGGCAATACGGGTTGCGGACGGAGGTTCGGGGTGCCGCGAGTGCCCGGATCCGGACCTGGCTCGCGGAGGGCGCGGCGTTCGATGTCGAGTAGGGGGCGGGCGAATTTCGCCTCTCAGGATGCGGCGGCGAGCGTTTCGCGGGCATCGTTCCGGATCCGCTCGACCATCGCCCGCAACCCGTTGGAGCGTTGCGGGGTCAGGTGCTCGCGGAAGCCGAGTTCGTCGAACAGCGCGAGCGCGTCGGTCGCCAGGATGTCCCGCGGCGTGCGGTTGGAGTAGAGCGTCAGCAGGATGGCGATCAGGCCGCGCACGATGTGGGCATCGCTGTCGCCGAGATAGCGCAGGACAGGCTCGCCCGCGTCGTCGCGGGCAAACTGCCGCGACAGCCAGACCTGGCTGGTGCAGCCGTTGACCTTGTTGGCGGCGGTATGCGCCTCCTCGGGCATCGGTTCCAGGCTTCGGCCCAGTTCGATGACGTAGCGGTAGCGGTCGTCCCACTCGTCAAGCAGGGCAAAATTGTCTCTGATCTCGTCGATGGTCATCGTGGCTCGTGTTCCGTTGCCATGTCCTTATATAGGACCATGGCAGGCGGAAAGCGATATTCGGCCCGCGGGAACCACAATATGTCCTTATCCGGGGGCGGCCGCGCTCAACCGCCACTCGATTCCCAGATCGTCGGGCGTCAGCGTGTCGCGCGAGCCGACGCCGGTGGCCGCGCCGGGCACATTGTCGATCGAGCCGGTCTCGTCCGGGGCACGCCTGTCGGTGATGATGCGATACAGCTTGCGCGCGCCGTCCTGCGCGCGATGGCCGATCGCGCTCGCGGCCTGGCCGCCGACCTCGCAGGCGGCGGGCTGGCGCGTGCAGAACTGGCTCATGTCGGAGACCGCCGCCGTCGCCGCCGAGATCGCCTCGGCCGCATTCACCTGTGGCCGCTGGTCCGTATCCGCCGCCTGGTCCCTGGGCAGCAGCACCAGCACCAGCCCGAGCCAGAAGGCCATGCGAAGAAGAAAGAACATCTCGCGTCCCCGTCAGTCGCGTTCACCCCGTTGCGATTGATCTCGCAATCTGGGCCTTGCATATCAGGCGCGGCTGAATCCGACGTTCCGGCGACGTCTTCAAATGTCGGAAAATTCGAACGATTCGATTCTCTGTAAACAATCGATTGACGCGCGGTGCGGCGGGCGGCGCATCCGGTGCGGGCCTGTCCACCATTTCGAAACCATGTCGGGCGGCAAACGGAAACCGCTCGTTCACCATCTGCCTCGAATGAGACCGTGCGGAATGGCCGAATCCGCTGTTGCGGGCCGCGAGCGGCGACGGCGCGGTGTGGTTTTAGCGTTCGCTTAAGTTCGCTCTGACACGTTGGCGCAACGATAAGGGGGCGTTTCGGCGCGTCTTGTTCAACAGTTCGGGCCGCAGCGCAAAAGCGTGACAGTGTCGAGTATCATTCACGATCGTCTGAATCAGATGCTTCATCCCTCGGTGCGCGGGGATGCGCTGGCTGCCGCAAGGCATCGCGTGTTCATGGCGCCGCGCTTGCTTGGCAGCCTCGCGGCGCTGGCGGCGTTTCCGGTCTATCTCGCGATCCGCGGGGCGCCGGGCGTCATGGAAGTGATGGCCTTCGCCTGGCTGATCGTGCCGATCCTGCTGTCTTATTATCTGTCCCGGACCGGACGCTACGAGACGGCACACATGCTGTCGTCGCTGGCGCTTGTCGGTCTCATCGTCGCCATCGCCATTATGACGGGCGGCATCGAATCCTTAGCGGCGATGCTGCTCATCGTCGTTCCGCTCGAAGCCGCGCTGTCGTCGTCGCGGCGGAGCATCGTCCTTGCGTCCGTGCTGGCGGGAAGCGCCTTCGTCGTGCTGGCCGGCATGACCTACTTCAATCTGCTGCCGGCCTTCCAGGCCGGAGCCGTCGCGCGCACGGTGTTCGCGGCCTTTGTCATCGGTGCCGCGATAGTCTACGCGGTGATCCTGGCATTCGGCGCGCAATCGATCGCCGGAACCAGCGGGACATTGCTGTCGGTCGAAGAGGACCGCTATCACCTGCTGGCGCGCAACATGAGCGACGTGATCTCGCGTCATCGCCGCGATGGATCGGTCGAATTCGTTTCCGCCGCGGCGGAAGCCTTGCTCGGCGCGCCGGCGGCGACGTTGATCGGGCACGGCCTGTTCGATCGGGTTCATGTCGCCGATCGCCCGGCCTATCTGACGGCGCTGTCCGATGCGGCGCGCGGCGGTGCGGCCTGCAGCGTCGAGTTTCGGATCAGG
>JAGRLZ010000091.1 GCA_020441545.1 Xanthobacteraceae bacterium | reverse complement strand
GTTAACAGTACCTTTTAAGCTAGGAGACTCCACTTACCCGCTATGGAACGCGACGCTGGATTATCGCAATGCCCGTCGAGGACCCATGACCGCATCACCCCATCGCGCAACCGCCCGGCAACGCTTGCTGCTGGCATCGGACGACGCCGAACAGAGCAGTGAGCTGGCGGAGATTCTCGGCAGGGTCGGGGATGTCGAGACGGTGCCGACCGCCGATCTCCCGGATGACCCCATGGGACGTCTGTCCGGGGTCGTGGTCGACATCAATCTGCGCTCGCCGGAGAACGTGCAGCGGATCCGCAGCAAATTGACCCGGGCGTCGTATCAGGCGATTCCGCGGCTGTTCGTGCTCTCCGACGGCCTGCATCACAGCGCGATGCAGGCCTGGGCGCTCGGGGCCACCGACACCATCGAGCGGCCGCTCGATGCCCGGGCGATCCTGCGGCGCGTGCGCGCGGCGTTTCCGAACGTCGCCTATGCCGATGACGACAAGCAGGGAACCATTCTGAACAAGGGCGTCAGCGCGGCCCATCTGGTGATGGTGAAGATTTTCCAGCGGCTGCCGGCCGGCAAGCCGTTGAGCATCGACGACGTGACCGCGGCGGAAACCCAGATCCTGCACGCGATCCGGAAATCCTCGCTCCGGGAATGGCTGGCGGCGGTGGGCCGCCATCACAACCACAGCTATCGGCACTGCCTGTTCGTGACCGGCTTCGTCGTCGCCTTCGCGCAGCATCTCGGCATGCGGGAGCAGGACCAGCGCCGGCTGGCGCGGGCGGCGCTGCTGCACGATGTCGGCAAGGCGTTCGTCCCGGTCGAAATCCTCGACAAGCCGGGCGCGTTGACGGAAGCGGAGCGCGAGCAGATCCAGCGGCATCCGCGGCTGGGCCACGATGCGCTGGCGTCGCAAGGCAGCTTTCCGCCGGAGGTGCTCGACGTGGTGCTGCACCATCACGAATTCCTCGACGGCAGCGGCTATCCCGACGGGCTGAGCGCCGGCGAGATCAGCGATATCGTTCGCATCATCACCATCGCCGACATCCATACCGCGCTGGTCGAGAAGCGGGCCTACCGCCTGCCCTTCACCCATGCCCGCGCATTTGCGATGATGGAGGGCATGGAGGGCAAGCTCGACCCGCAGCTTCTCCAGGCGTTCCGCCCGGTGGCGCTGGGGACGTGATCGGTTCGCCTGTCCGATGTCCGCCTACGGTGTCGGCGGCGTCACGGCGTGACGCGCCGTTCCGCAGTCCGCCTTATGTCAGCAGCTTGCGCAATTCCGCCTTTGCCACCTTTTCCAGGGTGGAGCGCGGCATGTCGTCGACCAGGCGCACCTCGCGCGGCACCTTGAAGTCGGCCAGCGCCTTGCGGCAGGCCGCGAGGATGTCGTCCTGCAACGTGGCCGGCGCTCCGGCGATTCCGGCCTCGGGAATCACGAACACCACCGGCACCTCGTCGAGCATCGGGTGCTTCCTCGCCACCACGGCGGCCTCGCGCACGCCGGGCACCATGATGACGACCTGCTCGATTTCGGACGCTGCGACGTTCTCGCCGCCGACCTTCAGCATGTCCTTGGCGCGGTCGCCGAATTTGATGAAGCCGTTGTCGAGCAGGGTGACGCGGTCGCCGGTGAGGAAGAAGCCGTCGGCGTCGAAACTGTCGCGGGTGGCGGCCTCGTTGTAGAGATATTCCTTGAACAGCGACAGGCCGGGAATGCCGCGGATCGCGAGATTGCCGGTCTCGCCGAGGGCCGTCGGCGCGCCGTCGTCATCGGTGACGCGGATGACGTATTCCGCGGCGGCGCGCCCGATCGCCATCGGCGTGTTGGGCTGGTCGACCTCGCCGATGATGCCGTGGGTGATGGTCTCGGTCATGCCCCACCAGCCGATGATCTTGATGCCGAAGGCGGCGAAGGCCGGCGGCTCGCAGATCGCGGAGCCCCACAGGCGGAAGGTATGCTGTTTCGGAATCTCGCGTTCGAGCAGGGCCTTCATGCAGAACGGGATCGTCGAGGTCCAGGTGCAGCGGTGCTCGGCCGCCACGCGCCAGAACCGGCTCGCCGAGAAGCGCGGCTGGATCACGCAACTGGCGCCGACCCACAGGCTGGCCAGCATCGAATAGGCCAGGGCGTTGGTGTGGAACAGCGGCAGATAGGTCTGGTGCACGTCGCCGGCATGGAGATCCTGGTGCGCGGCGTTGACCTTGGCGCCCCACAGCGCATTGGCGTGGGTCCACAGCACCGCTTTCGGGCGCGACGTGGTGCCGGAGGTGTATTGCACGCTGCAGGGGGCCTGCGGATCGGCGGCGCGGTGCGGGCGGTCGGCGCTGTCGCCGAACAGGGCCTCGAACCGCTCGGCGCGGGGCACCGCATGGCCCTGCGGCGGCGCCACTCCGCCGTCGTGATCGGTCACGGCCATCCAGCGCAGGTTGCGGCAGTTGGCGGCGACCAGTTCGGCATAGGCCGGCTGGGTGATCGCGGCGACCGCGCCGCAATGATCGGCGAAATACGCGACTTCGGTGGCCGCCGAACGGGTGTTGGTGGTGACCGCGATGGCGCCGAGCTCGGCGCAGGCGAACCAGGCGAGCAACGATTCGATGCAGTTGTCGAGGTGGATCAGCACGTATTCGCCGGGCTTGACGCCCCGCGCCGCGAAGCCGGCGGCCAGCGCGCCGACCCGGTCGTGAAACGCGCCATAGGTCCAGCTCCTCGCCGGCGCATCGAACGGCGCCCAGATCAGGAACGGGTGGTCGCGCCGCACCTCCGCGCGCAGCCGCAACAGCCACGGCACATCGAGCCCGGCAAAGGGACCGACCACGCCGGCCGCGACATCTGAACCGGGCATAGCTCCTCCAAATCCGTTGATTATCGCAAGCCTGCCGGGAAGCAGGTCTGCCTGGCGTGAGACCGCCGGCGGGCACTGCTGCGGCCGGGACGATCGTCGGGCGGCATTTTGCCATCGGGTTCGGCCACGGGCAAACCGCACGGCGCCGGAACCTGCGCGATCGCCCGGCGGGGAATTACGGTCGCCCGGCGGGAATGGCGGGAACATTCCCGGCGCTGCCGCTTTCATCCCGTGGGACGGGCCTTGTGAAGGAGAGGAAGATGAAAAGGATCTTGTTCGGCCTTGCGGTCGTCGCGGCCGCGTCCATCGTCACGGCGGGGCCGGCCTCGGCGCGGGATTATCGCTACTGCCTGCAGTCGCTTCATATCGGCATTCCGGGCGACTGCTCCTATTCGACCTACCGCCAATGCCGCGCCGCCGCCTCGGGCCGCAATGCGGATTGCTTTCTCAATCCGCGCGTGGCGTTCTCGCGGTCCTATCGCCATCACCGGCGCTAGAGCCATTTCCGTTCCGATTCTATCGGAACGGGGCTCTCTATTCTTATTCTAACGCGTTTTCCTTGCGCGAACCGGTACCCGCTTCGCTCGAAAACGCTCCAGCAGGCCGTTGAAAAATGCGCGGCCGTCGTTGCCGGCGCGCTGCGCGAGCGGCGATCCGGGATCCCGCCAATGCGACGAAAATCCATGCGGCCGGATTCCGGCCGCGCCGTGCGGCGGCGCTGAATGCGTCGGGGCCACGGCCGGTGGACCGGGGCGGGGTGCCGGGCCGCTTCGCTCGCGGGTCGCCATACGATGCTTGTGCGGCAATATGGTCGTCCGGGGCAGACCCGCGAACGGTACTAATTTACGGCCTCTTATCCATTCGGCCTTAGCCTTGGGCAGTCGCCGCGGAGCCCGATGGTTCGGTGGCGCGGGCTGAGGATCGGAGGATTCGTGGTGGGCTGGTTGAAAGGTGCGCGGTTGCGCATGCCGTTGGCCGTGCGGCCGACATTGCGGTTTCGTGGAAAGGTGTTGCTGGGGTTCGGTTGCCTTGTCGTGGTCTCGGCCGTCAGCATGGGCTTTGCCTATTTCGGCTTCGAGCGGATTGCCGGCAGCGTGGCGGCGTATCAGGCCGGTGTCGCCCAGTCGGACGCGGCGCGGGACATCGACCGGGACCTGATGGCCTGTCGCGATCTGGTTCGCTACTACGTGGCGACCAGCAGCGACGACGACGCCAAGGCGGCGCTGACGGCGCAGGGGCGGTTGAAGACCTCGATCGCGAAGGCGCGGGCCGCGACCCGGGATTCCGATCGGCTGGCGCGCATCCGCGACCTTGAAAAGAAGTTCGAACTGTTCGTCACCACTTTCGACAATACGCTGAAGGCCAAGCGGGAATATGCCACGCTGGCCAGCAACCAGGTCGTCAGCAAGGGTGCGACCCTGCGCTACAAGCTGGAGGATCTGGCCGCCGTGACCGGCGCTGCCGGCCAGGCCGGATTGCAGGCCAGGGTGAAGGACACGGCGACCCAGTTGATCTCGACCTCGGCGCTGATGAGCAATTACATCGCGCGCCCCAGTCCGACCGTGGCCAGCAGCGCGCTGGCCCGGCTGAAGTTTCTCGATGCGGCGCTGGGCAACCTCAAGGCCGGCGACGATGCCGCCGGAAAGCGGATCGAGGAGGCGATCGCCGAGCTTGGCGAATATGCCGATGCGTTCAACAGCCTGATCGCCAAGGCCAGACTGATCGACCGGCTTAACGTCGAGATGACCGAGGTCGCTTCCGCGATCACGCACCTGTCCGAGACCATGAAGCGCGACCTCCTGACCGACCAGAAGCGGATCGAGGCTCGCACCGAGACGATCGCGCTCGGCACCGAGCGCCTGATCGCGGTTCTCGGCATCGGAAGCGTTCTGCTCGGCGCCTTGCTGGCGCTGGTGCTGGGCAACGGCATCTCGCGCCCGATGCTGAAGATGTGCGCGGCGATGCGTGATCTCGCCGGCGGCAATTTCAGCGTCGTGCTGCCGGGCCTCGGCCGCAAGGACGAGGTCGGCGAGATGGCCGCCGCCGTCGAGGCGTTCAAGCGGCAGGCGGTGGCCAAGGCCGAGCGCGAGGCGGCGGAACACGAGGAGCGCAACCGCGCGGCGGGCACCGCGCGCCGGGCGGAGCTGATCCGGTTCGCGGACGCGTTCGAAACCGCGGTCGGCGCCATCGTCGCCAATGTGTCGTCGTCGGCGACGCAGCTCGAATCGGCGGCGGGCACCCTGACCCGCACCGCCGAGACCACCCGCGGATTGTCCGGCCATGTCGCGGGCGCCTCCGAGGAGGCGTCGTCGAACATGCAGTCGGTTGCCGCCGCCACCGAGGAGCTGTCGATGTCGGTCGACGAGATCGGCCGGCAGGTGCGCGAGTCGAACCGGATCGCCGAAGGCGCGGTGACGCAGGCGCGGCAGACCGACGAACGGATCGGCAAGCTGTCGCGCGCCGCCCAGGAGATCGGCGACGTGGTCAAGCTGATCACGGCGATCGCCGAGCAGACCAACCTGCTGGCGCTGAATGCGACCATCGAGGCGGCACGGGCCGGCGAGGCCGGCCGCGGCTTTGCGGTGGTCGCTTCCGAAGTCAAGTCGCTCGCCAGCCAGACCGCCAGGGCCACCGACGAGATTTCCGCGCATATCCTGGGCATGCAGGATGCGACCCGGGAGTCGGTGGCGGCGATCAAGGAGATCGGCGGCACCATCGGCCAGATCTCGGCCATTGCCTCGACCATCGCCACCGCCGTGCAGCAGCAAAGCGCGGCGACGCAGGAGATCGCCAACAACGTGCAGACCGTGGCGCAGGGCACGGGGCAGGTGGCCGGCAGCATCGCGCAGGTGAGCAGCGGTGCGGCCGAAACCGGCGCCGCCTCCGCGGAGGTGCTGGCTTCGGCTCAAACCCTGTCGATCGAAAGCGCCCGGCTGCGCGAGGAACTCGACCGCTTCATGAACAGCGTCCGCGCGGCCTGACGGCGGGCCGCGACGACGCCGGCAACGGCTCGCCGCGTTCCCTCCGGCGCGGTTCCCGTTCCTCTCGCGGAACCGGGCGATCGGGCGAGCGTTGATCTCGGGCTTCTCCGCGTCCGACCTGGCCGGACGCGGAACGTGATGCCACGGTTCTGAGTTCCGATGCGTTTTCTTCACGCGAAGCGGCATCCCCTTCGCTCGAAAACGCCAACGGGTCGATGTTCCCGACGAAAGCGAAGCCTTGGTGTTGAATGGCCGCATCGTTGACACGGATATCCCTGCGCGCCTCGACAGTCTGCACTGGAGCGGTTTCCATACCCGCGTCGTGCTGGCTCTCGGCATCACCTGGATTCTCGACGGGCTCGAGGTGACGCTGGCGGGCGCGCTCGCCGGCGTGCTGAAGGAAAGTCCGTCGCTGCATTTCTCCAATCTCGATGTCGGCCTGGCCAGCAGCGCCTATCTTGCCGGCGCGGTGCTCGGCGCGCTGGGATTCGGATGGCTGACCGATCGCATCGGGCGCAAGAAGCTGTTCTTCGTCACGCTGTCGGTCTATCTGGCGGCGACCGCGGCGACCGCGCTGTCGTGGAACGTTGCGAGCTACGCGCTGTTCCGCTTCCTCACCGGCGCGGGGATCGGCGGCGAATACACCGCCATCAATTCGACCATCCAGGAACTGGTGCCGGCGCGCTATCGCGGCTGGACCGATCTTATCATCAACGGCAGCTTCTGGATCGGGGCCGCGATCGGCGCGGTCAGCGCCATCGTGCTGCTCGATCCCGCGGTGACCGGACCCGACACCGGCTGGCGGCTCGCTTATCTGACCGGCGCCGTGCTCGGGCTCGTGGTGTTCCTGATGCGGCTGTGGATTCCGGAGAGCCCGCGCTGGCTGGTGATCCACGGCCGCCCCGAGCAGGCCGACGTGATCGTGGCGCGGATCGTCGGCGCCGCGAGGCGGCGGGACGTGCCGCCGCCCGGCGGCTGGCACCGGATCAGGCTGCGGATGCGCAACGCCACGCCGCTGTCCGATGTAGCGCGAACGTTGTTCGTCGACTACCGGCAGCGCTCGCTGGTCGCGCTGGCGTTGATGGCGGCGCAGGCATTCTTCTACAACGCGATCTTCTTCACCTATGCGCTGGTGTTGACAGCGTTCTACGGCATCTCCGCGAGCCGCGTCGGCTGGTACCTGCTGCCGTTCGCGGCCGGAAACGTCCTTGGCCCGCTGTTGCTTGGCCGGCTGTTCGACACCGTCGGCCGCCGCGTTATGATCGCCTTCACCTATGGCGCGTCCGGCGTGCTGCTGGCGATCTCCGGCTACCTGTTCTCGATCGGCGTGTTGAGCGCGCAGACCCAGACCATCGCCTGGATGGTGATCTTCTTCTTCGCCTCGCCCGCGGCGAGCGCGGCCTATCTGACGGTGAGTGAAACGTTTCCGCTGGAGGTGCGGGCGCTGGCGATCGCGTGCTTCTATGCGATCGGCACCGGGGTCGGCGGCGTTGCCGGTCCGGCCCTGTTCGGCGCGCTGATCGATTCAGGCTCGCGCCCGAGCGTGTTTGTCGGCTATCTGTTGGGAGCCGGCTTGATGATCGTGGCCGCGGCGGTCGCCTGGCGCTATTGCCTTGCGGCCGAGCGGAGGCCGCTCGAAGCCGTCGCGCGGCCCCTTGCAGCGATCGACGGACCCGGTCCCGGAGTCGAACGATAATGAGTTCGGACGTCATCAAGCCGACATCGGCGCGCATCCCATCGGACGTGCGGATCACGGCGGGCACGTTCCCGCGGATCGATCTCGATCGCTGCGCGCTGCTGCTCGACATCGATGGCACGCTGCTCGATTTCGCACCGACGCCGCGCGCGGTCACGGTTCCCGACGGGCTGGTGGCGACCCTCGAGGGCCTGCGCGAGCGCACCTCGGGGGCGCTCGCTTTGGTCAGCGGACGCTCGCTCGACGACATCGACTGGATGTTCGCGCCGGCACGGTTCCCGTCGGTGGGCGGACACGGCGCCGAGATGCGCCTGTCGGTCGACGGCGAGGCGGTTGCGACCCGCGCGCCGCCGTTGAATGCGGAACTGAAACGGCGCCTCGCCGCCATCGCCGCGATGCATGACGGGATATTGCTGGAGGACAAGGGCTATTCGCTGGCGCTGCACTTCCGGCGGGCGCCGCAAGCCGGGGCCGCGATCCATGATGCCGTCTCGACCATCCGCGCCGATTTTCCCGACCCGCCGATCGAGGTGCTGCCGGGCAAGTTCGTCTGCGAGATCAAGCAGTCCGGTTTCACCAAGGCCACCGGCGTTCGCGAGCTGATGACGCATGCGCCGTTCAGGGATCGGCGGCCGGTTTTTCTCGGCGACGACGTCACCGATGAAACGGTGTTCGCCATCATGCCGGACTATGACGGCCTGTCGTTCTCGGTGGGGCGGCGCGCGCAAGGCGTCGCGGGCGAATTTTCCGGCCCGTCTCAGGTGCGCGACTGGCTGGCCTCCCTGCTGGCGGCACAGTGATTGCAACAACGATCCTCATGAACCGAATGGCGCCGATCGCGGTCGGTTCGGGGGAGGATCACAGATGCAATGTGACTGCATAGGCGGCGGGTTGCATCCGGAAGAGGCACGCTGTCGCCATCGGCGCTGGCTGCCTGTGCGCGAGGGATCGCCAACTGAATCGTCGAGTGAATCGCCAGGCGAATCCTCAAGCGAATGGAATCGAACGAGCGGACTCGCGCGAGTGGAACGGCGTATTGCGGATGCGATGCGCTTGCGCATGAAGCGGCGCGGGTGGTTCCTTTCGGCCTTGCTGCCGGAACACGAGGCGGTTCCATCATCACGATATCGATTCACGGCGGATTGCGAGGAACCAATTTGATGAACGGATATTTATGTTGAGGACGCTCGGGGTCCGATCCGCTTCCGTTGAATCGGACCCGCTGTTTATCTTTTGTTTGAGCATGATCCTTTGCGAAAGCCGGTTTCCGCTTTTCGGGATCATGCTCTGGAGGAGGGGAACTTGTGAGCCTCGTTGTCGTATCGAATCGGGTGGCGCGGGCAAAGGCAAATGAGCCGATGACAGGAGGACTGGCGGCAGCGCTGCTGCCGGTGGTGGAACACTCCGGAGCAATCTGGGTCGGTTCCAGCGGAACCGTTCGCGACAATGTCAGCAGGGATCCCTTCGCCAGGATCGAGCCGCTCGGCAAGGGCGCGCTGGCACTGCTGGATTTGCCGGCCGCGCATTACGGTGGCTATTACGAAGGGTTCGCCAATTCCGCGTTGTGGCCGGCGCTGCATTCCCGCGCGGACCTGATCCGCGCTTCGGATGACGACTATCAGTCCTATCGCGAGGTGAATGCGTTCGTGTCGCGCGCTTTGATGCGGTTCTGCAAGCCGGACACGACGTTCTGGATTCAGGACTATCATTTCCTGGCGCTCGGCGCGGAGTTGCGCGGGCGCGGCGTCGATCGCCCGATCGGCTTTTTCCTGCACACGCCATGGCCGGCACGGGCTGTGATCGATGGCGTGCCCAACCATCGCGACCTGATCGAGGCGATGCTCGCCTACGACCTGATCGGATTCCAGACCGACGGGGACCGCAACAATTTCGCCGACTATCTGGCAACCGATCTTGGACTCAAGGTCGTCGATGGTGAGGTGACGTCGCGCTACGGCAGGTCGCGCCTCGCGACCTTCCCGATCGGCATCGATGTCGACCGCTTCACGGCGCAGGCCGCGAAGGCGGCGTCGCATCCGGATGTATCGCGGCTTCGCAACAGCCTGCAGGGCAGGAAGCTCGCGATCGGCGTCGACCGGCTGGATTATTCGAAGGGCCTCATCAACCGCATCAAGGCATTCGATCGCATGCTGACCGTGCAGCCGTCGCTGAGCCGGATGGTCTCGCTGCTGCAGATCGCGACGCCCTCGCGCGGCACCATCGATACCTATGGCCAGTTGCAGGCGGATGTCGCCAGACTGGTCAGCGACGTCAACGGGCGTCACGGCGAGGTCGACTGGACCCCGATCCGCTATCTCAACAAGGGCTACAGCCAGACGGTGCTGGCCGGCCTGTATCGCACGGCGCGGGTCGGCATCGTGACGCCGTTGCAGGACGGCATGAACCTCGTGGCCAAGGAATATGTCGCCGCGCAGAATCCATCCGATCCCGGCGTTCTGGTGCTGTCGAAATTCGCCGGCGCGGCGAACGAACTGGACACCGCGCTGTTGGTCAATCCCAACAACATCGACGGCATGGCGCGCGCGGTCGCGGCCGCTTTCGAGATGCCGCTGCTCGAGCGCAGGCTGCGTTGGGAATCGATGATGAAGAAGCTGCGCTCGGCGACCATCGAGAAATGGTT
>JAGRLZ010000090.1 GCA_020441545.1 Xanthobacteraceae bacterium | reverse complement strand
TGCACCGGAAATTCCATCGCGAGGCCGCCGGCGGCGCTGATGCCCTCGCGCACCCGCTTCGCCAGGTCGAGGTGGTGGCGGTTGCACGGCGACAGGTCGTTGCCGGTCTGGGCGATGCCGATGATCGGCTTGCCGGATTGCAGTTCCTCGCGGGTGAGGCCGTAGTTGAGATAGCGCTCGAGATAGAGCGCGGTCATGGCCGGGTTGTCCGGGTCGTTGAACCACTTCTGGGAACGGAGCCTGCGGGCCTTTCCGTTCGCGGCACTGCCGTTGCTCGTCTTGCTCATCTCATCCTCCCGGGCCTGCGCCTCGTGGGCGCCCCACCGAACGCTCGCCGCGAATGCCGTTCGAAGATAGCGCTACCATAACGGCGTCGTGTTGCAAGGGAAAGCCCGGGAAGGGCAGCCATGCTCACGCCGGCCGCGGCGACGAGCTTCCCCGCACCATGAGCTGGAAGCCGAGATCGATCACCGGCGCCTCGGGGCGCTCGCCGTCGATCGCCGCCATCACCATGGAAATGGCGTTGCGGCCCATTTCGTAGCGATTGGTGCGGACGCTGGTGAGCGGCGGCACGGCGGCCGCCATGAATTCGAGATCGTTGAAGCCGACGATCGCCATGTCGTCGGGAACGGAGATCTGCCGGCGCTGGCATTCGAACAGGACGCCGAGCGCAATGTCGTCATTGACGCAGAAGACGGCATCCATGTCCGGAACCAGGGTCAGGAGGTCGGCGAACAGCATGCCGCCCATCGAGACCGAGGTCGGCACCGGGGTGGTGATGATCAGCCGCGGATCGTACAGGCCGGCGGCTTTCATTGCATCGCGGTAGCCTTCCAGCCGGCGCTGCACCCGGGGATCCATGCGCGCGCCGAGAAAGCCGATGCGCCTGTAGTTCCGCGCCAGAAGATGAGAAACGGCCGAAAATGCGGCCTTATTGTGGGAAAACCCCACCATCATGTCGACCGGATCGGGACCGATCTCCATGATCTGCACGATCGGGCAATTCATGGCCTCCATCACGAGGCGCGAGTCCGGTGTCTGGTTGATGCCGGTCACGACCAGCCCCGCCGGGCGCTGGGCCTGGAACAGGCGCAGCAGCTTTTCCTCCTGCAGGAAGCTGTAGCGCGTGTTGACCAGCTGGATGCTGTAGCGGCTGCCTTGCAGCGCATCATAGATGCCGCGCAGCACATCGGAGAACACGTTGTTGGTGAGCGAGGGGATCAGCACGCCGATCACCTCGGTGCGCTGCGAGGCCAGCGCGCGGGCGGCGAGATCGGGAACATAGCCCAGTTCGCGCGCGGCGCTTTCGACGCGCTCGCGCTTGCCGGCCGACAGCGCTTCCGGATTCCGGAAGAAGCGCGACGCGGTGATCGGGCTGACGCCGGCCAGTTTGGCCACTTCGGTCAGCCGGACCTTGCCGGTCGTGGTTCGCTGTCTCGCCATGCATTGGCTCTTATCACAGCCGGTTCGCTTCATAAACGATTATTGACAGCGCTACCATGCGATTGCTAAGAGCGTTAAGCATATGGTCGATCGCGCCATGCCGGCACCGAACGCGGCGCCGGCGAACACAGAGCAGCGGTGGCTTCGCGCCATACGCCGCCGGCGAGGCAGGGAGAACGCGGGATGGCGTCGGTTCAGATCAGCGACGTGCGGAAATCGTTCGGCGGATTCGAAGTCCTGCACGGGGTGACTGTTCCGATCGAAGACGGCGCATTCGTCGTGCTGGTGGGGCCGTCGGGCTGCGGCAAGTCCACGCTGCTGCGGATGCTGGCCGGGCTGGAGAACATCACCTCCGGCACCATCTCGATCGGCGACCGGGTCGTGAACAACGTTCAGCCCAAGGAACGGGACATCGCGATGGTGTTCCAGAACTACGCGCTCTATCCGCACATGACGGTGGCGCAGAACATGGGCTTTTCGCTCAAGCTGCGCAAAGCGGGCCATGCCGACATCACCGAGCGGGTCCGGAAGGCCGCCGACATCCTCGACCTTGCGCCGCTGCTCGACCGTTATCCGCGCCAGCTCTCGGGCGGCCAGCGCCAGCGCGTGGCGATGGGGCGGGCGATCGTGCGCGATCCGCAGGTGTTCCTGTTCGACGAGCCACTCTCCAATCTCGACGCCAAGCTGCGCGTGGCGATGCGGACCGAGATCAAGGAACTGCACCAGCGCCTCAAGACCACCACCGTCTACGTGACCCACGACCAGATCGAGGCCATGACCATGGCGGACAAGATCGTGGTGATGCATGACGGCATCGTCGAGCAGATCGGCGCGCCGCTCGACCTCTATGACCGTCCGGACAACCAGTTCGTGGCCGGCTTCATCGGCTCGCCCGCGATGAACTTCATCTCGGGCCATCTCAAGTCGGGCGGCCAGCCATATGTCGAGACCGACAACGGCAGCCGCCTGCCGGTGGCCAATGCCCCTTCGGCGTCCGACGGCCGTCCGGTCACCTACGGGATCCGGCCCGAGCATCTCGACATTGCCGACGACGGTATCGAGGTCGAAGTCGCCGTGGTCGAACCGACAGGTTCGGAAACGCAGATCGTGGCGCGGATCGGAACGCAGGAAATCATCGCCGTGTTCCGCGATCGGCACGAGGTGGAACCGGGCGACAGGATTCACCTGCGGCCGCGCGCCAATCTCGCGCATTTGTTCGACAAGGATACCGGCCGCCGCTTATGATCCGGGTCGCATGGCCGGCAAGGAACGACCCGCTGACAAAATCAAAAGGCAGGGAGAAAACGATGACTGAGTTCCGGACCGATCGACGTTCACTGCTCAAGGGCGGCGCCACATTGCTGGCGGCGGCCGCGACGATGTCGAGCGAGCAGCTGCTCGGCTATGCCAAGGCATGGGCGCAAAGCGCGCCGTGGAAGCCGGAGGCGGGCGCGACGATCAACCTTCTGCGCTGGAAGCGCTTCGTCGAGGCGGAGGACGTCGCCTTCATGAAGATCGTCGATGCCTTCCAGAAAGCCAACAACGTCACCATCAACGTCTCCAACGAATCCTACGACGACATTCAGCCCAAGGCCTCGGTCGCCGCCAATACGGGGCAGGGGCTGGACATGGTCTGGGGGCTTTACTCGCTGCCCTTCCTGTTCCCCAGCAAATGCACCGACATGACCGACGTTGCCGACTATCTGGCCAAGAAGTGCGGCGGCTGGGCCGACTCCGGCAAGGCGTATGGCATGCTGGACGGCAAGTGGATCGGCATTCCCGTGGCGGCGACCGGCGGCCTGGTCAATTACCGCGTGAAGGCGGCCGAGAAGGCCGGCCACAAGACGTTTCCGAAGGATCTCGGCGGCTTCCTCGATCTGGTCAAGGGCATGAAGAAGAACGGCACGCCGGCCGGCATGGCGCTCGGCCATGCCTCGGGCGATGCCAACGGCTGGCTGCACTGGGCGTTGTGGGCGCATGGCGGCAAGCTGATCGACAAGGACAACAAGGTCGTCATCAATTCGCCGGAGACCGCCAAGGCGCTGGAATACGTCAAGCAGCTCTACGACAACTTCATTCCCGGCACCGCGTCCTGGAACGACAGCTCCAACAACAAGGCGTTCCTGGCGAACCAGTTGCACCTCACCGTCAACGGCATCTCGATCTACGTCGCGGCGAAGAAGGCGAACGCCGAGATCGCCGCGGACATGAACCATGCGCATCTGCCGCCGGGCGTCGACGGCAAGACCCGCGAACTCCATCTCGGTTTCCCGATCCTGGTCTATACGTTCACCAAGCATCCGCAAACCTGCAAGGCGTTCACTGCCTTCCTGATGGAGCCGTCCCAGTTCAATCCGTGGGTCGAGGCGGCGCAAGGGTACCTGTCGCCGTTCCTGCTGGACTACGAGAAGAACCCGATCTGGACCGCCGATCCGAAGAATACGCCGTATCGTGACGTGGCGCGGACCGCGAACACGCCGGCCGGCGTCGGCAAGATGGGCGAGAACGCGGCGGCCGCGATCGCCGACTTCGTGGTGGTCGACATGTTTGCGAATTATGCGACCGGGCGCGAGGATACCAAGACCGCGATGGCGTCGGCGGAACGCAGCGCCAAGCGCATCTTCCGCGGCTGATCCGCGGGACCGGGCGCGGCCGGCGCAGGCGTTGCGTCGGCCACGCCGCCCGGATCGCCGCGGCGATCCGCGATCCGCGATTTGCCTTCGACGGAGCGGGACTGAATGACGACGATTCAGACATCGATGCCGCCGACCACGGCCCACGCCGACACCCGCTCGCTGTGGGAACGGGTGCGCGTCAACCGCAACTGGCTCGCGCTCTGGTTCATGCTGCCGGCGGCGGCATTCCTGCTGCTGTTCCTGGCCTATCCGCTCGGTCTCGGCGTATGGATGAGCTTCACCGACCTGCGGATCGGCCGCGGCGGCAATTTCATCGGATTCGAGAACTACGAGTGGCTCTGGTCCGACTCCATCTTCTGGCTGTCGGTCTTCAACACGCTGCTCTACACGCTGATCGCGAGCGCCATCAAATTCGCGATCGGGCTTTATCTGGCGCTGCTGCTCAACCGGCACATGCCGTTCAAGGCGATGATCCGCGCGGTGGTCCTGATCCCCTTCATCGTGCCGACCGTGCTGTCGGCGATCGCGTTCTGGTGGATCTACGACGCGCAGTTCTCGATCGTCTCGTGGTCGCTCATCAAGCTCGGCCTCATCAGCCAGAACATCAATTTCCTCGGCGACAGCGACTGGGCGCGCGCCAGCGTCATCTTCGCCAATATCTGGCGCGGCGTGCCGTTCGTCGCGATCACGCTGCTGGCCGGGCTGCAGACGGTGTCGCCATCGCTGTATGAAGCCGCGACACTGGACGGCGCCACCAACTGGCAGCGCTTCCGCTACATCACCTATCCGCTGCTGACGCCGATCATCGCGGTGGTGATGACCTTCTCGGTGCTGTTCACCTTCACCGATTTCCAGCTGGTCTGGGCGCTGACGCGCGGCGGCCCGGTGAACGCGACCCACCTGATGGCGACGCTCAGCTACCAGCGCGGCATCCTCAGCGGACGGCTCGGGGAGGGCGCGGCGATCGCAACCGCGATGATCCCGTTCCTCCTGGCGGCGATCGCGATCTCCTGGTTCGGCATGCAGCGCCGCAAATGGCAGCAGGGGACCGACAATGACTGACTCCGCACTGCAAGCCAAAGGACAGGCCGCGACCCGGAACGGTCCGAACGCCGCCGTCGCGCGGAGCGACGAGAGCGAGGGCATGAGCTATCTCGAGAGCCTGCCGCGCCGGCTCGTGACGCTCTACCTGCCGCTCGGCATCATCCTGATGATCCTGCTGTTCCCGTTCTACTGGATGGGGCTGACGTCGATCAAACCCGACGAGCAGCTGATCGACATGGAGACCTACAACCCGTTCTGGGTCGTGCATCCGACATTCAAGCACATCAGCAAGCTGCTGTTCGAGACCGAATACCCGCGCTGGCTCTGGAACACGATGTATGTCGCGGTCGGCGCCACCACGCTGTCGATCATCGCCAGCGTGCTGGCGGCCTATGCGATCGTGCGACTGCGCTTCAAGGGGGCCGACACCGTCGGCGTGCTGATCTTCTTCGCCTATCTGGTGCCGCCGTCGATCCTGTTCATTCCGCTGGCCTCGGTGATCCAGGCTTACGGCCTGTTCGACTCGCCGCTGTCGCTGATCCTGGTCTATCCGACATTGCTGATCCCGTTCTCGACCTGGCTGCTGATGGGCTATTTCAAGACCATTCCCTTCGAGCTCGAGGAATGCGCGCTGATCGACGGGGCGTCGCGATGGCAGATCCTGGTCCGCATCGTGCTTCCGCTTGCGATACCGGGATTGATCTCGGCGTTCATCTTCTCGTTCACGCTGTGCTGGAACGAGTTCATCTACGCGCTGACATTCCTGCAATCGACGCCGAACAAGACCGTGCCGGT
>JAGRLZ010000089.1 GCA_020441545.1 Xanthobacteraceae bacterium | reverse complement strand
TGCGCATTGTGCGTGGCGAACTGCGGATAGACCGCATCCGGCGCCGCCAGCAGCTTGCGCGCGCAGGCCAGGTAGGCGACGTCGGTATAAACCTTGCGCGTGTAGACCGGATAGCCTTCGAGCCCGTCGACCTGCGCCCGCTTGATCTCGCTGTCCCAATAGGCGCCCTTCACCAGCCGGATCATCAGGCGGCGCCGGGTGCGCCGCGCCAGCGCGATCACATGATCCAGCACGTAAGGACAGCGCTTCTGGTACGCCTGCACGACAAAGCCGACGCCGTTCCAGCCCAGCAGATCGGGTTCGGCGCAGAGCCGCTCGAGCAGGTCGAGCGAGATGTCGAGGCGGTCGGCCTCCTCGGCATCGATGTTGAGCCCGATATCGAACTGCCGGGCCAGCCGCGTCAGGGACAACAGCCGCGGATAAAGCTCGGCGATGACGCGGCCGCGTTGCGCGCGGCTGTAGCGCGGATGCAACGCGGACAGCTTGATCGAGATGCCCGGCCCTTGATAGATGCCGGCACCGGCCGACGCCTGGCCGATGGCATGGATGGCGTGCTCGTAGGCCCGCAGGTAGCGCGACGTGTCCGCCGCGGTGAACGCGGCCTCGCCGAGCATGTCGTAGGAATAGCGGAAGCCCTCGCGCTCCCGGCGCCGGGCGCGCTGGAGAGCCAGCTCGATGGTCTCCCCGGCCACGAACTGGTCGCCCATCAGCCGCATCGCCATGTCGACGCCCCGGCGGATCAGCGGCTCGCCGCTTTTCCCGAGCGCGCGCGCCAGCGCATTGCCGAGGCCGGCCTCGGAATGGGTGGCGACCAGTCGCCCGGTAATCACCAGCCCCCAGGTGGCGGCGTTGACGAACAACGACCCGCTATGTCCCAGATGCGAGCGCCAGTCGGCATCGCCGATCTTGTCCCGGATCAGCGCATCGCGGGTCGCCTTGTCGGGAATCCGCAGCAGCGCCTCGGCCAGGCACATCAGCGCCACGCCCTCCTGCGAGGACAGCGAGAATTCCTGAATCAAGCCCTGGACCAGCCCCTCCCTGCCGAATCCGCCGGCGTGATCGCGCAAGGCGCGCGCCAGATCGCCCGCGAGCCGCTGCGCCGCATCGGCCTGCGCCGGCGCCAGCCGCGCCGCATCATGCAGCGCGGCGACGCAGTCGGGCTCCGGACGCCGATAGGCCGCCGTGATCCGCGCCCGCGATTCGGAAGGCGGTTGAACGGAGCCGGCGAAATCCTGGAAGAGCGCGCTCATGACATTCCCGCCGAACACGGCCCGCTCTACTTGATCGGCCGCTTCTCAAGCTTCCTGGCCAGGGTCCGCCGATGCATCCCGAGGCGACGCGCAGTCTCGGAAATGTTGAAGTCCGTGTCCACCAGCATCTGATGGATACGCTCCCATTCCAGCGTCTTGATCGAGGTCGGGCGCGCGACCACCTCGACGTCGGCATTGCCCAGCGCCTTCTGGAACGCCGCCTCGATGTCGTCGGAGTTCGACGGCTTGGCGAGATAGTGGCAGGCACCGAGCTTGATCGCCTCGACGGCGGTGGCGATGCTGGCAAATCCGGTCAGCACGACGATCAGCATGGCCTCGTCGAACCTGTGCAGGGCCTCCACGCAGCCGAGCCCCGATGCGCCGGCCAGCTTGAGGTCCACCACCGCATGGCCGGGGGAATGGATCTTCAGGAGCTCCTGAAGGTCGTCCAGCCCTTTCGCCACAAGGACGGTATAGCCACGCCGCTCGAACGACCGCCGCAAGGTGCGGGCGAAGCCCTCGTCGTCCTCGACGATCATCAGGATTCGATCACGCGCCACCGTCGCCTCCGATCTCGAGGGATTTCAACGGCAGGATGACCGTCACGCTGGCACCGCCGCCACGGCGGTTGCGCACCCTGACCTCGCCACCGAGCTTGCGGACCACGTTGACGACCAGAAACAGACCGAGCCCGCCGCCAGGCCGGCCCTTGCTAGAGTTGTACGGCTTGCCGATCTGCGGCAGCAATTCCCCGGCAAATCCCGGACCACGGTCATTGACGCCGAGCACGAGGCGGTCGCCGTCGCGCGAAGCCACCAGTTCCACGCCATGCGGCGATGCCTCGACCGCATTGTCGAGCAGGTTGACGACCGCCTGCTTGAGCACTTCATCGGAAACGATGGCGATATCGCGGCCGAACCGATTGGTGAATGCAAGCACGGCTCCGACCCGCGCCGCGCGCCATTCGCCGACCAGTCCGGACAGGAAACCGTTCACGGTGGTGGGCGACGACCCCTCGCCGCGCATCTCGCCGGCCGACAGCAGGATGCCCGTGACGATCCGCTTGCATCGCCGCAGCGAGGCTTCCATCTCGGCGATGTCCTCGACGATGTCCGGATCGCCGGTCAGCGCAGGCATCCGCCGCCAGTCGCTCACGATCACCGACATCGAACCGAGCGGGGTGCCGAGTTCGTGAGCCGCACCCGACGCCAGAAGCCCCATGCGCACGATGTGCTCTTCCTCCACCGCCTGCCGCCGCAAGGCGGCAAGGCGTTCGTCGCGCTCGCGCAGGTTCCTGTTGATCCGGGCGACAAACACCACCACCAGCACGGCGTCGAGCACGAACCCGATGAACAGGCCGGCGGTCCGCAGCCACAAGATATCCTCGGCATCGAGATCGCCCCACGCCAGCGGGTGGTGGAACAGGCTCAGCCCCGCGAGGCAGGCGCAGGCCAGCGCCACCAGCGTCCATGCCGACCGCACGTCGAGCAGGACGGCCCCCAGCACCACCTGGAGCAGATACAGCAGGACGAACGAATTCGTGATTCCGCCGCTCAGATAAAGCTGCGCCGTCAGCGCGGCGACATCGATGGTCAGCGCCACGAACAACTGGCGATTGGTCACGTCGCTGCGCCGCCTGATCCATACGACGCTACCGACGTTGAGCAGAATCAGCCCGCCGACGACGGCCGACATCGGCCAGACCGGCAGCGGAATCCCCAGGCCATGGTGAACGAACAGGATGGCGGCGATCTGTCCCAGCACCGCCATCCAGCGGAGCTGGACCAGCAGCGCCATGTTCTTGCGGTTCGTGGTCGCCTCGGCCGCCGGACCGGCGCGGCGCTCCGGATTCATCGTCGGCGCGCCGTCAGGCGCGAACCTTGAGACTCGGTCGAGCATCGCAAGCACTGGCCTTGGATACTGGCCCTGATATCGGCCTCGGGATAATGGCCTCGGGATAATGGCCTTGGGATAGCGGCCTCGGGATATCGGCCTCGGAACGCGCGGCCGACACCGCTACCTAGGCGTTCAGCGCCCCTGCCGCCACTCCCGACAGGCGGATGGGATGGTCCGGCCGGCCGCCGGCACGACGGCAAGACCAGGCCGGGTCAGCGCATGGACCCGATGGTTGTTGGGGAAACCGGATCACCGCCGGCCCGCCCCGAGGCCATTCGCCCACACCGTGCTCTCGCGATTGTGAAGGAAGCGTCCGGTGACACGGACATGGATGCGGGCATCGTCACGGACATCGGCGGCGGCCGATGTATCGCGGACGGGAATGGCGACATCCACAAAAACAATCACGGCGACCGGCTCATCGCATGCACGGGCATCATGTTGACGTTCAGGTGGTACATCACCCATAGCGAGCCCGTCAGCGCGATCACCACCATGATGACGGTGAAGATCAGCGCCATCAGGGTCCAGCCGTTCTCGGCATGGGAGGTCATGTGCAGGAAGAAGACCATGTGAACCACGATCTGCACCGCGGCGAACGCGGTGATTGCCACCGCGGTCACCGGCTTGCTGGCGATCGCGCCACTCATCACCAGCCAGAACGGGATCGCGGTCAGCACCACCGACAGCGCGAAGCCGATCATGTAGCCCTTCAGCGTGGCCTCGTCGTGAACGGCGCCGGCGTGATGCGCGGTCTCGTGCGGAACGTTCATCGCAGCATTCCCATCAGATAGACGAAGGTGAAGACACCGATCCAGACGACATCGAGGAAGTGCCAGAACATGCTGAGGCACATCAGCCGGCGGCGGTTGGCCTCGACCAGGCCGTGCATGCCGACCTGAACCATCAGCGTGGTCATCCAGACCAGGCCGCAGGTGACGTGCAGTCCGTGGGTTCCGACCAGGGCGAAGAACGATGACAGGAACGCGCTGCGCTGCGGCGTGGCGCCTTCGTGGATCATGTGGGCGAATTCGTGCAGCTCGACGCCGACGAAGCCGATCCCGAACAGCCCGGTGACCGCAAGCCAGATCAGGGTCGCCGACGTCCGGCTCTGCTGCATCGACAGCACGGCGAAGCCGTAGGTGATCGACGACAGCAGCAGCATCGTGGTGTTGAGCGCGACCAGGTTGAGATCGAACAGGTCTTTCGGACCCGGTCCCGCCGCGTAATTGCCGCCGAGCACGCCGAACGTCGCGAACAGGATCGCAAAGATGAGGCAGTCGCTCATCAGATAGATCCAGAAGCCGAGCATGGTGCTCGCGCTCTCGGGATGCTCGTGCTCGTGTTCGAGGTGGAACACGGGTGCGGCGTCGTTGCCGGGCGCGGCGGTTGAAACGGCGATCACGGACATGGCTCAGGCTCCCGCCGCAAGCTGCCGGGTGCGCGCCTGCTCGACCCGCGCGACATCCTCCGCCGGAATGTCGTAGTCGCGGCGGTAGTTGAAGGTGTGGCCGATCGCGACCGCCAGCAGCCCGGCGAAACTCACCGCGGCCAGCCACCAGATGTACCAGATCAGGCCGAAGCCGAGCACGGTGGCGAGCCCGGCGAGGACGATGCCGGCGCCGGTGTTGCGCGGCATGTGGATCGGCCTGAAGCCGGTGAGCGGGCGCCGGTAGCCGCGGCGCTTCATGTCCCACCAGGCGTCGTTGTCGTGAACCACCGGCGTGAACGCGAAGTTGTAGGCCGGCGGCGGCGACGACGTCGCCCATTCGAGGGTGCGGCCGTTCCACGGATCGCCGGTGACGTCGCGCAGCGCCTCGCGGTTGCGGATCGAGACGACGATCTGGATCAGGAAGCAGGCGATGCCGAGCGCGATCAGGACCGCGCCGAAGGCGGCGATGACGAACCATATCTGCAGCGACGGATCGTCGAACACCCGCAGCCGCCGCGTCACGCCCATGAGGCCGAGCACATAGAGCGGCATGAAGGCGAAGTAGAAGCCGACCACCCAGAACCAGAACGACAGCTTGCCCCAGAACGGATCAAGCCGGAAGCCGAACGCCTTGGGGAACCAGTAGGCGATGCCGGCGAACAGGCCGAACACCACGCCGCCGATGATGACATTGTGGAAATGGGCCACCAGGAACAGGCTGTTGTGCAGAACGAAATCCGCCGGCGGCACCGCGAGCAGCACGCCCGTCATGCCGCCGATCACGAAGGTCAGCATGAAGGCGAGCGTCCACATCATCGGCAGCTCGAAGCGGATGCGCCCGCGATACATCGTGAACAGCCAGTTGAACATCTTGGCCCCGGTCGGGATCGAGATAATCATCGTGGTGATGCCGAAGAACGAGTTGACGCTGGCGCCCGAGCCCATGGTGAAGAAGTGGTGCAGCCACACCAGGTAGGACAGGATCGTGATGACGACGGTGGCGTAGACCATCGAGGTGTAGCCGAACAACCGCTTGCCGGCGAAGGTCGACACCACCTCGGAGAAGATGCCGAAGGCCGGCAGGATCAGGATGTAGACTTCCGGATGTCCCCAGATCCAGATGAGGTTGACATACATCATCGGATTGCCGCCGAAGTCGTTGGTGAAGAAGTCGGTGCCGACATAGCGGTCGAGCGCGAGCAGCGCCAGCACCGCGGTGAGCACCGGAAACGACGCGACGATCAGCACGTTGGTGCACAGCGCGGTCCAGGTGAAGACCGGCATCTTCATCATCGTCATGCCGGGCGCGCGCATCTTGACGATGGTGCAGATCAGGTTGATGCCCGACAGCGTGGTGCCGACGCCCGCGACCTGCAGGCCCCATATGTAGTAATCGACGCCGACATCCGGACTGTAGCCGATGTTCGATAGCGGCGGATAGGCCAGCCAGCCGGTCCGCGCGAATTCGCCGACGAACAGCGAGAGCATCACCAGAACGGCGCCGCCGACCGTCATCCAGAAGCTGAAATTGTTGAGGAACGGGAACGACACGTCGCGCGCGCCGATCTGCAGCGGCATGACGAAGTTCATCAGCCCCGTGACCATCGGCATCGCCACGAAGAAGATCATGATGACGCCGTGCGCGGTGAATATCTGGTCGAAGTGATGCGCCGGCAGGTAGCCCTCCGACCCGTTGAAGGCGATCGCCTGCTGCAGCCGCATCATGATGGCGTCGGCGAAGCCGCGCAGCAGCATGACGACGCCGAGCACCATATACATGATGCCGATGCGCTTGTGGTCGACGGTGGTGAACCACTCGCGCCACAGATAGCCCCACAGGCGGAAATAGGTGACGGCGCCGAGCAGCGCCAGGCCGCCGGCCGCCACGACGACGAAGGTGGCCACCAGGATCGGCTCATGGAACGGGAACGACTCCCAGGTCAGCCGGCCGAACAGGAACTTGACGAAATGGGGATTGTCGAACATCGCGGGCGCTCAGGAGTCGGAAGGAAGACGCAGGGTGCCGAGTTGCAGCACCTTGAACGCGGGCAGGATGCCTTGCGGAGGCGTCAGGCCGGCGCCGTTGATCGGCGTCATGCTGCGCGGGGCGGCGAGCGACTTCGGCGCCGCGCTCCGCAATTCATCGATGTCGCAGATTCCGGCGACGAAGGACGGCCTGTCGCCGAACACCGCGCCGCGGCGGGCGTATTTGTCGTAGGTCAGCGGCAGCGTGTCGTTGATGCCGGCAAGGCCCAGCCCGCCCCCGGCATCGATCGCCATCATCTCGCTCATGCACATCTTGCCGGGCTCGACGCACATGTTGAGAACCGCCTTGTAGAGCGCGGGATCGACCGAGCCGAAGCGGCGCACCGGCACGTTCTCGCTGGGCTTTTCGAGCTGGAGATAGCCGGCGCGGCTGAGGTTGCCGCCCGCGGCCCTGGCTTTGGCGACCCATTTGTCGAAGCCGGCATCGGTGAGGCCGAGAAACGCGAAGCGCATCCCGGAGAAGCCGGCGCCGCTGTAGTTGGCGGAGAAGCCGCGATAGCGGCCGGGCGCGTTGATGACCGCGTGGAGCTTGGTCTCCATCCCGGCCATGGCGTAGATCTGCCCGGCCAGCGCCGGAATGTAGAACGAGTTCATCACCGTCGCCGAGGTGATGTGGAAGTCGACCGGACGGCCGACCGGCGCGGCCAGTTCGTTGACCGTGGCGAAACCGTATTCGGGATAGATGAAGAGCCATTTCCAGTCGAGTGCCACCACGTCCACCTCCAGCGGCTTCACCGACCGCAACACCGGCTGTCCCGAGGCGATGCGCCCGAGCACGCGGTAGGGATCGAGCAGGTGCGTGCCCATCCAGGTCAGAGCGCCGAGGCAGATGATGATCAGCAGCGGCGCCGACCAGATCACCAGCTCGAGCTGGGTGGAGTGGTCCCAGTCCGGGTCGTAGGGCGCGGCGGTGTTCGACTGGCGATAGCGCCAGGCGAACAGCGCGGTGAGCGCCATCACCGGCACGATGATGAGCAGCATCAGCACCGTGGAGATCACGACGAGGTTGCGCTGCTGAAGCGCCACGTCGCCCGAGGGATCGAGAACGACGAAGTTGCAGCCGCTCAGCAGCACGCCCAGCGCCACAGGGGCCGCGATTCTCAGGAACTTCAACACCATGCCCGCCGATTGGAAACATCCCGGTCAGCAGGGGGACTAGCGGCGCCGCCGCACCATGGACATTGGACAATTTGTCCAATCCCTAAAGCGCGCGCCCGCCAGCAAAAGGGGGCGGTTCACGACATGGGACGACCGGCGGGATCGAGCGGCGATGGCACAGTCAGCAACCTTGAACGGACATGGCGAGGCCGGACGGCCCGGCCATGGCGCGGTGGCCGGCGAAATCGCGACCGGCGTCATCATCGGCCGGACCTCGGAATTCTTCGACTTCTTCGTCTATGCGATCGCCTCGGTGATCGTGTTCCCGAAGCTGGTCTTTCCGTTCGCCACCGCCCTCACCGGCACGCTCTATTCCTTCGCGATCTTCACGCTGGCCTTTTTCGCCCGGCCGTTCGGGACCGCGATCTTCACCCGGATCGACCGCCGGCACGGCAAGGCGGTCAGGCTCACCCTCGCGCTGTTCCTGCTCGGCACCTCGACGGTCGCGATCGCCTTTCTTCCCGGCTACGAGACGCTCGGCGCCGCATCGATCTGGCTCCTGGCCTTCGGGCGCATCGGGCAGGGGCTCGCCTGGGGCGGCGCCTGGGACGGCCTGGCCTCGCTGCTGGCGGTGAATGCGCCGCTGCGCTATCGCGGCTGGTACGCCATGATCCCGCAGCTCGGCGCGCCGATCGGGCTAGCGGTCGCGAGCGCCCTGTTCGCCTTCTTCGCCGGAAACCTGGCCGCCGACGACTTCTTCGGCTGGGGCTGGCGCTATCCGTTCTTCGTCGCCTTCGCGATCAATGTCGTGGCGCTGTTCGCCCGTCTCCGGATCGTGGCGACGCCGGAATATGCCGACCTCTTCGAGCGCCGCGAACTGCATCCGGCGGGCACGATGGAGACCGTCAGGCACGAGGGCTGGAACATCGTGCTCGGCGCCTTTGCGCCGCTGGCGAGCTTCGCGCTGTTCCACATGGTCACGGTGTTCCCGCTGTCTTGGGTCTTTCTCTATACCCATGAAGGCCCGGCGCGCTTCCTGCTGATCGAGGCCGCAGGCGCCGCGCTGTGCGTGCTGGCGATCGTCGCCTCGGGCCCGATCGCCGACCGGATCGGCCGCCGCCCGCTGCTGGTCTGGGGTGCTGCAGCCATCGCCGCCTTCAGCGGGTTCGCGCCGCAACTGCTCGACGGCGGGCTGGTCGGCGAGGTCGTGTACATGTTCGTCGGCTTCATCCTGCTCGGCCTGTCGTTTGGCCAGTCCTCGGGCGCCATCGCCTCGCGCTTCGCCATGACCTATCGCTACACCGCCTCGGCCCTGACATCCGACTTCGCATGGCTGTTCGGCGCCGGATTCGCGCCGCTGGCAGCCCTTCTGCTGGCCTCGAATTTCGGCCTGCTGGCGGCCGGCGCCTATCTGCTGTCAGGCGCCATCTGCACGCTGGTGGCGCTCAGCCTCACCGGCACATAACGCCGGCGTCCCGGCGCATCACATCCCGGCACATGGCATCGTCCGGCCGGAACGGCGCGGAGGGTGAGCGCCCGGTCAGGGCGCGTCGCCATCGATCTCGGCGGGCAGGTCGATCACCACATGGCCGGCGTCGAGATCGACGGCCGGAACCACGGCATCGGTGAACGGCAGCAACCGGGTCGGACCGCCCTGCACCGGCGCGATCTCGATAATGTCGCCGGCGCCGAAGTTATGGATCGCGAGCACGAGGCCGAGCGTCGCGCCGTCGGTCGAAACCGCGGCAAGCCCGATCAGGTCGGCATGGTAGTATTCGCCGTCTTCGGTCGGCGGCAGCTTTTCGCGCGGAACGTAGAGTTCAAGCCCGTTGAGCTTCTCGGCGTCGTTGCGCGTGGTGACGCCTTTCAGCGTCGCGACGAGATGGGCCCTGGCTTCGCGTACGCCAGCGATCTCGAACCGGCGCGCGCCGTCTTTGGTCGAAAGCGGTCCGTAAGCCTGGACCGCGAACGGGTCTTCGGTGAAGGTCCACAGCTTCACCGCGCCGCGCACGCCGTGCGCCGCGCCGATGCGGGCGATGCAAACGAGCTTCGACATCGCCCGCGGAGCAGCTTACGCCTTGGCGGCGGCTTCGGCCTGCGCCTTGCGCTCCTTGCGCGGCACGGCCTTCTGCGGATTGTTGCGGGCCTCGCGCTTCTTGACGCCGGCGGCATCGAGGAAGCGGGCAACGCGGTCCGACGGCTGCGCGCCCTTGGCGAGCCAGTCCTTCACCTTGTCGAGGTCGAGCTTGACGCGGGTCTCGTTGTCCTTCGGCAGCAGCGGATTGAAATAGCCGAGGCGCTCGATGAAGCGGCCGTCGCGCGGAAAGCGCGAGTCGGCGACGACGACGTGGTAGAACGGGCGCTTCTTGGTGCCTGCGCGCGCGAGGCGGATAACAACGGACATCTGGTTCTCCTTTGAAAGTCTGTCTGATGTTGGTTGTGTTGTTAAAACGAAATGCGCTCGTCATGCCCGCGAAGGCGGGCATCCAGTAATTGCTGGCGCATCGATTGAAATCGAAGCGTCGCGGAATACTGGATCGTCCGCCTGCGCGGACGATGACGAAATCTGTGAAGCTGCTTCCCTCATTTCTTCTTCTTGCCGGCGCCGGGGAAGCCGCCGAGGCCGGGCAGCGTCGGCTTGCCCGAGAAGCCGGTGAGGCCGGGCAAATTCGGCAGGCCGCCGCGCAAGCCCGCCGGCAGGTCCTTCGGCAGTTGCGGCAGGCCATCGGCGCCCTTCGGCATCTTCTCGGTCATCGCCTTGATCTGGTCCGGCGACGGCATGCCGCCGCCAAACCCGCCGCCCCCAAAACCCATGGCGCGGGCGATGCCGGCCATCGGGCCGCGCTTGCCCGACCCCATCATCTTCATGACGTCGGCCATGTTCCGGTGCATCTTGAGCAGCTTGTTGATATCCTCGACGCGCTGGCCGGCGCCGGCCGCGATGCGCTTCTTGCGGCTGGCTTTCAGGATGTCGGGATGCTTGCGCTCCTGCCGCGTCATCGAATCGATGATCGCCATCTGGCGCTTGAGGATGCCGTCATCGACGCCGGCGGCGGCGATCTCGTTCTTCATCTTGGCGATGCCGGGCATCATGCTCATCAGCCCGCCGATGCCGCCCATCTTCGCCATCTGCAGCAGCTGGTCGCGCATGTCGTTGAGGTCGAACTGCCCCTTGCGCATCTTCTCGGCGACGCGCGCGGCCTTCTCGGCATCGATATGCGCCGCCGCCTTCTCAACAAGGGAAACGACGTCGCCCATGCCGAGGATGCGGCCGGCGATGCGGTCGGGATGGAAGTCCTCGAGCGCGTCGGTCTTTTCGCCGGTGCCGATCAGCTTGATCGGCTTGCCGGTGACCTCGCGCATCGACAGCGCGGCGCCGCCGCGGCCGTCGCCGTC
>JAGRLZ010000088.1 GCA_020441545.1 Xanthobacteraceae bacterium | reverse complement strand
GCCCGCCGTCGCCAACGGCGGATCGCGCGCGACGCAAATCGGGTTCCCGCAGATTGCAAATCCGCCTTCGCTACGCCATTTAAGGCAATGAAAGTTGCAAATCCCCGCGCGGGCCACGCGCGGCAAACCAGGCAGGCGAGGCTGACGTGACAATTCTCGATCAGGGCGACGGCGCGGCGGCACCGGCGGCGGCCGATCTCATCAAGGACACCACCACCCCGACCTTCATGGCGGACGTCATCGAGGAATCCCAGCGCCAGCCGGTGCTGGTCGATTTCTGGGCGCCGTGGTGCGGCCCGTGCCGGCAGCTCACGCCGATTTTGGAAAAGGCGGTGCGCGCGGCCGGGGGCAAGGTCAAGCTGGTGAAGATGAATATCGACCAGCATCCGCAGGTGTTCCAGCAGCTCGCCTCGCAGACCGGCAACCAGTCGATCCCGGCGGTGTTCGCGTTTTCCGGCGGCCGACCGGTCGACGCCTTCCTCGGCGCGGTCCCGGAAAGCCAGGTCACCGCCTTCATCGACAAGCTCACCGCCGGCATGCCCGGCCCCGGCGGCGACCTCGCCGAACTGCTGGGGGAGGCCGACGCGGCGCTGGCCGCCGGCGATGCCGGCAGCGCCGCCTCGATCTATGCCGAGGTGCTGGCGGCCGATGCCGGCAATGTCCCGGCCCTGGCCGGGCTGGCGCGCTGCTATGCCGAGACCGGCGCGGTCGACCAGGCCCGGCAGACGCTGGCGCTGGTGCCGGACGCCAGGCGCGAGGAGCCCGCGGTGAAGGCGGTGCAGACCATGCTCGACCTCGCCGAGCAGGCGAAATCGCTCGGTCCGGTGACCGAGCTGGAGCAGAAGGTCGCGGCCGATCCGCTCGACCATCAGGCCCGCTTCGACCTCGCCACCGCGCTGAACGCCGCCGGCAAGCGCCACGATGCCACCCAGCACCTGCTGGAGATCGTCCGGCGCGACCGCAAGTGGAACGACGACGCCGCGCGCAAGCAGCTCGTGCAGTTCTTCGAGGCATGGGGCGGCGACGACGACGCCACCGTCGAAGGCCGCAAGCGGTTGTCGACCATCCTGTTCTCCTGACCGGCCGGAGCGGCCATGCCGATCAACGCCGAATATCGCGGACCCGCCGAACTGCCCGAGGTGATCCCGGTGTTTCCGCTGCCGGGGGCGTTGCTGCTGCCGCGCGGCCAGATGCCGCTCAACATCTTCGAGCCGCGCTATCTCGCCATGGTCGACGACGCCCTGCGCGACGGCCACCGGCTGATCGGCATGATCCAGCCGGACGATTCGCATTCGCCGGATGCCGAGCGGCCGGTGCTGTTCCATGTCGGCTGCGTCGGGCGCATCACCCAGCTCGCCGAATCCGGCGACGGCCGCTACATCCTCGAGCTCACCGGCGTGGCGCGCTTCCGGGTGGTCGAGGAGCCGCGGGTGCTGACCCCGTATCGTCAGTGCAGGGTGGACTTCTTTCCCTTCGTCGACGATTTCACCGCGCGCAAGGGCGAGGAGGATGTCGACCGCGCCGCGCTGCTGTCGGCGCTGACCGCGTTTCTCAAGGCCAACAATCTCAAGGCCGACTGGGACGGAATCGAGAAGGCGCCCAACGAGGCGCTGGTCAATGCGCTGGCGATGATGTCGCCCTACGGCGTCGCCGAGAAGCAGGCGATGCTGGAAGCGCCCGACCTCAAGACCCGCGCCGAGATCCTGGTCGCGGTGACCGAGATGGATCTCGCCAAGAAGCGCACCAGCGGCGATCCGCCGCTGCAGTGAATCCACGTTTCCCTGCAAGCACGGCCCTTCAGTAGCCCGCGATTGCCAGCACCGACACCGCGCCGAGCAGGACCCAGCCGAAGTGCCGGCCGCGCGTCGCCCAGGCGTTGGCGATGGTCGCGAACAGATAGTTCGCCACCATCGTCACCACGATCCAGTGCCGCGCCGTCTGCGATTCGAAATACGGTGTCGCGATCAGCAGGACACCGCCCGCGATCCACGCCACGGTGCTGCAATGCCAGACCAGCCGCACCAGCAATCGCAACCGCGGTGGCGTCACGGTGACGTGCGGGAAAAGCCTGGTTTCGCTCAAGACCGCATGGATCAGCGCAACGATGATCGCGGCCACGCCTGCGACCTGAAGGAAGATGTCCTGCATCGGATGCTCCATACATATATGTATGGTCTATACGCCCGGGCTTTGCGTCCGTCAATACAGTTATGTATGGTGACAGCATGACGGATCAGCTTTCAGCCAGGGACTGGCTCAAACAGGGCCTCAAGACGTTGACGACGAGCGGCTTTATGGCGCTGAAGGCCGAGCCGCTGGCGAAAGCCATGGGCGTATCGCGCGGCAGCTTCTATTGGCACTTCGCCGACGTCGCCGCCTTCCATGCGGCGTTGCTCGACTATTGGCGCGAGGTCGCGGCCGAGCGCGTCATCGCCTCCCTCGAAACCGAAGGCCGCAGCGAGGACGCCTTGCGGCGCCTGATCCGGACCGCGTTCGACGCGCGGCTGGCGACGGAAGCCGCGATCCGAGGCTGGGCCATGCACGAGCCGCTGGCGCGCAAGGCGATGGATGCGATCGACCGCCGGCGGGTCTCCTACATCGCGGGGCTTCTGGCGAAAGCCGGATTGCCGCTAGCGCAGGCGCGGGCGCGGGCGCGGATTCTCTACTGGGCCTTTGTCGGCTTCGCGCTGAGCGACCAGCCACTTGCGCGACAGCAACAGCAGGACGCGATCACGGAACTGATCCGGATTACGGTGCCGCAAGACCGTCGCCAGCCCCGCAAGGTGTGATAAGGAATCAGGAGCCCACGCCGGAGATGACGATGACCACGCCCCACGACCGCAACGAGCCCACGGTCGACCCGAAGCTGCTGGAGATCCTGGTGTGCCCGGTCACCAAGGGACCGCTCGAATACGACGCCGCGCGACAGGAGCTGGTCTCGCGCGCCGCCAGGCTGGCCTATCCGATCCGCGACGGCATCCCGATCATGCTGCCGGAGGAAGCCCGCGCGATCGCGTGAGCCGGCTCTCTCTGTCGTCATTCCGGACGCCTCGTAGGCGGCGATCCGGAATCCGGCAAACCCGAAGAAAGTCAGTGTGGCTGGATTCCGGGTTCGCACCGGAGCCTGCAAAAAGATAAACGGCGGGTCTGATTCAACGTATGCGAATCAGACCCCAGGCCGCCCTACCCGATCTCGATCCGGGTTGCCGGGCCGATCCGCGACAACAGCCACAACATCGAAGCCCGCGTCATCGCCACGCAGCCGGCGGTGGGGCCGAAATTGTCCCGCGCCAGGTGCAGGAACACCGCGCTGCCGCGCCCCGCGACGCGCGGCCGGACATTGTGGTCGATTTCGATGATGAAGTCGTAGAGGTGATCGTCGCGCCGCAGCCGGTCGCCGCCCTGCCCGGCCGCGAGCCGCACCGGCCGGTTGTAATGGCGGTCGGCCGGATCCTCGCACCAGGCATCCTGCTGCGCGATCGGCCGTACCGGCAGCGGCGTGCGCGGCCGCGGCCAGCGGTCCACCCGCCACCACAGTCGCAACGGGCGAAAGCTGCCGCGCGGCGTCGCGCCGTCGCCCTCGCGCTTGTTGGCGCGGATGCCGCCGCGCCCGAGAGCGACCGGAATCGCCCGCTGCCCGGCAATCAGCCAGCCGCGGCTGGGATTGCCGGCCATGGCGCGGACCCGCAGCCGCGACAGCGGCCGTTCCTTTTTGCAAGAGCTTGAACTGGCTATGCTTTTCATCCCGGATCGCGATTCCATGCCTGCCGCGCAGGGCGCCGCCAGAAGCGGCGCGGCCTCCGTAACGGCGCAAACCGGCGCCGTATGGCGCGTTTTCAGCTAGATTACAGTTTGATTGCGAATCGGTAACTGGTTCCAAGGCCGGATCGATCCTATCTGTGATCCGTGAAGTCATGCGCGCCTTTTCCTGCGGCGCGGTTCGAAGGATTGCCGTCACATGGCCAATGCCCGCAAGATTCTGATCGTGGACGATGACACCGACCTGCGCGACACGCTGGTCGAGCAGCTTTCCTTGCACGAGGAGTTCGAGGCATCCGCGGTCGACACCGGCGCCAAGGGCGCCTCCGCCGCCCGCACCGATTCCCCCGACCTGGTGCTGATGGATGTCGGCCTGCCCGACACCGACGGCCGCGAGGTGGTGCGCTCGCTGCGCAAGAACGGCTTCAAGGCCCCGATCATCATGCTGACCGGGCACGATACCGATTCCGACACCATCCTCGGCCTCGAATCCGGCGCCAACGACTACGTGGTGAAGCCGTTCCGCTTCGCGGTGCTGCTGGCGCGGATTCGCGCGCAGCTGCGCCAGCACGAGGCCAGCGAGGACGCGGTGTTCTCGGTCGGGCCCTACAGCTTCCGCCCCGGCTCCAAGATGCTGACCACCACCAGCGGCAAGAAGGTGCGGCTCACCGAGAAGGAAACCGCGATCCTGCGCTTCCTCTATCGCGCCGGCCAGCAGCCGGTGTCGCGCGAGACGCTGCTGCAGGAGGTGTGGGGCTACAATTCCGGCGTCACCACCCATACGCTGGAAACACATATTTACCGGCTGCGCCAGAAGATCGAGGCCGATGCGGCGAGCCCCGAGATCCTCGTCACCGAAGCCGGCGGCTACAAGCTGGTGCCGTGATCGTGATACGGTGACGGCAGCGATTCGCGCGCGGCCTCCGCCGCGCGGCGTCCGTTGGGCCGTCACCACGCGATCCGCTTCGTGACCTTCATGTCGATTGAAGACGACGTCATCCTGCTCGACCGCGTCCCGACATTCCACGTGTTGGGCAATGCGGCGATCCGCGTGCTGGCGATCGGCTCCGAGCAGCAGGAATTCGCGCGCGGGTCGGTGCTGTTCCGCGCCGGCGAGCCGGCCGATTGCGGCTACGTCGTGCAGCGCGGCAGCTTCCGCGTCAGTTTCGCCGACGGCACCCAGCCCGACATTACCGCCGGTGCCGGATCGCTGATCGGCGAACTGGCGCTGATCGTGCCGATGCAGCGGCCGGCGACCGCAATCGCCCTGGAATTCGCTTCGGCGATCCGCATCACCCGCACCCTGTTCCAGCGCGTGCTGGAAAGCGAGCCGGACGGCGCGCGGCGCCTGCGCGACGCCTTCGCCAGCCGCACCAGCCAGGCCGCCAGCGACCTGGTGCTGGTCGGCGCCCGGCTGATCGGCTGAGCCAGCCGGTGCCGGATTCCGGATCGTCGCCTACGCGGCGTCCGGAATGACCACGGCGCGTTTTTCAACAACCTGCCTAAAGCGTTTTCGAGCGAAGTGGGTGCCGGCTCGCGTCAGGAAAACGCGTTAAAACAAGGATAGAGAGCCCCGTTCCGATGGAAGCGGAACGGAAATGGCTCTAAACGTCGAACACCGCCGTCACCGGCACGTGGTCCGACGGCCGCTCCCAGCCGCGCGCGTCGCGGGTGATGCGGAAGTCCCGCACCGTGCCGCGCAAGGCTTCCGACACCCAGATGTGGTCGAGCCGGCGGCCGCGATCGGCCGCCGCCCAGTCGGCGGCGCGATAGCTCCACCAGGTGTAGACCTTTTCCGACAGCGGAATCCGCTCCCGCGCGACATCGTACCAGCGGCCGCAGGTCTGCACCGCCAGCAGCTTCTCGGTCTCGACCGGCGTGTGCGAGACGATTTTGAGCATCTGCCGGTGCGACCACACATCGTGCTCGTGCGGCGCGACGTTGAGATCGCCGACCAGGATGTGGCGGTCGTCACCGTTGGGATGCAGCGGCGCGCAGTCGCGCATCTCGTCGAGGAATTGCAGCTTGTGCTCGAACTTCGGATTGACCGACGGGTCGGGGATGTCGCCGCCGGCCGGCACGTAGAAATTATGCAGCACGATCGGCGCGGCGAGACTGGCCCGCTCGCCGAGCGCCACCGAGATATGGCGCGAGTCCGGCCTGTCGCAGAAGGTGCGGATGTCGGTCGTATCGAACGGCAGCTTCGAGACGATGGCGACGCCGTGATAGCCCTTCTGGCCGTTGAGCGCGACGTGCTCGTAGCCGAGCCGCTTGAACCGCTTCAGCGGAAAGGCGTCATCGGGACACTTGGTTTCCTGCAGGCACAGCACGTCCGGCCGCGCCGCCTTGATGAACTTGGCGACGAGCTCGATGCGCAGGCGCACCGAATTGATATTCCAGGTGGTGAGGGTGAGGCGCATGGATGTGTGGCAGGACGTCGACAGGGTTGCATGTCGTCATACGCAAGCTTGACCCGCGTATCCATCGATATTCGACCCTTGACTTTACCCTTGGGGTTTTTGCGGAGGGCTTGGGATTTTTTGCGAAAGGGATGGATCATCGGGCCTTCGCCGCGCCGAAGGGGATTCGGCCCGCAGGCGGGTCGAGCCCGGCGATGACGCCTCTCGCGTCCGAGGCGGCGGTCTCAATTGTTCGGCGTGGCGTAGTTGGTGTAGTCGATCTTGAACATGCTCGGATCGGGCCTGTTCTTGGTATCGAGGTTGTAGACCGCGACCGTGGTGTCGTAACCCTGCGGATCGGTGATGGTCCACTGCTTGAGCTGGTTGGTCTTGGCGTCGGTCATCAGCATCAGCCGGCTGGTGCCGACCAGCGGGTTCTGCTCCTCCAGCGTGATGCTGTTGTAGAGCTCGTCCGAGGTGATGCCGACCACCTTGGTGTCGCGCATCAGGTCGATGCGGTCCGACAGCAGGTAGCGCAGCGGCGTCTGCGACAGCGGATAGACGTCCTGCGTCGCCAGCTTGCGGTCGCGCACCACCACCGAGGAGCCGTCGGACACGATCGAGATCGGGCTCGGCGCATCGTATTCGAAGCGGATGCGGCCGGGCTTCTGCATGTAGAAGTCGCCGGTGGTGCGGCTGCCGTCCGGGCCGACCTGCACGAAACTGCCGCTCATCACCTGCACCGACGACAGATAAGCGCTGACCTTGGCGGCCTCGGCCTTCTGCTTGGCGTCGAAGCTGACGAACAATCCGCCGGCCGGCCGCCTGCGCGGATCGGGAATGACCGGCTCGGGGGGCGTCAGCTGTTTCGGCGCGGCGGCCTGCGACACGGCCGATCTCGGCGCGGGCTTCGGCATCGGCGTGGCCACGGCCTGCGCCACAGGCCACATCAGCGCCGCCGCCATTGCTGCCGCGATCCAGCCGGAGGCGATGAGGGGTGAGCGGCCGCCGCGATGGGCGGACCGGATATCGTGCTGGCTGGTCAGGGCTCTATCCAATGCTGGTTCGGTGGGTGTCCCGCTAGTGGAAAGCTGTGGCGATTTCGCGACCTCGAAAGGAGGCGGCACGTCAGGCGCGATTGTCCTGCATCAATAGGGGCTCTCCTCTTCCTCGATCAGGATCTCGCGCTTGCCGGCATGGTTGGCGGCGCCGACGATGCCTTCGAGTTCCATGCGCTCCATCAGCGAGGCGGCGCGGTTGTAGCCGATCTGCAGCCGGCGCTGGATATAGCTGGTCGACGCCTTGCGGTCGCGCTTGACGATCGCCACCGCCTGCTGGAACAGGTCGCCGCCGCCGTCGCCCCCCATGCCGGTGGAATCGAACACCGCGCCGTCCTCGCCCTCGGCCGGTTCCTCGGCGGTGACCGCCTCGAGATATTCCGGCTGGCCTTGCGTCTTGAGGTGGCGCACCACCTTCTCGACCTCCTCGTCGGAGACGAACGGGCCGTGGACGCGGGAGACGCGGCCGCCGCCGGCCATGTAGAGCATGTCGCCCTGGCCGAGCAGCTGCTCGGCGCCCATTTCGCCCAAAATGGTGCGTGAGTCGATCTTCGAGGTGACCTGGAAGGAGATGCGGGTCGGGAAATTGGCCTTGATGGTGCCGGTGATGACGTCGACCGACGGACGCTGCGTCGCCAGGATGACGTGGAGGCCGGCGGCGCGCGCCATCTGCGCCAGCCGCTGCACCGCGCCCTCGATGTCCTTGCCCGCCACCATCATCAGGTCGGCCATTTCGTCGACGATGATGACGATATAGGGCAGCGGATCGAGCTCGAGCTTCTCCTCCTCGTAGATCGCCTTGCCGGTTTCCTTGTCGAAGCCGGTATGCACCGTGCGCGTCA
Source organism: Xanthobacteraceae bacterium (assembly GCA_020441545.1). Classification (GTDB taxonomy): domain Bacteria; phylum Pseudomonadota; class Alphaproteobacteria; order Rhizobiales; family Xanthobacteraceae; genus 62-47. The sequence goes on along the minus strand of JAGRLZ010000088.1, from coordinate 10,636 downwards.
GCTCCTCGCCGGTCCTGCGCGCCTCGGCGAGCCGCGCGTTGTAGCCGTCGATGTTGCGCACGCCGAGCTTGGCCATCTTCTTGTAGCGCTCCTCCATCTCGCGCACGGCCCACTTCAGCGCGACGACGGCCTTCTTCGGATCGGTCACCACCGGCGTCAGCAGATGCGGAATGCCGTCATAGACCGACAGTTCGAGCATCTTCGGATCGACCATGATGAGGCGGCACTGATCGGGCCGCAGCCGGTAGACCAGCGACAGGATCATGGTGTTGATGGCGACCGACTTGCCCGAGCCGGTGGTGCCGGCGATCAGCATGTGCGGCGTGCGCGCCAGGTCGATGATGATCGACTCGCCGCCGATGTTCTTGCCCAGGCACAGCGGCAGCTTGGCGGTCGATTCCTCCGCTTCCTTCGCGGTCAGGATCTCGCGCAGGTAGACCTTCTCGCGCTTGGCGTTGGGCAATTCGATGCCGATGGCGTTGCGGCCGGGCACCACCGCGACGCGCGCCGACAGCGCGCTCATCGAGCGCGCGATGTCGTCGGCGAGGCCGATGACGCGCGACGACTTGATGCCGGGCGCCGGCTCCAGCTCGTACAGCGTGACGACGGGGCCGGGGCTGGCCTTGACGATCTCGCCGCGCACGCCGAAATCCTGCAGCACGCCTTCCAGCATGCGCGAATTGGTTTCCAGTTCGCTCTTGCTGAGCGAGACGCGGTCCGATGCCTTCGGCGCGGCCAGCACGTTGACGGACGGCAGATCGAAATTGCTCTTGCGCGCGGCGGCGCGCGGCGCCGGCTTCCTGCGCGGCGCGCGGGCGACGGGGGCTTCGTCTTCCTCCTCCTCGTCGTCCTCGACCTCCTCGTCGTCGTAGTCGTCATCCTCCCCGGTGTCGTCGATCGCCTCGTCGTCCTCCTCGTCGCGCGGCGCGATCGGCGGCGCCCGGCGGCCATCGAGGGTCGGCTCCTGCCGCTCGAAGCGCGCGGCTTTCCCGGTCGCGCCGCTCGCCACCAGCGCGCGATAGGCCAGCACCAGCATCCGGCCGAGCCGCGCCTTGGCGCTCATCAGCGCATGGACCATGAAGCCGAGCATCGCCGAGCGGCGATCGTCGGAATAGTCCTCGGCCGCCATCTCCGCGATGTCGTCGAGCGCCTCGCTCTCCTCACGCTCTTTGGCGCCGAGACCGGCGGCGTAAAGAAAGGCCACGGCCATCGCGGCCAGCAGAACGACGCCGAGAATCGCGCGATACAGCAGGCCGGGCGAACCGAACGCCACCATGGGCGCGCGCAGCAGCGCATCGCCGACCACGCCGCCGAGCCCGGTCGGCAGCGGCCACTTGCCGCCATGGGGCCAGCAGCTCGCGAAGCCGGCGGCGAACACCGTGCACAGGATCCAGCAGGCGATGCGCAGCGGCTCGCGGTCGAACGGCCGCGCCGTCAGCATGCGCCAGCCCCACACCGCGACGGTGAGGATCATCATCACCGCGCCGAGGCCGAGAATCTGCATCAGCAGGTCGGCGCCGATCGCGCCGGGATAGCCGATCACGTTCTGGATCGGCCGCGAGGTGGCGTGGCTGAGGCTCGGATCCTGCACCGACCAGGTCATCAGCGCCGCGGCGGCGACGCCGGAGAGCGCGATCAGGCCGAGGCCGGAGAGCGCGCGCACCTGCCGCGCGAGCATCTCGCGCACCGGCTCGGGCAGGTGCCCGACGATGGGAATGACACGTTCGATCGCTGGCATGTTCACGCGCCCCCGCGACTATTCGAAAGTCTCGACCAGCCGGCGCAACCCCTCGGCGGTCGTTTCGCTGTCCTGGACCATGGCGACACGGATATATCCGGCGCCGGGGTTCGAGCCATCGGCCTGCGGGCGCGCCAGGTAGCTGCCCGGGATCACGCGCACGCCGCCCTCCCTGTAGAGTTTCACGGTGGCGGCCTCGTCGCCGCCATGGGCCGAGACGTCGAGCCACAGGCAGAAGCCGCCTGCCGGCCGCACATAGCCGAAGCGGCCGCCGAGGATTTCGTCGGCGAGGTCGAATTTCAGCCGGTACAGCCGGCGGTTCTCCTCGACATGGGCCTCGTCGTGATAGGCCGCCACCGCCACCTGCTGCAGCGGCACCGGCACCTGCGGGGCGGCGACGTTGCGCAATTCATGGAAGGCATGGAGGAAGCCGGCATCGCCGGCGGCGAAGCCGACCCGCAGGCCGGGCAGGTTGGAGCGCTTCGACAGCGACTGGAACGCGACCACATTGGCGAAACCGGGCCCCGCCGCCTGCAGCATGCTGCCGGGCGCCTCGCGGGTATAGATTTCCGAATAGCATTCGTCGGCCAGCACCATGAAGCCGTAATGCTGCGCCAGCCGGACCAGCCGCGCGCAATATTCGGGCGAGGCGACCGCGCCTTGCGGGTTGGCGGGCGAGGCCAGATAGAACGCCACCGTGCGCGACAGCGTCGCGGCATCGAGCGCGTCGAGATCGGGCAGAAAGCCGTTGGCGCGGGTGGCCGGCAGCAGGATCGGCTCGCAATCGGCGCCCTGCGCGCCGGCGCCATAGGCCGGATAGAACGGGTTCGGCATCAGGATCGCCGAGCGGCCCTGCCGCGGCGGCACCGCGCGCGCCGCCGCGAGCGCGGCGAGGAACAGCCCCTCGCGGCTGCCGTTCAGCACCAGCACCTCGGTGTCGGGATCGACGGCGCGGGGCAGCGCGAAGCGCCGGGTCAGCCAGGCGCTCGCGGCCGCACGGAACGGCTCGATTCCCTTTGCGATCGGATAGCGGCCGAAGTCGTTGACGTGGCGCGCCAGCACCGGGCCGACAAAGGCGGGAATCGGGTGCTGCGGCTCGCCCAGCGACATCGCGATCAGGGTCTTGCCGGGCTCGTAGGGCGCGATCAGCTCGGCCAGCCGCGCAAACGGCGAGCGCGGGCCGCCGCCGGCCGCGGATGCGCCCTGCGCCGCATGGGGTGTCGCGGAGATAACCATCTGGAAACGCCAGCACTTTCACGGAAACCCGTGCTCAACCGGCGAGCATCGGGCGAAACGAATGCCTACCATAGGTACGGCGAGGTTAAGGCCCGATTAACCATCGAGCGCCGGAGGCGGTTCCAATGTGCCTATCCGCGCCGGCAGGCATCATCGACTCGACAACGCGGAGAGTATTACCATATATCAAGCCAGTATTACTTCGGAGGCAATCATGGCCACCACGATCACGCAAAAGGGCCAGGTCACCATTCCCAAGCCGATCCGCGACCATCTCGGCCTCAAGCCCGGCAGCAAGGTCGAGTTCAAGCGCGCGGCCGACGGCAGCATCGTCCTCGTGCCCGCCGATGGGAAGCCGCCGGGGAGCCGGTTCGAGGCCCTGCGCGGCCATGCAGGGCCTGGCCTTTCCACCGACCAGATCATGGAAATGACTCGCGGGGAATGATCGCGTGACGCTGGTCGATTCCAATGTCCTGATCGATATCGTCTCGGACGATCCGGTCTGGTTCGACTGGTCCGCCGCACGACTGGAGGACGCGGCGCTCACCGGACCTTTGTTCATCAACGATGCGGTCTATGCCGAAACGTCGATCCGTTATCGCGACATCGGACGCTTCGAGGAGGCCCTGAGCAGGGCGGATCTCATCGTATTGCCGACCCCGCGCGCGGCGCTGTTTCTGGCCGGTAAGGCGTTCGCGCGCTATCGCGCGGCCGGCGGTCCACGAACCAGCGTGCTGCCTGACTTTTTCATTGGCGCCCATGCCGAGATCGAGCGGCTTCCGTTGCTGACACGCGATGCGCAACGCTATCGCGGCTATTTCCCGGATGTGACGCTGATCGCGCCCGACGCCGCCTGAACGCCTGTCTTTTTATCCGGGATAAAAGAAGCCCCGGCTTGCGCCGGGGCCGAATGACGGCCGGAGAGGCTTGGGAGGAAAGAGACGTGTCCGGCCGCTCGGCGGCGCGCCACGCGGGGCACGCCGCCTGGAGGACAGCCCGGCTACTGCACCACCTCGCCGTGCTGGGTGATGTCGAGGCCCTCGCGCTCCTGCTCCTCGCTGACCCGCAGGCCGATCACCGCCTTGATGACGAGCAGGATGATGAGGGTGACGATGGCGTCATAGACCACCGTGGCCAGCACGCCGTAGACCTGCACCACCACCTGGTGGGCGTTGCCGTCGATCAGGCCGGTGCCGGCCTTGTTGATGGCGGTGCGGGCGAACACGCCGGTGAGGATCGCGCCGATGATGCCACCGACGCCGTGGACGCCGAAGGCATCGAGGCTGTCGTCGTAGCGCATCATGTGCTTGAGGCTGGTGGCGCCCCAGTAGCAGCCGATGCCGGCGAGGATGCCGATGGCCAGCGCGCCGGTCGGGTCGACGAAGCCCGAGGCCGGCGTGATGGCGACCAGCCCCGCCACCGCGCCCGAACAGATGCCGAGCACGCTGGGCTTGCCGCGCAGCGCCCATTCCACGAACATCCAGGCCAGCGCCGCGGCGGCGGTCGCGATCTGCGTCACCGCCATCGCCATGCCGGCCTGGCCGCCCGCGCTCACCGCCGAACCGGCGTTGAAGCCGAACCAGCCGACCCACAGCAGCGCAGCGCCGATCACGGTGAGCACGAGGTTGTGCGGCGCCATGTTCTCGGTGCCGTAGCCCTTGCGCTTGCCGAGCACCAGGGCGCAGACCAGGCCCGCCACGCCGGCATTGATGTGAACCACGGTGCCGCCGGCGAAGTCGAGCACGCCGAGACCGCCGAGGAAGCCGCCGCCCCACACCCAGTGGGCGACCGGGGAATAGACCAGCAGCGACCACAGGCCCATGAACCACATCATCGCCGAGAACTTCATGCGGTCCGCGAAGGCGCCGCAGATCAGCGCCGGCGTGATAATGGCGAAGGTCATCTGGAAGCACATGAACACCGATTCGGGGATGGTCGCCGCCGCGCCCACGGTGGAATCGACGCCCATGCCCATCAGCATGAAGCGCGACGCGCCGCCGATGAAGCTGGAGCCCTCGGAAAAGGCCCAGCTATAGCCGATCACCATCCAGAGGACGGTCATCAGGCAGGTGATGGCGAAGCTCTGCATCACCGTGGCCAGCACGTTCTTCTTGCGCACCATGCCGCCGTAGAACAGCGCCAGGCCGGGAATGGTCATCATCAGCACCAGCGCGGTGGAGGTCAGCATCCACGCGGTGTCGCCGGAATCGATCTTGGGCGGCGGGGCGGCGGCCGCGGCGGCCTGGGCCAGCGCGCCGTCGGACAATCCGATGAGGCAGAGAAGGCCGGCGGCGGCCATCAATCCCGCGCGGGCAGGACGGTTGAATGTCATGTGTCGTACTCCTGAAATGAAAGAATGCGGGCGCGGATGTCAGAGGGCGGCGGCATCGGCTTCGCCGGTGCGGATGCGCACGGCGTGGTCGAGCGGCGTGACGAAGATCTTGCCGTCGCCGATCTGGCCGGTCTTGGCCGCGCCGACGATGGCGCCGATGGCGCCGTCGACCTGATCGGACGGCACCGCCACCTCGATCTTGACCTTGGGCAGGAAGCTGACGGCGTATTCGGCACCGCGATAGATCTCGGTGTGCCCCTTCTGCCGGCCGTAGCCCTTCACCTCGGTGACGGTCAGTCCGTGGATGCCGATCGAGGTCAGGGCATCCCGGACCTCCTCGAGCTTGAATGGCTTGATGATCGCCATGACGATTTTCATTACGCTTTCCCCGTATTGGTCGGGCCGGGACGCCGGCCATCTGGTCGCCGGACCCCCGCGCGGAATGCTGCGCTGCGGTCCCAGCCCGGCCATAGGGAATCAAGTCCCGTGCCAACCCCGGGAAAGCGTTCTAATTGTCTGAAATGGCGATGGGTTTCGGACAGCCGCGACGGCGGCGGCGGCCCCGTGACGGGGCTCCGCTCAATGTCTGACCGGACATGCCTAAAAATAAGGCACGACAGATTGGGGCCATATTGCTGCCGCCGATCTGGGCAGGCAGGTCACGGCTTACTGCAATGCCTCGCCGTGCTGGGTGATGTCGAGGCCCTGCAGCTCGTGGTCGCGGGTGACCCGCAGCGGCACCAGCGCATCGACCGCCTTGAGCAGCACGAAGGTGGCCGCGGCTGACCATACAAGCGTCACCGCCACGCCGTAGAGCTGGATCAGGAGCTGCTGCGGATGACCCTCGAGCAGGCCGGACGTGCCGCCGATGGCATGGACCGCGAAGACGCCGGCCAGCAGCGTGCCGATCAGGCCGCCGATGCCATGAACGCCGAACACGTCCAGCGAGTCGTCATAGGCGAAGCGGTGCTTGAGATAGGTGCAGGCCCAGTAGCAGACGATGCCGGCGATCACCCCGATGACGAGGCCGTGCCACGGCGCGACGAAGCCGGAAGCCGGGGTGATGGTGCCGAGCCCGGCCACCGCGCCCGAGATCATGCCCAGCACCGACGGCTTGCGCCGGGTCTTCCACTCGATCGCGCCCCAGGTCAGCGCGCCGGCACAGGCGGCAAGGTGGGTCGCGGTGATGGCATAGACCGCGCGCGCATTGGCGCCGAGCGCCGAGCCGCCGTTGAAGCCGAACCAGCCGACCCACAACAGGCCGGTGCCGATCACCGCCAGCGACAGGTCGAACGGTGACAGGTTGTCATGGCCGTAGCCGTGGCGCTGGCCGAGCACCACCGCCGCCACCAGCCCGCCGATGCCGGCGCTGAGATGCACCACGGTACCGCCGGCGAAATCCAGCACGCCGGCCTGGCCGAGGAAGCCGCCGCCCCACACCCAATGCGCCAGCGGGATATAGACCAGCACGAACCAGCCGACCGAGAACAGGAGATAGGCCGAGAACTTCATGCGATCGGCGACCGAGCCGGCGACCAGCGCCACGGTGATCACCGCGAAGGTCATCTGGTAGAGCATGAACAGCGCTTCCGGAATCGTCTTCGCCGCCGGATTGACGGTATCCATGGTCATGCCGGCGAGGAAGACGCGGTCGAGCGAGCCGAGCCAGCGCCCGTCGCCGCCGAAGGTCAGCGAGTAGCCGAACGCCACCCACAGCACCGAGATCAGCGCCACCGCCGCAAAACTCTGCGCCATGGTCGCCAGCACGTTCTTCTTGCGCACCATGCCGGAATAGAACAGCGCCAGCCCCGGGATCGTCATCATCAGCACGAAGGCGGTGGCGACGATCATCCATGCGGTGTCGGCGGCGCTGATGGTCGAGGGCGGAGCCGCGGCCGTGGCCTGCGCGGCGGCCGGGGCCGCCTGCATCGCCATGGCAACCGCGATCGCGCCCGCCGCGGTCCGGCCGGCCGCACGCCTGAAATGACCTCTCATCGCGTTTCCCCAAAGCCCCGCGCGGTCCGTTCGGTCCGTCCCGCGCCGTTCTGCCAATCGTTGTCCGGATGACGTGCCGTTCGGTGCTACAGCGCGTCGGTGTCGGTTTCGCCGGTGCGGATGCGCATGGCGTGGTCGAGCGGCGTGACGAAGATCTTGCCGTCACCGATCTGCCCGGTGCGGGCGCTGGCGGTGATGAGCCGCACCACCTCATCGGCGATATCCGAGCCGACCGCGACCTCGATGCGCAGCTTCGGCAGGAAATTCACCACATATTCGGCGCCGCGATAGACTTCGGTGTGGCCCTTCTGACGGCCATAGCCCTTGACCTCGGTGACGGTCATGCCATGCACGCCGATCTCGGTCAGTGCCTGGCGCACCTCGTCGAGCTTGAAGGGTTTGATGATCGCAACGACAAGCTTCATGATCCCGTTTCCAATGCTGTCCCGGACCCGATCCCGGGGTTTTAGCCGGATCGCGCGCCGAACATAAGCCGGTTTCTGTGGGGAGGGCGGTCCGACCAACGAATTTTCGTGAACATCGGTGTAGACTTCCCCGACAACTGACGAAGCCCCCTGCGACGTTGGCGTTCGCCATCGACCGATCCACCGGCTTCCAGCCCAGAGGAGACAGCATGACGGACCGCGTCTGGTTCTTTGCCGAAGGCGACAAGCAGCTCGGCCCCTATCCCGAAAGCCAGTTGCGCGATTTCATCGCCGGCGGAAAGGTGAGCGCGGCCACCTTCGTCTGGACCGAGGGCATGTCCGGCTGGCAGCGCGCCGGCGACGTCCCCGGACTGATCCCGGACCGGATCGCCCAGCCCGCGCCGCCGACCCCGCCGGGCGCCCCGCAGAGGCGGGACACGATGGCGCGCGGCGGCCTCCGGTCCGGATCACCGGGGTCCGGATCGCTGGGGATCGATTTCGGCATCTGGGATTTCACCTGGCGCAGCATCGTGCTGATGCTGTGCTCGTTTTTCGTCATCCCGCTGCCATGGGTCCTGGTCTGGTACCTGAAATGGCTGGCGCCCCACGTCCAGGTGCCGGGCCGGCCGAACCTCAGCTTCGAGGGCACGGCGATGACCATCGTGCCCTGGTTCTTCGGCGGCGTGGTGGTGATAGTCGCGCTCGCCATGACCGGCAGCGAAGTGATCGGCAACCTGTCGATCCTGGTCCAGGTGGTGCTGTACTGGCTGTTCGTCAAATGGCTGATCGCCAACCTGGCGACCGACGGGCGCCCGCTCGGGCTCGGCTTCTCCGGCTCGGTCTGGGCCTATCTCGGCTGGACCTTGCTGGGGATCGTCTCGATCTTCACCATCATCGGCTGGGCCTGGGTCTATACCGCCTGGACGCGATGGCTCTGCGCCAACATCCAGGGCACGCGCCGCGCCGTGGTGTTCAACGGCAGCGGGCTCGATTTTCTCTGGCGCGCCATCGTGACCATCATCGCCGCCTCCTTCATCATCCCGATTCCGTGGGCATATCGCTGGATGATGCAGTGGCTGGCATCGCAGACCGAGCTGGTGGAGCGGTGATGCCTCGCTGAGCGGGTGGTTCAGAACGCCTTGCGGCGCACCCGCACCGAGCCTTCCTGCGCCACCGACGCCACCAGGGTGCCGTCGCTGCGGAAGATCTGGCCCCGCGTCAGGCCGCGCCCGTCCTGCGAACTCGGCGAATCCTGCGCGTAGAGCAGCCACTCGTCGGCGCGGAACGGGCGATGGAACCACATCGCGTGGTCGAGGCTCGCCGGCATCATGTCCTTGTTGAACAGCGAGCGGCCGTAGCGCGACACCGACACGTCGAGCAGCGAATAGTCGGACGCATAGGCCAGCGCGCAGATATGCAGCGCCGGATCGTCGGGCAGGTGCTGCGGCGCGCGGAACCAGATATGGATACGGCCGTCCTCGACCTTCTCGCCGAAATAGCGGCCGAATTCGACCGCGCGCATCTCCACCAGCCGGTCCGACTGGTAATAGCGGCGGACGAATTCCGTCATCTTCTCGGACGGCTCGCGGAAGATCGGCAGCTTGAGGATGTCCTCGGCGGTGAGCTGGTCCGGCGTCGGCACGTCCGGCATCTTCTCCTGATGGTCGAACACGCCTTCCTCCACGGCGTGGAACGACACCATCATCTCGAAGATCGCAGCACCGTGCTGGACGGCGGTGATGCGCCGGGTGGCATAGCTCTTGCCGTCGCGCAGCCGCTCGACCTGATAGACGATCGGAATCTGCGGATCGCCCGGCAGGATGAAATAGCAATGCAGCGAATGCGGCATGATGGTTTCGACGGTGCGGCACCCCGCCACCAGCGCCTGCCCGATCACCTGTCCGCCGAACACGCGCTGCCGGTTCTTGTGCAGGTTGACGCCGCGGAACAGGTTCACCTCGATCTGTTCGAGGTCGAGAAGGGTGATGAGGTCGTTCAGGCTCTTGGACATGAAATGGCTTTCGATTCGCAGCTGCGCCCCGTCGCTCGCCGTCATTGCGGGTTCGCGCCTCGAAATGACGTCCCGGCAGGTTCCGCAAGCCTTGTTTGGGAAACCTGTTTCGCCCAGCTATAAGGCTGTGGCAAGTGCGGCCGAAACCGAGCCGTTGGTGAGCCGGGATCGGGTGAGCCGGGATCGGTGGACGGGATCGGGCAGGCTGGGATGAAGCGGGACAACTGAGATGGCCGAACACAAGAGCATCGTGATCTGCGGCGGCGCCTTCGCCGGGCTGGCGCTGGCGGTGGCAATGCGCCAGGGGCTCGGCACGACGGTGCCGGTGGTCGTCGCCGACCCGGCGCTGGCGATGCGGCCGAGCCGCGATCCGCGCGCCACCGCGATCGTCGCCGCCTGCCGCCGGCTGTTCGAGACCCTCGGGGTGTGGGATGAGGTCGGGCCGCAGTCGCAACCCATCCTCGACATGGTGGTGACCGACTCCAGGCTCGCGGACGCGACGCGGCCGACCTTCCTGACCTTCGCCGGCGAGGTCGAGCCGGGCGAGCCGTTCGCCCACATGGTGGAGAACCGCCTGCTGATCGACGCGCTGGCCGGGCGCGCCGAGGCCGAAGGCGTATCCTTGCGCGCCACCGCCGTGACCGGCTCGGAGCTGCACGGCGACGGCATCCGCGTCACGCTGGCCGACGGCGACACCATCGACGCCAGCCTGCTGGTCGCCGCCGACGGCGCGAAGTCGCGGCTGCGCGAGCGCGCCGGCATCGCCACCCATGGCTGGGACTACGACCAGTCCGGCATCGTCGTCACCGTCGGCCACGAGCGCGACCACGAGGGCCGCGCCGAGGAACACTTCCTCCCCGCGGGTCCGTTCGCGATCCTGCCGCTGAAGGGCAGGCGCT
>JAGRLZ010000087.1 GCA_020441545.1 Xanthobacteraceae bacterium | reverse complement strand
TGTTTTTATAAAAAGAACATGGGCTCGTTGAATAAATTGACAATTCTCGACCATGCTCCTCCCCCCAAGATCCGGCGCCTCCAGGTTCGGAGCACGGAGATGCGCCGGCGTCTCTGCGAGGCCGCGCTCGATGTGTTGTCCGAGGTCGGCTATGAGCGGCTGTCGACGCCGCTGATCTCGACCCGCGCGCAAGTATCGCGTGGCGCCCAAACGCATCACTTCCCGACCAAGGCTGACATTCTTGTCGGCGCGTTCGAGCATTTGCTGAAACAATGGGAGGCCAAGCGCACAGAATTTCTTGCGCACCATCCTCCGCCAGTGCCCCTCGACAGCTATCTTCGCCACATCTGGCACGACGTCTTCGCCCAGCCACGCTACATCGCCGCGCTCGAACTGATGCTCGCCGCGCGCGCCGACGAAGCGCTGCGTGAACGACTGCAGGCCGTTCTCGCCGAATGGACCGAAAAGCGCGACGGGATCTGGTCGCATTTGATCGACTTCCAGACGACCAATCAGACGACCAGCGAGTTCTTCCACCTCAACCTGTGCATGTTTCGTGGCATGGCAGTTCATGCGAGCTTCAACAAGGACGATACGATCAATGACGCACTGCTCGAAGCTTGGATCAAGATCGCGAAGCAATTGACACAGGCGCCCGGCGATCCCGGCCTTTGAGGTGACGATATGCGGAACTGGCAACTGGCGGGCTTGTATCGACCAGAACGTGCCGAACCTCTCGCACGAGACTTCAAGCTGCGATAAATTCCCCGGCGCATCGAACGGGTCGATTGCGTGCTTCAACGCCCCCGATGAACCGGCGCCGACAACCGATCGGTGCGCTGCTGTTCGGTGAGGTCGACCACGGTCGACATCGGCGCGGTGAGTTCATAGACATAGCTGACATCGGTGAAATGCCGCCGCGACGTGCCGCCCAGCGCTTCCGGCGCGACACGGTCGAGCAGGACGCGGCCGAAGTCGCTGTCCTCGCGCCGCGTCGCGGCGCTGGTGTTGGACTCCTCCCAGCGGAAATAGAACATCGCCTCATCGCCTTCGCCGACCACCTCCCAGCGCGCCACCACGGTGGGATGCTTGCCGACCAGCGACAATCCCTCGTCGGCATGGGAGGCCAGTTCGAAGAACAGCAGCGACAGGCTCTGCGCCGCCCGCGCGCTCACCGAGATATCGGGGCCGCTGACATCGATACGCTCGGCATGGGGAATCGCGCGCGGCTCGAACAGGCCCTTGAGCTTGACGCCCTGCCATTTGCTCTCGCTGAGCAGCGATACGACATGGGACATCGCATGGATGCGCCCGATCAGCAGGTCGCGGACCGAGTCGATATCGGCGCCATGGCGCAGCGTCCGCGTCACGATCGACTGGATCACCGCGAGGATGTTCTTGACGCGATGATTGAGCTCGTCGATCACCGCCGTCAGCCGGTGCTCGAAGCTGATCCGCGCCTGGATTTCCCGGCTCATGCGCAGGTTGTTGTAGGCGACATAGCCGAACAGCCCGCAGATGATGACGGTGAAGGCGAGGCCGAGCAGGCCGATCACCGCGGCCAGCTCCATGGCGCGCTTTTCCGAATTGGTCTTGGCGTAATAGACCAGCTGCCAGTCGCGGCCGCCGAAGGTGACGGTGCGGATCACCGGCAGCGCGGCATCGGCGGAGCGGGCCGGCTCGTTGCGCGCGGTGACGCGGCCCTCATGGTCGGCGACCAGTTCCTCGCCGGCGCGGCGCGGATCCTTCAGGGCGATGGCAAACAGCGACATCTCGTCATTGGGCAGCATCAGCGAGCCGAGTTCGTAGGAGAAGGTCACGAACCCCGCGGGCGCGCCGCCGGCCTCCTGCAACACGGGGGCCGCCAGCACGACGCCGACCGGACCGTCGGGACGCAGCAGCGGCACGGGATCGGATGCGGCCGGCTTCTTCGACGTCGTCGCCCGCGCCAGCATGGCGCTGAGCGCGGATTGCCGGCCCCAGGCGCGGCCGACGAATGCCAGTGCCACGGCGCTGCGCGGCTCGACATCCATCAGGACGTTCATGGGGCGCGCAATGGCGTCCGGCGTGAGCGGCGTATCGTCGAAGGCGCGAATATCCGGCTTCGGCAATCCGGCCTGCGCCAGCTCGCGCTCGGCCTCCGCCACCTCGCCCGGCTGCAGCCGCGCCACCCAGCCGGCAATCACGAAGTCGGTCTTGAAGGCATAGATCGAGGCCCGCAGCGGCTTCAGCATGTCCGCCTGGGTGACCGAGGTCGAATGGAACAGCCCCGAGGACACCCGGGCCAGCAGTTCGCGCTCGGTCAGGCGATCCTGCACCAGGCTGCTGCTGACATCGATCGCGCGGGCCAGCGCGATCCGGTTGACCGTCAGTTCCTGGTCGTAGGCCCGATAGGCCGCCAGCCCGGACATCAATATCCCCAGCAGCGCCAGGAACCCGATGATGAACCCCAGTCGCAGCACGGGTCGGCTCAGGCGACGTCGGGCTGCACGCGGGCAGCACCGGCCCGCCGAAGCGACCGGGGGGAGCAGGCAATCAGCGTGGATGAATGAGTCGGCATATCCGGTAACGCAAATACAAAAACGACATGTCCGGCCCTGCCTGGGCCAAGGTACCAACAATGGTAACGGCAATACGCGGACCTGGTTCCATTGGCCGGAGCCGAACCGCCCGCCGGGCGAGCGCGGAGGTCGCCGGGGCCCGCCTGAAGAAAATGGCCCGGCCTGAAAATCGGGGCTTGCGTATCCCCAGGCGCGTTTCCAGACGGCCGACAGAGCCATTTCCGTTCCGATTCTATCGGAACGGGGCTCCATATCCCTGTTTCAACACGTTTTCTTCGCGCGAACCGACACCCGCTTCGCTCGAAAACGCGCTAGAATTTCTCCACCGTGGCGCCGGAGATGATCTCGATCTCGGTGGGAGACTCCTTCAGCGGCGCCGACAGCGCCCGCCAGGTCTTCATGTGCGGCGACCGGCCGTGGGCGTTGAGATCCTCCCGCGAGGCCCAGCGCTCGACCACCACGAACAGGTTCGGATCGTGGATGCTGGTATGGTTTTCGTAGGAGATGCAGCCCTGCTCCTGGCGGGTGGCGGCGACGCATTCCTTGGCGCCGGCGATGAAAGCCTCGCGGCATTCCGGCTTCACCCTGGTGGTGGCAACGACATAGATCATGGACAAGTCTCCGGGACGTTGGATGCCGTCAGCGAACGGTGACGTCGGCGGGGGTGATGATCTCGATCTTCGGCGGCGCGCTGAAGCACTTCACCGCGACGCGGCCAAAGGCTCTCATATGATCGCTCTTGCCGTGCGGACCGAGCGCCTCGGCGGTCTCCCACTGCTCGACGAATACCATGCGGGTGGGATCGCTGACGCTCTCATGCAGGTCATAGGCGATGTTGCCGGCTTCCTTGCGGGTCTCGGCGATACAGGCCCTGGCGGCCTCGATCAGTTCGGCGCGCATCTCGGGCTTCACGGTGAGCGTGGCAACGACATAAATCACGTGGTTTCCTCCGGATTGATCGTTCGGCTTTCGGGTTCGAAACCAGTCTTAGAGCATCGGGCCGGCTTGTCCACGGTGCGCCGGGAACAATCGCGGGGACGAGGCCGGCGCCGTCCGCGCAACGGAATTTGCCGGCCGCCGCGTACAACCGGCCCGATCGGCGGCACCCCCCGTCCCGAAACGGCGCTCCGGCGGCCGGCCGGCCGGAAATGCCGCGGAAAACGACCTTGAATCCGCCGCGTTGTTGTTCCATATGAGCGCCACGACCTTGAGAATCATCGGGTCTTTGCGAGCCGCGTGTTCTGAGCCTGTTTTTCGAAAGCTTCCGGTTTTCGCTGGCTTCTGGCTTGCCCCTTCAGCCAACCACATCGACGCCCCAGGCACGCGGGTGTCCCGGACACTCCTCATGCGCTCCCGGCGAATGATCCCGGGAGCCTGCCCTCTTTGATGGAAAGATTCCTCTTTTGACCTCCTTTCAGGACTTCGGCCTTGCCGATCCCATCGCGCGCGCGCTTCACGACGAGAATTATCGCACGCCGACGCCGATCCAGGCCCAGACCATTCCGCTCGCCCTCGCCGGCCGTGACGTCATCGGCATCGCCCAGACCGGCACCGGCAAGACCGCATCCTTCGCCCTTCCGATCCTGCACCGGCTGCTGGAGAATCGCGTCAAGCCGCAGTCCAAGACCTGCCGCGTGCTGGTGCTGAGCCCGACCCGCGAATTGTCGGGCCAGATCCTCGACAGCTTCAACGCCTACGGCCGCCACCTGCGCCTCACCGCCACGCTGGCGATCGGCGGCGTGCCGATGGGCCGCCAGGTCCGCGCGCTGATGCCCGGCGTCGAGGTGCTGGTCGCCACCCCGGGCCGCCTGCTCGACCTGGTCCAGGGCAACGCCCTGAAGCTGCAGCATGTCGAATTCCTGGTGCTCGACGAAGCCGACCGGATGCTCGACATGGGCTTCATCAACGACATCCGCAAAATCGTCGCCAAGCTGCCGATCCGGCGGCAGACCCTGTTCTTCTCGGCCACCATGCCGAAGGACATCGCCGACCTCGCCGCCCAGATGCTGCGCGATCCGGCCCGCGTCGCGGTGACGCCGGTGTCCTCCACCGCCGAGCGGATCAGCCAGCGCATCATCCAGCTCGACCACGCCGCCAAGCCCGCCGCCCTGGCCGAAATCCTGAAGCAGGAGACGGTGGGCCGGGCGCTGGTCTTCACCCGGACCAAGCACGGCGCCGACAAGGTGGTGAAGGGCCTCGCCAAGGCCGGGATCGCCGCCAACGCCATCCACGGCAACAAGTCGCAGAACCACCGCGAGCGGGTGCTGGCGGCCTTCCGGTCCGGCGAGGTGCGCACGCTGGTGGCGACCGATATCGCCGCGCGCGGCATCGACGTCGACGGCGTCAGCCACGTGGTCAATTTCGACCTGCCCAACGTGCCGGAAACCTACGTCCACCGCATCGGCCGCACCGCCCGCGCCGGGGCCGAGGGCGTTGCGATCTCGCTTTGCGCCGGCGAGGAAATAGCGTATCTCCGCGACATCGAAAAACTGATCCGGGTGGCGCTGCCCAAGGAAGACCGCCGCTCGCCGGGCCAGCGCGACACCTCGCCGGCTCCGCAGCGCGGCGGACGCCACGGACCGCAGCCCCACGCGGCGCGCGGCTCCGACGGCAACCCGGCACCCAAGCGGTCGCGTCGCCGCCGCCGCTACGGCAACGGACCGTCACCGGCCAGCCGGCCTGAACCGCTGCGGGCAGCCGCCGGCAAGAGTGAGGGCAGGAACGAGGGCAGAAACGAGGGAATGCAGGGTGTCGCGTTCATGCAGCGGGACAGCCGCCCGCTTCGCCGCAATCCGAACCAGCGGCCGCAGCAATAGCTGCCGGCCGCGCTGGAGATAGACATGGCCAAAGAAGAGCTGATCCAGTTTGAAGGGCTGGTGACCGAAATCCTTCCCGATGCGCGCTATCGCGTGCAACTCGACACCGGGCACGAAATCGTCGCCTATACCGCCGGTAAGATGAAGAAGAACCGCATCAAGACCCTGGCCGGCGACCGGGTGACCATCGAGATGTCCCCCTACGACCTCGAAAAGGGCCGTCTCATCTTCCGCCACAAGGACGAGCGCCCGGGCGGACCCGGCGCACCGCGCGGCGGCCCGCCCCGCGGCCAGTTCCGCCGGCGCTGACCGGGGCGGAGCGAGCAACTCTGGCGGTCGCCGTGCCGGACCCGGCACTCCACCGGCGGCCGCCCAAATCTGCAGCAACCTGCCGCTTGCGCGCGCAGCAAAAAACCTGCGCGTCAGGATTGTTTTGGCACCTGCTTTCGCATAACATGCCTGGATCGATTTTCGGCCGGACGACATTCGCTAACCACCGGTGCAGCCGGTTTAGACGCTGACGACCCTTCCAAAAATTCGATGCCAACCAACCCATGCGAATGGGTTTCGACTATACTTTTTTGAGAAGGGACTATCCCATGAGCATGGGAACCGTGAAGTGGTTTAACGCGACCAAGGGCTACGGCTTCATTCAGCCGGATGATGGCGGCAACGACGTGTTCGTCCACATCAGCGCCGTTGAGCGTGCGGGCCTCGGGACGCTGCGCGAAGGCCAGAAGATCAGCTACGAAATCGTCGCCGATCGTCGTTCCGGCAAGTCGTCGGCCGACAACCTGCGCGCCGCGGGCTGACGCCGTCGCTCCGGCCTGGAGCATGATCCCGAAAAGCGGAAGCCGGTTTTCGGAAAAGATCATGCTCGAAAAGATAACGACGGGTCTGATTCAGCAAAGTTGAATCAGACCCGAAGTTCGATTGGCCCCTGAGCTGGATCAGGCCCCAAGTTGGATCAGTTCGCCTGGTCGGGAGCCGCCTGCATTATGTCAGGTTGTGTTATGCCGGGTTGCCGTACACTCCAGGTGCAACGCTTCGAACGTAACGCTTCGGGCACAAATGAGGGGGCCTGAATTTCGGCACGAAAAGACCTGACGTGACGAAATCTACAAACACGAAAAAGCCGCGCTCCAGCGCGGCTTTTTCGTGTCAGCAGGGCGCGTCGTCATAGGTGACGCACAACGACTTTCTGGGCCGGGTGTAGGTTTCGTCGGACAGGTTGATAGCCGTCATCGTGTATTCGGTGAGCGGCTGATAGAGATAACGCACCTCGCTCCAGATCAGATAGACGTCGCTCGTCGCGCCCGGATCGGGCTTGAGCCCGTCGGGCACCGTGACGCTGTCCCCCACGGTATGCGGATGAGCGCCCTTGCTCCATCGCACAGTGGCCGCGCCGGAGGTCTTGTCGATCTTCACCTGCGAAATCGTCGCCTCCACCGGCGTCGTCGGGTACGGCGTCATGATTGCGGTCGCCGCAGCGAGGAAATTCGCCAGTTGCGTATCGTCGACATTGGACGACTGCGACGTGAGGTCGGACAGCGTTCGCGCAACGATCGTCATCTTGCGGTTGATCGCCACGCCGCGCGTCACCTCGATGGTGCCGAAGAACAGCCCCGCCATCAGCGGCAGGATCATTGCGAATTCGACCGCCGCCAGCCCCCGCGTGTCACGCCGCAGGTGTCGGGCCCGGTCTGCCAGGCGTTTCAGGTGACGCGATGCGCGGGTCAGCATGACGACGTTCCGAATGGCTCGTTTCTGAATGCCGCCGATCCCATCAGGAGGCGCTTGCCGCCGGCGAGGTTGGACAGGTCGTATCCCAGGCCGGTCACGTAGAGCGGCCACTGATAGAACAGGCGCACCACCACCACGTCGCAGGCATTGCCGGGCTTGTAGTGATCGGCCGGGACGAATTTCTGCGAGTCGTCGATCACCTTGGCAGCCGTGATCGACGAGAAGGACGAGAAGCTCTCGACATCGACATAGATGCCGTTCTGACAGTCGAACATCACCGTCAGATGCTTGCAGACCTCGTCCTTGAACTGCTGTTTCGTATAGCCGACCTGTTGCGCCTGTCCGGTCAGCACGAGGCGGGCGACATCCTGCGTCGCGGTCTCGAGCGTCTGGCTCGCGAAGAACACCATGCCGGTCTCGATGATGGCGAACAGCAGCGCGAAGAACAGCGGCGCGACCAGCGCAAACTCGACCACGGCGGACCCGTCCCTGTTCCGCCGGAAACGATGGAGCCGCCGTCCGGGGGCCGCAGCGGTTTTTTCGATTGGTGTCGCAGACATCGGCAGAACTCTAGGATCGGCAGGACTTATCTACCGAACACATCTAGCCGAAACTCATTGTTGAAGTGTTGCGCCGAATAGAGACAGACTGCGGTGACGTGTTAACCGAATCTTCACCAGTGCGATCGTGCGGGCGGGTATACGGGCGGCGCCGGACCGCGCGACGCGATTCGCTATCCGCGACCGCGAATCGATCGCGGCTTCTCCGCGCCGGGGACATGATGCGCCGACGCGCCAGGGCATGATCCCGAAAAGCGGAAGCCGGCTTTCCGCTAAAAGATCACACGCGAACAATGAACAATAAAGACAAATGGCGGGCCTGATTCAGCGCCATCGGACCAGAGCCTAATGCGCCTTGCCGGTGGTGCCGCCGGCATGCTCGCTGAGCGAGCCGGCCTGGTCGATGGCCGACTTGAAGTACTTCTCGCTGTCGCCGAGCGTCACCCGGCGCTGGCAGGACGGCTTGCAGCTATAGGATTCCCGGTCGGTTCCGCGATACACCGTCACCAGATCGTCGGTCGGCCCTTCGACCTGGATCACGCGGTCCTCGATGACCTCGCCGCTGCGATCCATCGCGATGACGTTGGTGGCGCCATAGCCCTTGCCGGTGACCACGACGACGCCGCCGGGCTGCAGCGCCACATCGGCGATCATGGGATTGCCGACCACCAGCGTCGCGACCCGTCCCGGGATCCTGAACAATTTGGCCTGGTCGACATTGACGGCAATCGCCTCGCCGGCTTCGGACAGCCGGGGCATCACCGTCAAAGCGATGGCAACAGCTGCGGACAGCACGACCAGCGGCCGACCTTTTGCAATACGCACGAATGAAAACGCCATGGAACACACCCCGGACGGTCACGGGCCGATGAAAACCGCTGCGGCGGAGGCCCCCGTTATGGGAAATATGCCGTTAATTGATAAACGAACTGCAAACGCCCGGCGCCCTCGTGGCCGCGGCGCTCGCCACGGGCCGTTGAGAACGCTACGTCGTCATTTTCGGGGTGCGCCGAAGGTGCGAACCCGGAATCCAGCCGCAGCGATTCCAATCACACCGATTATCGTCGCAATGTCCGAGATTCCGGATTGCCGCTGCGCGGCGTCCGGAATGACCAGGGAGCGTTTCTTGGCGGGCCGGTCGAGACAAATCGACCGGCATTTCCACGATCGGATTAACCGCGCGGCAGGCATCTTTCCGTTAGGAAGGCCCATGGGCGAGCGGAAGAAGCGATTTCCCGCATCTCGCGGCTGCCGCAACAAACCGGACGGAGCATGTGTTTTCCAAATCTTGACGGCTTCGCGCTAAGTGTCGTGGCTCCAAAGTTCGCGACGGAGGACGCTGCAGAACAAGGCGAACTTCGGATTCGGGACACGGACCTGACGTTTTCGGCCCGTGCCGCATCAGGGACAAGCATCCAGGGACAAGCACCATGGTCATCGATCTCGTCCGCCTCTTTCTGTTCCCGGCCCTGATGGCCTTCGCTGCGGTCAGCGACATGCTGACCATGACGATCTCGAACCGGGTCTCCCTTCTTCTGGTGGCCGGCTTCGTCGTTGTTGCCGTGGCCGGCGGCCTCGGTCCCCAGGATTATCTGCAGCACGCCGGCGCCGGCGCCATCGTGCTGGCGGTCTGCTTCTTCTTTTTCGCCATGGGCTGGATGGGCGGCGGCGACGCCAAGATCGCGGCGGCGGTGGCGCTGTGGTTCGGCTTCGGCCACCTGCTCGACTTTCTGCTGTATGTCTCGATCTTCGGCGGCGCGCTGACGCTGGGGCTGCTCGAATTCCGCCGCTGGCCGTTGCCCTATCCCCTTGCGAAACAGCCGTGGCTGCTGCATCTGCATCATCGTGACACCGGCATTCCCTATGGAATCGCGCTCGCCCTCGGCGGCCTGATCGTCTACCCGAACACGATGTGGATCCGGATGGTCGACCTCTCCCGCTTCGCGCTCGGCTGATGCGAATAACGGCAATATCCCGTTAATCTCATTTAGATACCCCCCATTAACCATGCTTTGACGAATAAATGCTCAAATCCCGCTACGGCGGCGACTGCGTCGCGGCGTAACGTGGGATGTGAAGCGTATGAATACCGCACGCATTGTTGTGCTGACGATTGCCGTCGGTGCTGGTGGCCTGGCCGCCTATCTGGCCAGTGGAACGGATCGCAAGCCGGCCGCGGTCGCAACCGCACCGCAGATGAAGACCATCGACGTCCTGGTCGCCAAATCGGACATTCCGCTCGGACAGAAGGTCGCCCCCGGCGCCCTGCAGTGGCAGAACTGGCCGGCCGCGACCGCCAGCGACAGCTTCATCCGCCGCGACAAGCGGCCTGACGCGGTCCAGAAGCTGACCGGCTCGATCGCCCGCTCCCCCTTCGTGACGGGAGAGCCGATCCGCGAAACCAAGCTGGTGCAGGCGAACGGATCCGGCTTCATGGCGGCGGTGCTGCCGGCCGGAATGCGCGCCATCTCCACCGACATCTCGCCCGAGACCGGCGCCGGCGGCTTCATCCTGCCCAACGACCGCGTCGACGTGATCCTGTCCCGGCGCAACCGCAACAACGATCAGGGCGGCGGCAACGCCGCGCATTCCGAGATCATCCTCAGCAACATCCGCGTCCTCGCGATCGACCAGACCCCGCGCGAGAAGGACGGCCAGAACACCGTGATCGGCAAGACCGCGACCCTCGAGCTGCGGCCCGACCAGGCCGAAACGCTCGCCCGCGCCCGCCAGAGCGGCACCATCACCCTTGCGCTGCGCAGCCTCGCCGACGCCGGCCAGATCGTGAACGACGATATGAGTGGCCAGGGCAACACCATCAACATCGTCCGCTACGGCGTGACGACCAAAGCGACGACACGGCAGTGACCGGAAGGACCAGCAAGATGAAGTGCCGGACGGATCGAGGATTGATGAAGGCTCTGGCGATCCAGGCCCTGCCGTTCGCGGGCATCGCCGCGTTGACGCTGAATCCGGTTCTGACGCCGGTGCTGGCCGCGGATTATCGCCCGGCCATGAAGTCGTCGGAAGGCAGCCTCAACGCCCGCTTCCTGGCGCTCGGCGTCGGCAAGTCGATCGTGATCGACCTGCCGCGCGACGTGAAGGACGTGCTGGTCGCCGATCCGAAGATCGCCAACGCCGTCGTCCGCTCCGCCCAGCGCGCCTATATCATCGGCGCCGCGGTGGGACAGACCAACATCATCTTCTTCGATGCCTCGGGCCAGCAGATCGCGGCCTACGACATCGCCGTGAAACGCGACCTCAACGGCCTGCGCGCGGCGCTGAAGCAGACGCTTCCTAACGCCGATATCCGGGTCGAGGGGCTTGGCGAGGGCGTCATGCTGTCCGGCTCGGTCGCAAGCCCGATCGAGGCCCAGCAGGCGGCCGACCTGGCGGCGCGGCTGGTCGGCAAGCCGGACGCCGTGGTGAACGGCATCAGCGTGCGCGGCCGCGACCAGGTGATGCTGAAGGTGGTCGTCGCCGAAGTGCAGCGCGACATCGTCAAGCAGCTCGGCGTCAATCTCAGCGGTTCGCTCGGCTACGGCACCGCCGTTGTGAACTTCAACAACACCAATCCGTTCACCGCGGGCAGCGGCGCGCTTGTGTCGGACAACAAGGTGCAGGCCAAGTTCGGCAACTCGGTAACGGCAACGCTTCGCGCAATGGAGAACGCGGGCGTGATCCGGACATTGGCCGAACCAAACCTCACCGCGATCTCCGGCGAATCGGCGAACTTCCTGGCCGGCGGCGAATTTCCGGTGCCCACCATACCGACCTGCAACAATGGCATCTGTACGCAGAACGTCACATTCAAGAAGTTCGGTATCTCGCTGGGCTTCACCCCCATCGTCATGAACGCGGGACGAATCAGCCTGCGCATTGCCACGGAAGTGTCCGAGCTGTCGCAGGAAGGCGCCTACACGGCCGTCACCAGCCTTGGTCCGACCACGATTCCCAGCCTGAAGACCCGCCGCGCCGACACCACCCTCGAGATTCCGTCGGGCGGATCGATGGTGATGGCCGGCCTCATCAAGCAGCAGACCAAGCAGGCGATCAACGGCCTGCCGGGCGCGGCACAGCTTCCGATCCTCGGCACGCTGTTCCGCAGCCGCGACTTCGTCAACAACAACACCGAGCTGATGATCCTGGTGACGCCCTACATCGTCCGCGCGGTGGCGCAGAAGGATCTCTCGCGCCCCGACGACGGCTTCACCTCGGCTTCCGACCCGCAAAGCGACCTGCTCGGCAGCATCAATCGAATCTACGGCGCCCCCGGGCGGAGACTGCCGCCGGGCCAGACCTATCGCGGCACTTACGGCTTCATCATCGACTGAGCCCGGCGGCTCAAGGATCCATGGCAATGACCACGACACCATCCGCCTCATCCCTTCACCGGCGCAAGCTCGCCGGATTGCTGATCGGCGCCTGCTTCGCCCTCGGCGCATGTACCCACACCAGCGAAGAGGTGACGGGCACGATCCCGGACGACTATCGCCTGCGCCATCCGATCGTGGTGGAGAACGCCAACCAGACTGTCGACGTATTCGTCGGCAACGGCCGCGGCGGCCTCACCGCCGCGCAGCGCGCCGACGTGGTCGGGCTGGCGCGGACCTGGATGCATGAAGGGACCGGCGCCATCACCGTCGAGGTTCCCAGCCACACGCCCAATGCGCGGGCGGCCGCGGACTCGCTGCGCGAGATCCGCTCGCTGCTGTCGATCGGCGGCGTGCCGGCGAACGGCGTCATCGTCCGCCACTATCGCAGTCCCAGCCGGCAGTTCTTCGCACCGATCCGCCTGACCTATCCGCGGGTCAAGGCCGATGCCGGGCCGTGCGGGATGTGGCCGGAGGATCTCGGGCCGTCGATCAAGAACAAGTCCTATCTCGAGAACAAGTCGTACTGGAATTTCGGCTGCGCCACCCAACGCAATCTGGCGGCGATGGTCGACAATCCGGCGGACCTGGTGCAGCCGAGACCTGAAACGCCGGCCTATACCGGGCGCCGCAATGTCGTGTTCGACAAGTATCGCAAGGGCGAACGAACCGCCGCGCAACAGACCGAAGCCGAAAAAGCCAAGATCAGCAGTGTGGGCCAATGATCAGCTACGAGCGCCAGACTTCCGAAACAGCAACAGCCACCGCAGAACCGGGTAGCGAACCGCATATCGCACCGGCTCCGCGGGTGTCCGTGCAAGCCTTCTGCGAGACCGTCGAGGTGGCGTCGGTGGTCCAGTCGGCAAGCGAGGACAGACGCCTCGCCAAGGCCCATGTCAAGATCCAGATGGGCGGCATGGCGGCGGCGATCGAAGCCTATCGCACCTCGCCGACGCCCAACGTCATCATTCTGCAATCCGACGGGCGCAGCGACGTCCTCGCCGACCTCGATCAGCTTGCGGCGGTCTGCGACGCCGGCACCCGCGTGATCGTGGTCGGGCGCGTCAACGACATCAGCCTGTATCGCGAACTGGTCCGGCGCGGCGTCAGCGACTACCTGATCGCCCCGGTCGGGCCGATCGACATCGTCCGTTCCATCTGCAGCCTGTTCTCGACACCGGACGCCAAGGCGGTCGGCCGCATCATCGCGGTCACCGGCGCCAAGGGCGGCGTCGGCGCCTCCACCGTGGCTCACAACGTCGCCTGGGCGATCGCGCGCGACCTGGCACTGGATTCGGTGGTCGCCGATCTCGACCTGGCGTTCGGCACCGCCGGCCTCGACTACAACCAGGACCCGGCGCAGGGCATCGCCGACGCGGTGTTCTCGCCGGACCGCATCGATACCGCCTTCATCGACCGCCTGCTGTCCAAATGCACCGATCATCTCAGCCTGCTGGCGGCGCCGGCGACGCTCGATCGGGTCTACGACTTCGGGACCGAGGCATTCGATGCGATCTTCGACACCCTGCGCTCCAGCATGCCCTGCATCGTCCTCGATATTCCGCATCAGTGGTCGGGCTGGGCCAAGCGCGCATTGATCAGCGCCGACGATATCCTGATCGTCGCATCGCCCGACCTTGCCAATCTGCGCAACACCAAGAACCTGCTCGACCTCCTGAAGACGGCCCGGCCCAACGACCGCGCGCCGCTCTACTGCCTCAATCAGGTCGGCGTGCCGAAGCGGCCGGAGATCGCCGCCGGCGAATTCGCCAAGGCGATCGAAGCCCAGCCGGTGGCCGCGATTCCGTTCGAACCGCAGCTGTTTGGCTCGGCCGCCAACAACGGACAGATGATCGCGGAGATCGCCGCCAATCATCGCGTCACGGAAATGTTCCTGCAGACCGCCCAACGGCTGACCGGCCGGGGCGAATCCAAGAAGCCGCGCAACTCGCTGCTCGCGCCGCTGCTTGAAAAGCTGCGGGCCAATAAATAGTCCGCCCCATGGAGTGTCCACGTGTTTGGCAAGCGTAGCGGATCGGAAACCGACCTGAAGACGGCCAAGCCGGCCACGACCGCGCCGGGGTTCACGCCGGCCGTCGCCGCGCCGCAACCGCCGCCGCCCCCTGCCGGCCCTGCCGCCGTCAGTTCGCCGCCGCTCGCCCCGGCGGCACGCCCGGTTGCGCCTGCATCGCCGATGGCGGAGGCGCGCCGGTCCGACAACTATTACCAGGTCAAGGCGACCATCTTCGGCGCCCTGATCGAGGCCATCGACCTGGCGCAGCTCGCCAAGCTCGACATCGAATCCGCGCGCGAGGAAATCCGCGACATCGTCAACGAGATCATCGCGATCAAGAATATCGTGATGTCGATCGCCGAGCAGGAGGAACTGCTCGACGATATCTGCAACGACGTTCTCGGCTACGGTCCGCTGGAGCCGCTGCTGGCGCGCGACGACATCGCCGACATCATGGTCAACGGCGCCGAGACCGTCTTCATCGAAGTCGGCGGCAAGATCCAGAAGACCGGCATCCGCTTCCGCGACAACCAGCAGCTTCTCAATATCTGCCAGCGCATCGTCAGCCAGGTCGGGCGCCGCGTCGACGAATCCTCGCCGATCTGCGACGCCCGCCTCTCCGACGGCTCGCGCGTCAACGCCATCGTGCCGCCGCTGTCGATCGACGGACCGGCACTGACCATTCGTAAATTCCGCAAGGACAAGCTGACGCTGGACCAGCTCGTCAAGTTCGGCGCGATTTCGCCTCCCGGCGCGGAAATCCTCCAGATCATCGGCCGCGTCCGCTGCAACGTGCTGATTTCCGGCGGCACCGGCTCCGGCAAGACCACCCTGCTGAACTGCCTGACCAACTACATCGACCACGACGAGCGCGTCATCACCTGCGAGGACGCCGCCGAGCTTCAACTACAGCAGCCGCACGTGGTCCGGCTCGAAACCCGCCCCCCCAATATCGAGGGCGAAGGCCAGATCACCATGCGCGACCTGGTCAAAAACTGCCTGCGTATGCGCCCGGAGCGGATCATCGTCGGCGAGGTCCGCGGCCCCGAGGCGTTCGACCTGCTGCAGGCCATGAACACCGGCCATGACGGCTCGATGGGCACGCTGCACGCCAACAATCCGCGCGAGGCACTGTCACGCTGCGAATCCATGATCACCATGGGCGGCTATTCGCTGCCGTCGCGGACCATCCGCGAGATGATCTGCGCGTCGATCGACGTCATCGTCCAGGCGGCGCGCCTGCGCGACGGCTCGCGCCGCATCACCCACATCACCGAGGTGATGGGCATGGAAGGCGACACCGTCGTGACCCAGGATATCTTCCTTTACGACCTGCTCGGCGAGGATGCCAACGGCCATATCATCGGCCGCCATCGCTCGACCGGCATCGGCCGCCCGAAATTCTGGGAACGCGCGCGTTACTACAACGAGGAAAACCGGCTGGCGGCCGCGCTGGACGCCGCTGCCGCCGACATCGACGTCTGAGGACCACCATGAATCTGCAGGCGATGGCACTGGCTTTCCTCGCCGCGACCGCGATCGGCGGCGTGGCGTGGGTGTTTCTGTATCCGCATCTCTCCGGCGAGAAGAAAGCCGAGCAGCGCCGCAACGCGCTGGCGCGCTCCGAGCCGGTGGCCCGGCAGGCCGACCGCGGCCAGCGGTCGCGGCGCGAGCAGGTCGAAAGTTCGCTGAAGGAACTGGAAGACCGGCACAAGAAGGACAAGAAGGTCACGCTCAGCGCCCGGCTGCATCAGGCCGGGCTGTCGTGGTCGAAGGAGAAGTTCTACGTCATCTCCGCGGTGCTCGGCGTGCTCGCCATCGGCGCCGGCCTTGTCTTCGGCGCCGGCCTGCTCGCTTCCGTCGCGTTCGGCTTCGCCGCGGGCTTCGGCGTGCCGCGCTGGCTGTTGGGCTTTCTCAAGAAGCGCCGTGAAAAGCAATTCATCGCCGCCCTTCCCGACGCCGTCGACATCATCGTCCGCGGCATCAAGGCCGGCCTGCCGCTGTTCGATTCCATCAAGGTGGTCGCCGCCGATGCCCCCGAGCCGCTGCGCGGCGAGTTCCTCGCCATCATCGAGACGCAGGCCATCGGCATGCCGCTCAGCGACGCCTGCCTGCGGCTCTATGAACGGATGCCGCTGCCGGAAGCCAACTTCTTCGGCATCGTCGTCGCCATCCAGCAGAAGACCGGCGGCAACCTCGCCGAAGCCCTGGGCAACCTGTCCAAGGTGCTGCGCGACCGCAAGAAGATGGCCGAGAAGATCCAGGCC
The DNA here is from genome assembly GCA_020441545.1 of Xanthobacteraceae bacterium. GTDB lineage: Bacteria > Pseudomonadota > Alphaproteobacteria > Rhizobiales > Xanthobacteraceae > 62-47. Next base: position 10,861 of record JAGRLZ010000087.1, on the reverse strand, counting down.
ATGTCGATGGAAGCCAAGGCATCCGCCGCCATTATCGGATCGCTGCCGCCGATCGTCATGTTCATCGTCTATCTGACGACGCCCAGCTACATCACGCTGCTGTGGACCGACAAGATGGGCCAGCTCATGCTGGCGGGCTGCGCCATCTGGATGACGATGGGCGTTCTCGTCATGAAGAAAATGATCAACTTCGACTTCTAGCGGTGTGCCGATGCTCTCGATCCTGATCGACAAGTTCCATGACGCCCGCTTCATGACGATGCTGCTCGCCGCGATCGCGGCAAGCGCCACCGCCTATACGCTGATCATGCCGCTGTTCGCCGGCGATACGCTGTCGAAGCGGATGAAGTCGGTTGCAAGCGAGCGCGAGCGGATCCGGCAGCGCGAGCGCGAACGCCTGAAAGGCGAGAAGGTCTCGCTGCGCCAGTCCCCGAAGCAGCTCGTGTCCAGAGTGGTGGAGGACTTCAACCTCGGCAAATGGGTGGCCCAGGAATCGGCACGCAAGATTCTGGTGATGGCGGGCTATCGCGGCCAGGCCCCCTACGTCACCTTCCTGTTCTTCCGCATGGTGACGCCGATCGTTTTCTTCCTCGCCGCCGTCGCCTATGTCTTCGTGATCTCGCAGGCCCATTGGGCCATGCCCATCAAGATCGGCATCCTGATCGGCGCCGCCTATATCGGGCTGCAGGCGCCGATGCTGTTCCTCAAGAACGCGATCTCCAAGCGCCAGCTGTCCATCCGCCGCGCATTTCCCGACGCGCTCGACCTGCTGCTGATCTGCGTCGAATCCGGCATGTCGATCGAAGCGGGGTTCCGCAAGGTCAGCCTGGAGATCGGTGCGCAATCGGTGCCGCTCGCGGAGGAGTTCGCCCTGACCACGGCCGAACTGTCGTACCTGCAGGACCGCAAGACGGCGTATGAGAACCTCTCGGCCCGCACCGGAATCGACGGCGTCAAATCGGTCTGCCTCGCGCTCCAGCAATCGGAGCGCTACGGCACGCCGCTCGGCCACGCCTTGCGCGTGATGGCCCAGGAAAACCGCGACATGCGGATGACCGCCGCCGAAAAGAAGGCCGCGGCCCTGCCGCCGAAGCTGACGGTGCCGATGATCGTGTTCTTCCTGCCGGTGCTGTTCGTGGTCATCATGGGCCCGACCGCGATCCGCCTGATGGCGATGCATTGAGGATCGCCTGAAAGCACGAGCCGCGTCCGGGCCATTCCCCGGAACTACAATGCAGTGCAGCGCCGAAAGCGCGTTCACGCGCGTCTTTGACGCGCCATGACGACGGGACGTGACGACGGGACGTGACGTCCCCCGGTTCTGCGCAGCGTCACGCCGTGCCGCAGCGCGCCCGGGACAATCCCGGAAGCGGTTCTTCAAACAGGCTTCAGCAGGAAGTTGAAGAACGCTGCCGTTATTGCGAACGCCGCGCAAGCGGCGACCCGGAATAACGGCCAGGGACTTTTCAGGAGCGCGTCCGGGCGTTCGCCGCCGTGGCCTGCGCGCCCGAGCGGCCGTGGCGGCGCGCCGCAAGCATCTGCTTCAGGTAGGCGACGTTCGCCGCGGCCTCGTCGGCCGGCAGGTCCGCCTTGACGATGGCTTCGGCCTCGGCAAAGCGGCCCTGCAATCCGATCACGAGGCCGAGGTTCTGCCGCACCCTGGGGCCCGCACCGGGGCGCGCGTAAGCATGCCGCAGCACGCTCTCGGCCTTGGGGAGGTTGCCCGACAGCATGTAGGACAGGCCGAAATTGGACAGGACCGACGGCTCCTCCGGCGCGATCTTCAGCGCGCTCCGGTAATAGTTGCGCGCCTCGTCGTGCCGGCTGAGCTGGTCGAGCGCCGTGCCCTGCACCGACAGGATGCGCCAGTCCGGATTCTGCGGCGAGTGCGCACGGCCGAGGACATCGAAACCCATCTGGAAATTGCCGTTGTCGACCAGCGCGCGCCCGTAAAGCCCGAGCAGCGCCTTGTTGCCGGGATGCACGAGATTGGCCTGCTCCAGCACCGCAACCGCCTGGGCCCGCTGTCCGGTCGCCCGCAGCGCCTGCCCATAGCGCAAAGCCGCGTCGATATTCTTCGGATTAGCCCGGTACTGCTCGCCATACGCCTCGACCGCGCGGCGCGGATCGGCGGTCTTGCGCGCCTCGGCGCGCGTCCCGAGCGAGCCGGTGATATCCGACAGTCCCATGGTCTGGCAGCCGCCGAGTCCTGCGGCCATCAGCGCGGCGACCGCCACCGATCCCAGAAAGCGGACAAGACAACGCTGCTGGCGCATGGCACATTCACTCGCGATTGCAGGCGGGGTAATCTTGCCTCGATCAATAGACCGTTAACCCTAACGACTGGTTAACCGCGCCCGGTTGGCCGGATCGGAACGAGCCCCGCAAGAGACCGCTTGATGTTGTCCGTGTTCGCAACCGACGCCGCCACGCCGGCCACGCCCGTCACCTTCGTCACCCGCGCCAATCGGGACGCGGTGATCGCCGCGCTGCCGCCGCCGGCACAGAAGTTCGCCGAAAGCAGCCACTTCACCGCCAGGCCGGGACAGTGCCTCGCCCTGCCCGGCGCGGACGGCGGGATCGCCCAGGTGCTGTTCGGCCTCGAGGACGGCGACAGCCGGCGGCTTGACCGCTTCCGCCCCGGCCAGTTGCCCAGCCTGCTGCCGCCGGGCACCTATCGTTTCGCCAACGCGCCGCACGATGCACGCCTAGCGACGCTGGCCTTCGCGCTGGGCAGCTATCGCTTCGGCCGCTACCGCGACCTCGAGCCGCCGGACGTGCGGCTGGTGCCGCCCGATGCCGTCGATGCGGACGCCGTGTCGCGCATCGCGGAAGCCGCCGCATTGGCACGCGACCTCATCAACACCCCGGCGAACGACATGGGCCCGGCCGAACTGGAGGACACAGCCCGCCGGCTTGCCGGCAGGTTCGGCGCCAGCATCGACGTCATCGCCGGCGACGATCTCCTGCGGCAGAATTTTCCGCTGATCCACGCCGTCGGCATGGCCTCGGCGCGCGCGCCAAGGCTGATCGACCTGACGTGGGGCAACCCGAGCCATCCGAGGGTGACGCTGGTCGGCAAGGGCGTCTGCTTCGATACCGGCGGCGTCGACCTGAAGCCGGCGAGCGGCATGCTCATCATGAAGAAGGACATGGGCGGCGCCGCCAACGTGCTGGCGCTGGCGCAGATGGTGATGGCCGCCAGGCTGAAGCTGCGGCTGCGCGTGCTGATCCCGGCAGTCGAGAATTCCGTCGCCGGAAACGCCTTCCGCCCGCTCGACATCTTTCCCTCGCGCAGGGGGCCGACGGTCGAGGTCGGCAACACCGACGCCGAAGGCCGCCTCGTGCTCGCCGACGCGCTCGCTTTGGCCGATGAGGAATCCCCCGAACTGCTGATCGATCTCGGCACGCTGACCGGCGCGGCGCGGGTGGCGCTCGGCCCCGACCTGCCGCCGTTCTACACCGACAACGACGCGCTGGCGGCCGAGGTGGCACTGTGCGCCGACGAGGAGAACGATCCGCTGTGGCGGATGCCGCTATGGGGACTCTACGATGCCTGGCTCGACTCGAAGGTCGGCGACATCAACAACGCGCCCGCCAACGGGTTCGCCGGCTCGATCACCTGCGCGCTGTTCCTGCAACGTTTCGTCGAACAGGCGGAAGACTGGCTCCATGTCGACATCTATGGCTGGACGCCCTCGGCGCGGCCCGGCCGCCCCGAAGGCGGCGAGTGCCAGGCGGCGCGCGCCATCTTCAGGCTACTGAGCCAGCGCTATGGATGATCCGCGGCTGACGCCGGCGCGGCCGGAGGTGGCCGCGGCCTATCTCGAAGGCAAGGTGACGGCCGCCCGCTTCGTCGAGGGCACGATGGCCGTCGTCGGCGATGCGATCGCGCCGCTCCGCGCCGCCCCACGCCCCGATGCGATGCTGCAGACCCAGGCGCTGATGGGCGAGCGCGTCACGATCTATGACCGCACCGCCGAGGGCTGGGCCTGGGGGCAACTGGAATCCGACGGCTATGTCGGCTGGATCCCCGAAGGCGCGCTCGGCATGGCGAAGGCCACCCCGAACCGAACATCGACCCACAAGGTCTCGGCGCTGCGGACCTTCGGCTTTCCCGGTCCCTCGATCAAGCTGCCGCCGGCCGCAACCTTGCCGCTCGGCGCGCTGGTCTCGGTGACGCGAAGCGAGGACACCTTCGCTGTGACGGACACGAACCTGTTCATCCCGGCGCAGCATCTCGCGCCGCGAGGACAGATGGAGCACGATTTCGTTGCCGTGGCCGAACGTTTCGTCGGCACGCCGTATCTGTGGGGCGGCAAGTCAAGCCTCGGCATCGATTGCTCGGGGCTGGTGCAGGTGGCGCTGACCGCAAGCGGCATCGGCGCGCCGCGCGACAGCGACATGCAGGAGGCAAGTCTCGGCGCGGCGCTGCCGGCCCCGGACACCGGCCCCCTCAAACGCGGCGACCTGGTGTTCTGGAAGGGCCACGTCGCCATCGTGCGCGACGCCACCACGCTGGTGCATGCCAACGCCCATCACATGGCCACCGCGATCGAGCCGATCCGCGACGCCATCGCGCGCATCGCGGCGAGCGGCAGCGAGGTCACCAGCATCAGGCGGCTTTGAAAAGCTCACGCAGGCGCGTGCGATGGCGCGCCAGCCATTGCAGCGCATTGACCAGCAATGCGTTGGCGACGGCGCCGGTGTCGAGCGCGGCCAGCGCATCGTCGATCGGCACGACAAAGGGGCGCGTGTCCTCGCCCTCGCCGGCGAGGCCGCCGCGCGCGGCAACTTTCGACGAATCGACCGCAGCCAGGAAGAAGGTCACATATTCGTCGGTGAGGCCGGGCGTGGAGATCACGCTGAACAATTCGACCAGTTGCTGAGGCGCAATGCCGATCTCCTCGCGGCATTCGCGGATGGCGGCATCGCGCGCACTTTCTCCGGCATCGACGCGGCCGGCGACGATCTCGACCATGTCGCCGCGCCCGGTGGCGAGTTGCCCGGACAGGCGGAACTGGCGGATCAGCACCACGCAATCATGCCTCGGATCGACCGTCAGCACCGCGACCACGCGGCCGCCACGCAGCAGGTCGCGCTGCTGATGCTGCGCACTGCCATCGGCATCCTTCAGCGTCACCGCGAAGCGTTGATAGCGCATGAAGCCCTGCGCGATCTCGGCCGGCGTCGAGACCTCGGCATCGGCCGGGCGATCGGAAACCGTTTGCGATTGGCCGCGATCGTCGCTCACGGCGGGGGTGCCGCCGCATCGCCGGGTGCGGCCTCGTTGCGGAAGGCGGCGGCGAACAGCACGCGGGTGTAATCGGTCTTCGGATTCTTGAACAGCTCGGCCGCCGGCCCCTCCTCCACCACCTTGCCGTGACGCATGACGATGAGATGGCTCGCCAGCGAAGCCACCACCCGCAGGTCGTGCGAGATGAACATATAGGTGAGATCGCGCTGGCGCTGGAGGTCGCGCAGCAGGTCGACCAGTTGCGCCTGGAACAGCATGTCGAGCGCGCTGGTCGGCTCGTCGAGCACGACAAAGCGCGGCTCCAGCACCACGGCGCGGGCCACGCTGATGCGCTGGCGCTGGCCGCCGGAGAATTCGTGCGGATAGCGCACCCGCGTCTCGGGATCGAGCCCGACATCCCGCAGCGCCTGCACCACCCGCGCCTCGCGCTGCTCCGCCGAAAGGTCGGGCTGATGCACCTTCAACCCTTCGGCGACGATATCGCCCACCGACATGCGCGGGCTGAGCGAGCCGAACGGATCCTGAAACACGATCTGCATGTCGCGACGGAACGGCCGCATGGTCTTCGCGCGCAGCCCCTGGATGTCCTTGCCCATGAACACGATCGGGCCTTCCGACGAGATCAGGCGCAACAGCGCCAGCCCGAGCGTGGTCTTGCCGGAGCCGGATTCGCCGACCACGCCGAGCGTCTCGCCCTTGCGGATCGCCAGGCTGACGCCATCGACCGCCTTGACATGCCCCACCGTCCGGCGCAGCACGCCGCGCTTAATCGGAAACCACACCTTGAGGCCGTCGGTCTTCACCACCACCTCCGCCCGCGGCTGCGGCGGCGCCGGGTCCGGCTTCGGCTCGGCCGCGAGCAGCGCGCGGGTATAGGCGTGCTTCGGCGCGGTGAACACCTGCTCGACCGGGCCGTGCTCGACGATCCTGCCGTCGTTCATGACGCAGACGCGATCGGCGATGCGCCGCACGATGCCGAGATCGTGGGTGATGAACAACATGCTCATGCCGGTGCGCGCGCGGATTTCCGCAAGCAGTGCCAGGATCTGCGCCTGCACGGTGACGTCGAGCGCGGTGGTCGGCTCGTCGGCGATCAGAAGATCCGGCTCGTTGGCGAGCGCCATGGCGATCATCACACGCTGGCGCTGGCCGCCGGAGAGCTGATGCGGATAGCTGCCGAGCCGCGTTTCCGGCTCGGGAATGCCGACCTGGGTCAGCAGCTCGACAGTGCGCGCCCGCGCCTTCGCCCCGCGTATGCCCTGATGCAGCAGCAGGATTTCACCGATCTGCGCCTCGATCGTGTGCAGCGGGTTAAGCGAGGTCATCGGCTCCTGGAAGATGATCGAGATGTCGTTGCCGCGGATCACCCGCATCTCGTCCTCGGACTGCGTCAGCAGATCATGACCCTTGAAGCGGATGCGGCCTGAGGGATGCGAGGCGGTGGGATACGGCAGCAGCTTCATCACCGACAGCGCGCTGACCGACTTGCCGGAGCCGGACTCGCCGACCAGCGCCACGCATTCGCCGCGCCGGATCTGGAACGAGACGCGATCCACCGCGACCGCTGTGCGGCCGCCCTGGCGGAACGCGACCGAAAGGTCGCGGATATCGAGCAGCGGCTGGTTGGTGGCATCCATCGGGCGCGCGCTCCTCAACTGAACGTCTTGCGCGGGTCGAAGGCGTCGCGCACCGCTTCGCCGATGAAGATCAGGAGCGACAGCATGATCGCCAGCGAGAAGAAGCCGGTGAAGCCGAGCCACGGCGCCTGCACGTTGGCCTTGCCCTGCGACAGCAATTCGCCGAGCGACGGCGAGCCCGGCGGCAGGCCGAAGCCGAGGAAATCCAGCGCCGTCAGCGTCATCACCGACGACGACACGATGAAGGGCAGGAATGTCATGGTCGCGACCATGGCGTTCGGCAGCAGGTGGCGGAACATGATGGTGCGGTCCGACACGCCCAGCGCCCGCGCCGCCATGATGTATTCGAAGTTGCGGCCGCGCAGGAATTCCGCGCGCACCAGGCCGACCAGCGACACCCACGAGAACAGCAGCAGGATGCCGAGCAGCACGAAGAAGCCGGGCACCAGCACCGAGGACAGGATCAGGAGCAGGTAGAGCGAGGGAATCGCGTTCCAGATTTCGATGACGCGCTGGAAGGTGAGATCGACCCAGCCGCCGAAATAGCCCTGCACGCCGCCGGCGGCGATGCCGATGACCGACGACACGATGGTCAGGCACAGCCCGAACAGCACCGAGATGCGGAAGCCGTAGATCAGTCGCGCCACCACGTCGCGGCCCTGGTCGTCGGTGCCGAGCCAGTTGTATTCGAGGTCGCGGCATCCGGAGAGGCCCTTCTTCTCGACCACGCCCTTGCACTCGGCCTCGGTGAGCAGCCATGTCGGCTTCGACGGCGCCGGCGTCGGCAGGTCGAGATTGTGGGTGTCGTAGGAATAGCGGATCGGTGCCCAGACGATGGTGCCGTGCTTCGCCGCGATCTGCTTCTGCAAGTAAGGATCGCGATAATCGGCGGCGGTCTCGAAATCGCCGCCGAAGGTGGTCTCCGAATAGGTGACGAAGGCCGGCCAGTACCAGTGGCCGTCATAGTCGATGAACAGCGGCCGGTCGTTGGCGATCAGCTCGGCGAACAGCGAGACCGTGAACAGCACCATGAAAATCCACAGCGACCAGGTGCCGCGGCGGTTGGCCTTGAAGTTCTGCCAGCGCCGCCGGTTGATCGGCGACAGCCGCAGGCCGTGCCGCGACGGCGGCACCGCCTCGCCGACCGGCGACAGCGCCGTGGTCTCCACGGGTTCGCGCGCCTGCACGGTCATCACGCCTCCCGCGCTTCGAAGTCGATGCGGGGATCGACCCACATGTAGGCGAGATCGGACAACAGGTTCACCACCAGCCCCACCAGCGAGAAGATGAAAAGCGTGCCGAACACCACCGGATAGTCGCGGTTCAGCACGCTCTCGAAGCCAAGCAGGCCGAGGCCGTCGAGCGAGAAGATCGTCTCGATCAGCAGCGAGCCGGAAAAGAACGCATGGACGAAGGCGCCGGGGAAGCCGGCGATCACGATCAGCATGGCGTTGCGGAAGATGTGGCCGTACAGCACCTGGTGCTCGCTGCACCCCTTGGCCCGCGCCGTCATCACATATTGCTTGCGTATCTCGTCAAGGAACGAATTCTTGGTCAGCAGCGTCATGGTGGCGAAGGCGCCGAGCGCCATCGACACCAGCGGCAACGTCAGGTGCCAGAAATAGTCGACGATCTTCCAGTACCACGGAAACTGCGACCAGCCGTCCGAGGTCAGGCCGCGCAGCGGGAACAGGTCGAAGAACGAGCCGCCGGCGAACAGGATGATGAGCAGGATCGCGAACAGGAATCCCGGAATCGCGAAGCCGATGATGATGACCGCCGAGGTCCAGGTGTCGAAGCGCGAACCGTCCTTCACCGCCTTGCGAATGCCGAGCGGAATCGAGATCAGGTAGGTCAGCAGCGTCATCCAGATGCCGAGCGACATCGACACCGGCAGCTTCTCCTTGATGAGCTGAAGCACGCTGACATCGCGAAAGTAGCTCTTGCCGAAATCGAAGCGGGCGAAATTCCACAGCATGATGAGGAAGCGTTCCGGCGCCGGCTTGTCGAAGCCGAACTGCTTCTCCAGGCTCTTGATGAAGGCGGGATCGAGCCCCTGCGCGCCGCGATACTTCGAGTTGATGGCATCGCTGCCGGCGCCGGGCTGGTTGCGCGCGCCGAAGTCGCCGCCGCTCGAGCCCGAGATGCGCGAGGTCGCCCCGGTGTCGGCGCCGCTCAGTTGCGCGATCACCCGCTCGACCGGACCGCCCGGCGCGAACTGCACCACGACGAACGACACGAACAGGATGCCGAGCAGCGTCGGGACCATCAGCAGGATGCGGCGGATGATATAGGCGCCCATGGATTACTTCGCCTGCTCGGCCTTTGCGGCCCTGGCCTGCTCGTGCCACCACAGCTCGATCCCGCCCACGGTGCCGAAATAGCGCGGCAGCCTGACCGGATGGCCGAACACGTCCCAATACGCCACCGGGTGGCTGGTGCGATACCACTGCGGCACCCAGTAGCGCCCGGCGCGGAATACGCGGTCGAAGGCACGGCACGCCACCGTGAGGTCGGCCCGGGAATTGGCGCCGATGATCTTCTCGACCAGCGCGTCGATCGCCGGGCTCTCGATGCCGGCGAGGTTGTAGGAGCCCTTGGTGCGCGCCGCCTGCGAGGTGAAGAACGGGCGCATGGCGTCGCCGGGCGTCGCCGACATGCTGAAACGCTGGATCGTCATGTCGAAGTCGAAATCCTCGACGCGGGCCCGATACTGCACCGGATCGACCAGCCGCAGCGACGCCTCGATGCCGAGGGTCGCGAGGTTCTTGATATAGGGCGCGTGATGGGCCTGCAATTGCGGCTCGTCGGCGAGGAATTCAAGGCGGAATACCTCGCCGTTCGGCAGCACGCGCTTGCCGTCCTTCACCTGCAGGCCGGCGTCGCGCAACAGTTGCGCGGCCTTGCGCAGCAGCGAACGATCCTGCCCCGAGCCATCCGACACCAGCGGCACATAGGGCGCACCGAACACCTCGTCCGGCACCTGGCCGCGGAACGGCTCGAGCAGCTTCAATTCCTCCGGCGACGGCGGCCCGCTCGCCAGCATGTCCGAGTTCTGGAACGGCGACACCGTGCGCGCATAGGCGCCGTACATGATGGTCTTGTTGGTCCACTCGAAATCGAAGGCCAGATCGAGCGCCTCGCGCACCCGCGCGTCCCTGAACTTCTCGCGCCGGGTGTTGATGAACCAGCCCTGAGCGCCCGACGGCGTCTCGTCGGGCAGCGTCTCGCGCTTGACGCGACCGTCCTTTACCGCCGGGAAATCGTAGCGGGTGGCCCACACCCGCGCGGTGAACTCCTCGCGAAACAGATAGTTCCTCGCGGTGAAGCCCTCGAAGGCGACGTCGCGGTCGCGATAGAACTCGTAGCGCACGATATCGAAGTTATAGCTCCCGCGCATCGGCGGCAGGTCGGCGCCCCACCAGTCCCTGACGCGCTCGAATTCGATGAAGCGGTTGACCTCGAACCGGCCGACCTTGTACGGCCCGGAGCCGAGCGGGATATCGAGGGTCGATTCCTCGAACTTGCGCGCGGCGTAATAGGCGCGCGAGAAGATCGGCAGGCCGGCGACATAGAGCGGCACGTCGCGCGCATGCTTCTCCACGAACGTCACCACCAGCGTGGCATCGTCGGCGGCTTCGGCGCCAACCACATCGCGCATCCGCTGCACGATGATCGGATGTCCCTTGGCCTTCAGCGTGTTGAGCGAGAACGCGGCGTCGTGCGCGGTGATGCGGCTGCCGTCGTGGAATTTCGCCTCGGGGCGCAGCGCGAAGCGGTAGGTCCGCCTGTCGGCGGAAATCGTCACCGATTTCGCGACCAGGCCATACATCGCATCGGGCTCGTCGCCGGCACGCACCATCAGCGAGGCGAAGGTGAGGCCCATGCCCTGCGCGCCCTCGCCTTTCAGGATGTAGGCGTTGAGCGAATTGAACGTCTGGTACGACTGGTTGTAGGCGCGGTTGGT
>JAGRLZ010000086.1 GCA_020441545.1 Xanthobacteraceae bacterium | reverse complement strand
GGCCGGTGGCCCGCCGTCCGGTCCGTTCGCACGCGCCTGGGACGGCACGCCGACGCGACCGGCCGCCGAGCAGGCGCTGTTCTGGGCCCGCGCCGACAACTGCGGTCCGGCCGCGCAGGCGGCCGAACACGCGCCCGTCGCGCACTGGGTCCAGCGCTGCCCGCACGGTCGCGCCGTCGAGCGCTACGTGCTGGCCGACAATGGCCATGCCTGGCCCGGCGGCGAAGCCGGCTCGCGCCGCGGCGATGTACCGAGCACGGCAATCGATGCCACCGATGTGATCTGGCGATTCTTTGCCGACCATCCGAACCCGCCCTGAAGCCCGACTGCAACGGAATGCCTGATCGACGCCGTATCATGTGCGCATGGACGAACGTGCAGAACACCTCAAGCGACTGCTGGCCCTCGAACCGCATGTCGAAGGCGGCCACTACCGGCGCATCTACGAATCGACGACCCAGCTACCGTTCGGCGCCGACCAGCGCCCGCGCGCCGTGGCCACCTCGATCTACTACCTGCTCGGCGAAGGCGAGGTCAGTCGATGGCATCGCATCGATGCCGACGAGATCTGGCACTGGTACGAGGGCGATGCGCTCGAAATGCTGCGCTTCGATCCGCGCGACCGCCGCTTCACGCGTCATCGGCTCGGCCCGGTCGACCACGAGACCGCCCCGGTCTTCGTCGTCCCGGCCGGTTGCTGGCAATCCGCGCGTCCGTTGGGGCGCTACGCCCTGGTCGGCTGCACGGTCGCGCCGGGCTACGAGTGGCGCGGGTTTTCGACGCTCGAGGATGCGCCCGACATCGCCCAGCTGCTGGCCGGATTCGAGCCCACGGCTTTGCCATGATCCTGCGAGGCGCGTGCGGCGTACAACATTCCGCGTGATTTCGCTATCGGAAAATTGATCCATTTGGCATAGATCAAGAATCGATCATCGCCTCATCGCCAGCCCGATTCTCAGCGAAAGCATCGGCCGCGACCGGTTTCCGGACTGTCACCAATTACCTATACGAAACGGAACGTATTCGGTGTACTCTCGATTCCGCCAGCGTCATTGGCCGCAACCGGGGGGCTGCGGAAATCCGGCCAACCGGCCGCTGCCGAACCTGCCCTTCCATGAGCCGCGTGGATACATCCGCGCTCGTTTGCATCCGCCTGCGTGAGGAGAGGAATCATGGCATCAGCATCCCGCGGTATCCCGAAATCACCCCGCCGCAACCCGCCACGGCGCAAGCACCTGTATCTGAGCCTGCTCACCGGCCTGCTCTGTGCGGGCAGTCCCCTGCAGGCGCTGGCACTCAGTTTTTCAGTCAATACCGTGCTCGACACGGCGGACGCCAATCCGGGCGACGGTCTCGCCCAGGACAGCCTCGGGCGCACCTCGCTGCGTGCCGCCATCGACGAAGCCAACGCCCTCAGCGGGGCGCACTCGATCGGTTTCGATAGCGCGCTGCTGAGCAGCGGCGATGTCGGCATCACCCTGACCCTGTTCGATACCGGACTCGACAACGGCGAATACGGCAAGACCGCTTTCATCATCCGTAATGGGACCTCGCTGACCATTGCAGGACCGAGCGGCGACGACGGCATTTCGATAGAGCGTCCGGCTGCGGCAGCCAACTTCCGCATCTTCCACGTACAGCCGACGGCCAGCCTGGCGATCAGCAACCTGGCCATCGCCAACGGCGTCGCCGCCGGCGGCAACAGCGGCGGCAATGGCACGGGCGGCGGCGGCGGCGCGGGACTCGGCGGCGCCCTGTTCAACGAAGGCTCGGTCACGCTCGACGGCGTCACCCTGTCCGCAAACCAGGCCATCGGCGGCAACGGCGGACTCGGCGCCAGCAATACCAATGGTGGCGGTGGCGGCGGCGGTGTCGGTGCGAACGGCGGCAACGGATCCAACGCCGGGTTCGGCCAGCCGCAACCGGGCGGCGTCGGCGGCGGACCCAATGGCGGCCCGTCCAATGGCAGCGCCACAGGTGCCGGCGGCGGTGGCGGCGGCGGTAACGGTCGCCAGGGAGCGGGCTCGCAGACGGCAAACACCGGCGGCGCCGGCGGACTGTTCGGCGGTGGTGGTGGCGGCGGCTCCGCACTGGGCACCGGCGGCGGGTCCGGCACGGTGACCGGCGGCACGGGTGGTGCTGGCGGCTTTGGTGGCGGCGCGGGAGGCGGCGGCGGCGTCCAGTCGTTCAATTTCACACGCGTGCCGGGCTTGGGCGGCGCAGGCGGATTCGGCGCCGGAAACGGCAGTCCCGGCGGCTCCAACAACAACGTGCAGCCGCCCAGTGGCGACGGCGGCGGCGGCGCCGGTCTCG
>JAGRLZ010000003.1 GCA_020441545.1 Xanthobacteraceae bacterium | reverse complement strand
GCGGCTTCACCTGATGGCCGGGATCGCCGACCGTCATGACGCGGCGGCGGTCTCCGCCTTCTACAGGTCCGTCGCATGGACCGCCGAGCGGCTGGCGCGGGAGGGGCTGGACGTGGTGATCGAGCCGATCAACCCGCGCGACGTGCCCGGCTATTTCCTCAACGACTTCGCCTTCGCCCGCGACCTGATCGCGGAGCTGGGCTTGCCGAACCTGAAGCTGCAATTCGACATCTATCACTGCCAGATCATCCATGGCGACGTCGCCATGCGGCTGCGCGCCATGATGCCGATGATCGGTCATATCCAGGTCGCCAGCGTGCCGTCGCGGCACGAGCCGGGCAGCGAGGAACTGAACGATCCGTTCCTGTTCGCCGAGCTGGACCGGCTGAACTATGGCGGCTTCGTCGGCTGCGAGTATCGGCCGCGCGGCGGGACGGTCGAGGGGCTCGGCTGGTTCGCGCCTTATGCGCCGAAGCGGCCGGGAGCTGAATCGTGACGCTGGCGCTGGGCTGCATCGCCGACGACTACACCGGCGCGTCCGACCTCGCCAACACCCTGACGCGCAACGGCCTGCGCACGGTGCAGACCATCGGCGTGCCGCGCGGCGACCTGGCGCTGCCGGATGTCGATGCGGTGGTGGTGTCGCTCAAGAGCCGGTCGATCGTCGCCGCCGATGCGGTGGCGAAATCGCGCGCGGCGGAGCGGTGGCTGCGCGGGCGCGGCGCGGGGCACGTTCTTTTCAAGGTCTGCTCGACCTTCGATTCCACCGATGCCGGCAATATCGGCCCGGTGATGGATGCGTTGCAGGCCGATGCCGGCGATGCGATCGTGCTGGTGACCCCGGCGTTTCCCGGCACCGCGCGCACGGTCTACAAGGGCAACCTGTTCGTCGGCGACGTGCCGCTGAACGAGAGCCCGCTGAAGGACCATCCGCTCAACCCGATGCACGATGCTGATCTGGTGCGGGTCCTGTCGCGGCAGAGCCGGTCGCGCGTCGGACTGGTCGATCTCGGTACGGTGGCGCAGGGCCCGGCCGCGATCCAGGCGCGTCTTGCGGAACTGGCCGGGCAGGGTATCCGCGCGGCCATCGTCGATGCGGTGTTCGACCGCGATCTCGAAACCATCGGCGCGGTCGCGATAGCGCATCGCGTCTCGGTGGGGGCGTCCGGCCTCGGCCTCGGCCTGGCGCGGGCGCTCGCGACATCGCCCGCGGCCGCCCACGGCACCGACGCCGAAGCCGCACCGCCGGTCGGCGGGGCCGCGGCGTGCCTTGCAGGCAGCTGCTCGCAGGCGACGCTGGGACAGATCGCCGAGGCCGAGGCGCGGATGCCGGTGCTGCGGCTCGATCCGGAGGCGCTTGTCGCCGGCCCGGACGAAGCGTCCCGGGCGGTCGGCTGGGCCGTGCCGAAACTCGCCGGCGGTCCCGTCCTGATCGCCAGCAGCGGCACGCCCGAGCAGGTCGCGGTTGTCCAGCAGCGCCATGGCCGCGAGGCCGCCGGCCACGCCATCGAGCAGGCCATGGCCGGGATCGCGGAGCGCCTGGTGGCCGCCGGCGTGCGGCGGCTGGTGGTCGCGGGCGGCGAGACCTCCGGCGCGGTGGTCGACCGGCTCGCGATTCCCGGCTTCCTGGTCGGGGCCGAGATCGCTCCGGGGGTTCCGGTGCTGCGCGCCGTGGCCGCGCGCCAGGGCGAGATGCTGCTTGCACTGAAATCGGGCAATTTCGGCGGTTCCGCCTTTTTCAGCGATGCCCTGTGCCTGATGCGCTGACGGCGTTTTCGGCCCGGGACGGCGCACCCCGGATGTGACGGTGCGTGAACGGTTCAATCCCGCGGCCTCACGGCAGGAAGGTCGCGCGCTCGGCCGCGATTTCCGCGGAGATGAAATCGGACACCGCCCGCACCCGGCTGAGGCGGCGCATGTCGATATGGGTGATGATCCAGTAGCTGCGCTCGAACACGGTCTCGGGCAGCACCACCTGCAAGTGCGGATCGTCGTGCGCGGCGTAGTCGTGCAGGATTCCGATGCCGGCGCCGCTGCGCACCGCCTGCAACTGGCCGACCGCGCCGGAGCACTCCAGCCGGCTAAAGGCGGGGCCGTAAAGCTCGGGCATGAAGTGAAGCCGGTCTGCGAACACCAGGTCCTGCACATAGGTGACGAGACAGTGGCACTGCAGGTCGGTGACGCTGCGCGGGATTCCGTATTCGGCGAGATAGCTTTTCGCCGCGTAGAAATGCAGCGAGTAGTCGATCAGCTTGCGCACCGCGAGGCGGCCTTCCTCCGGCCGCTCGATCGTGATGGCGAGATCGGCCTCGCGCTTGGACAGCGAGAAGGTGCGCGACATCGGCACCATCTGGATGGTGAGCGACGGGTATTTCCGCTTCAGCCGGCCGAGCCGCGAACACAGGAACAGGGTGGTGAAACCGTCCGGCGCGGCGATGCGTACGGTGCCGGACAGTTCGACATCCGACTGCGAAAGGTCGCCCTGCGCGCGCAGGAGCTGCGCCTCGACCTCCTCCGCCGAGGCATAGAGCCTGTCGCCCGCCGTGGTGAGCACGCAGCCGGTGGTCTGGCGATCGAACAGCCGCACGCCCAGCGACTTCTCCAGTGCGCCGATGCGGCGGCTGACCGTGCCGTGATCGATCTTGAGTTGCCGCGCGGCGGCGAGGAATTGTCCGGCGCGCGCGACGCTGAGGAAAACGCGGATGTTGTCCCAATCCATTCCGGCGTCCGTATTTCTGCACAGATGAGAGGAAATTATCCTACGAGTTGTGCTGGAATGCCAGAGCCGGATGAGGCGCGCGAAGCTGCAAGGATAGGGACAACGACGGATCGACTCGCGAATTCGCTCAGGCGGCGCTCCATTCCGGGATGCCGTCGCCGGCGGTGCGGATCGGACCCACAGTGCCGACCGCGCTCCGGTCGAGGTCGGTGAGGCGGGCGAGGGTCGCTTCATCCGTCACCGGCACGCGCGCCAGCGTGCGGGCATCGTCCTGCGTCCGCAGCACCACCACGCCGTGTCGCACCTCGCCCTTGCGGCCATAGAGCACCGTGAAGCCCTCGACCTTGCCGGGGCCGCCGGCCTCGGTCACGAAACGCGGCACGGACTTCCGGTTGGCATCCGCCTCGGCCTGGACGCTGGTGTCCTGCGCCGGTGGCGCGGGGGCGGCCCGGGGCGACAGCACCAGGCCGTGATGCTTGGTGACGAATCCGCCCTGGCCGTAGAGCAGGCCGAACCTGCCGCCCGCCCGCAGCCTGCGCACCATGGCGCAGGCGGCATGGGCCATGTAGTCGTTGAGCGGCGCGCCGAAGAAGGTGAGGCCGCCGGTCACCGTCGGCTGCATGTCGGCACCGAGCTTGAGCGTGCGGCGCGCCATCTTCGGCAGGCAGGGGAAGCAGCTGTAAAGCTCGATCGCGTCGAACGCCGTGCCGTCGCCGCCGGCCAGGGCCATGGCGGTCTTCAGCACCGCGTTCTGCGCGTGGCTTTCGTGGAACTGATCGCGCTCGAGATAGTCGAGCGGTTCGTCCGCGGACGCGCCGCCCCAGATATGGATCATGCGGTCCTCCGGGACGCCGGCGGCCCGCGCCGCGGCGACGCTGGTGACAAGGATCGCCGCCGCCTGGTTGACCGACGGATTGGCGACCATCAGCTTGGTATAGGGCCACGCGATCAGCCGGTTGTCGGCGGTGGGCGTCGTGATCTCCTCGGGCGGAACGTGCCGCTTGAGCCAGGAATGCGGGTTCCGCGCGGCGACCGAGGAATAACGCGACCACAGCGTGCCGGATTCCTCCAGCGCCTGGCGCGGCGTCAGCCCCCAATGGGCGGCGGTGGCGGCCTCGTAGATCGGATAGACGGTGACGGGGCTGGCAACGCCGAGCGTGGTCGCAAGCGGCTTCTGGTAGCTGGCATTGCGGACCGGCGCGGGCGCGTCATGCGCGAACGGCGTCCACGGCAGCTCGATCCCGGCGCGCTCGGCCTTGGTGGCGGTCCCCTGGGCTTCGGCGCCGCAGATCGCCGCGACCTGGCATTCGCCGCGCGCGATCGCCTTGGCCGCCTCGTGGATGTAGCGGATCGGCGTCTCTCCGCCGACCGGACCGTAGATCGCGCGGGCCGGCGTGATGCCGAGCCGCTCGCACAACAGCGCCGCCGGATCGTGATAGCGCCAGCTCAGGAAATTGACGATATCGAGCGACTGGATGCCGGCGAGCAGCCTGCCGCCGCTGTCCCGCTCCGCGTCCTTCAGCGCGTCGGCCATCAATGTCATCGGCTCGCGGCCGGCCGAAATCTCCGCCGGCTGGTCGGTGATTTCGCCGACTCCGACGATGACGGGAATGCGGTCTTCAGCCGATGGTGCCTGGGTCATGCGGAGCGCTGCCTCATTGCTGGTTTTTCGATTTTGAACTTCGGTGGCGCCGATATCAATCTCCGGCCCCGGTCACCGCTCGATCGCGGATATGTCTCCGCACCGCCGCAGGGCGCCTGAACCGTCATTCCGAACCGTCATTCCGAGACGAGGTTTTCGAGATGCTCGATGGCTTCGGCGAAGTCCTCCTTGAACTCCTGCACCACGGCGCCCGCCGACTTGACGCTGTCGACAAGGCCGACGCCCTGGCCGACGAAGTAACTGACCAGGTCGCGCGCCTGGGCGTTGCCGGCGGCGGCGGCCTGGTCGATCGAGGCGAATGCGTCGCGGCTGATGATGCTTTGCAGCGGCATCGGCAGCGCCCCCGGGCTGTCCGGGCCACGGTCCCAGGCGTCGGTCCAGACCGAGCGCAACTGGCGCGCCGGCTTGCCGGTGCGGCCGCGCGAGCGGACCGCGTCGCGCGACGACGCGGCGATCATCTTCTCGCGGAAGATTTCCGTGGTTTCGGATTCGACGGTGGCGAGCCAGACCGATCCTGTCCATACGCCGGCGGCGCCCATGGCCATGCAGGCGGCCATCTGCCGTCCGGTCATGATGCCGCCCGCGGCGAGCACCGGGATATCTGCGATCGGCCGGATCGCCTTGATGACCTCCGGCACCAGCACCATGGTCGATACCTCGCCGCAATGGCCGCCGGCCTCGGTGCCCTGGACCACGAGGATATCGACGCCGGCCGCCACCTGGCGCAGCGCGTGTTCCTTGGCGCCGACCAGCGCCGCCACCGGCACGCCGTGCGCCTTGCCCATGTCGATCATGGTCTTCGGCGGCACGCCGAGCGCATTGGCGATCATGCGGATCGGATGCCGGAAGGCGACTTCGAGCAGTTGAATCGCGTTCTCGGCGTCGAACGGCTGCGGCTCGTCGGGGGATACGTCGCGCGCCTTCAGGTCGATGCCGTATCTGGCCAGGAGATTCCGGGCGAAGGCGCGGTGTTCGGGCGACACCCGGCTTTCGAGGCTCTTCCAGGTGACGTGGGATTCGCCGCTGGTCGAGATGTTCTCCGGGATCAGCACGTCGAGGCCGTAAGGCTTGCCGCCGGCGTGATCGTCGATCCACTTCAGTTCCTGCTCGAGGGACTCGGGCGAGTGGATCGTGGCGCCGAGAACGCCGAAGCCGCCGGCGCGGCTGACCGCCGCGACCACGTCGCGGCAATGGCTGAAGGCGAACAGCGGAAACTCGATGCCGAGGGTGTCGCAGATCGGTGATTTCATGACGTGTCTCGCTCCCTGTGCGCGGTTCTGGTTGCGCGGTTCTGGCTGCGCGATCCTGGCTGCTCGGCGGCGATCCATGCTGCCAAGAAGCTCCGGCCCGCGCAAACTTGTCGTCACGCGGAATTTGATTGGCCGTCACCTCTACCGATGGTGCAAGGTGGCGCGGCGGTTTTGTGGCTTGTGCTTTGGGCAGGCAGATACAATGCTGGTCGCCAAACCGGACCCGCAGGTCCCAATCAGAATGCCACGGAGAACGCCCTATGCCTGCCAGCCAGCCGAACACCCTCAGCAAGCGCGCGTCGAAGGCCGGCGAATACGACGTCGTCATTGTCGGCGCCGGCTTTGCCGGCATGTACATGCTGCATCGGTTGCGCGGGCTCGGACTGTCGGCGCGGGTGTTCGAGCAGGGCAGCGACGTCGGTGGCACCTGGTACTGGAACCGCTATCCCGGCGCGCGCTGCGATGTCGAAAGCATGCAGTATTCCTATTCCTTCTCCGACGAATTGCAGCAGGAGTGGGAATGGAGCGAGCGCTATGCGCCGCAGCCGGAAATCCTGCGCTATGCCAACCACGTCGCGGATCGCTTCGATCTCCGCTCGGATATCCAGTTCGACACCCGCGTGGAGCGCGCGGTGTTCGACGAGCGCGCAAGGGACTGGTCGGTCACGACGTCGGACGGAAAGACCGTGCGGGCGCAGTTCGTCGTGCTGGCGACGGGCTGCCTGTCCAATGCCCGCATGCCGGACTTCAAGGGTCTCGCGGACTTTACCGGCGAGGTCTATCACACCGGGCACTGGCCGCACGAGCCGGTGGATTTCACCGGCAAGCGGGTCGCGGTGATCGGCACCGGCTCGTCGGGCATCCAGTCGATTCCGATCATCGCGGAGCAGGCCAGCCAGCTCACCGTGTTCCAGCGCACCGCCAATTTCAGCGTGCCGGCGCGCAACGCGCCGCTGTCGGCGGAGGAGCGGGATTTCTTCCGCGCCAATTACGACGAGATACGCCGCATGGCGCGCGAGGAAATGCGCAACGGCATCTATCAGGAACTGCCCGAAAAGGGCGCGCTGGAGGAAACGCCCGAACAGCGGCAGGCCCGCTACGGCGCGCGCTGGGAGAAGGGCGGCCTGACCTTCACCGCGACCTATAACAACATCGCGCTGGACAAGGCGGCCAACGACACCGCCGCCGACTTCGTCCGCGACAGGATCGCCGAGATCGTCGACGACCCCGAGGTGGCGAAGCTGTTGCAGCCCAACGATCATCCGATCGGCTCGAAGCGGATCTGCGTCGATACCGACTACTATGCGACCTACAATCGCCCCAACGTCACGCTGGTTGACGTCAAGGCCGATCCGATCGAGGAGATCCTGCCGAACGGCCTGAAAGCCGGCGGCAAGGTCCATGCGTTCGACGCGCTGGTGCTTGCCACCGGCTTCGATGCCATGACCGGGTCGGTGGCGAAGATCGACATCCGCGGCCGCGGCGGGCGGACGCTCAACGAGAAATGGGCTGCCGGTCCGCGCACCTATCTCGGCCTGATGAGCGAGGGCTTCCCCAATCTGTTCATCATCACCGGCCCCGGCAGTCCGTCCGTGCTCAGCAACATGATCGTCTCGATCGAGCAGCATGTCGACTGGATCGCCGACTGCCTCGACTACATGCGCGCCAGCGGGCTCGATTGCATGGAGGCGAGCCGTGCGGCCGAGGACAGTTGGGTGGACCACGTCAACGAGGTCGCGCGGGATACGCTCTTTCCGCAGGCCAACTCGTGGTACATGGGCGCCAACATTCCCGGCAAGCCGCGCATCTTCATGCCCTACATCGGCGGGGTCGGCGTCTATCGCCAGATATGCAACGACGTGGCGGCGAAAGGATATGAAGGCTTCGCGATGAGCGAGGCGGCGCCCGTGCAGCGGGCGGCCGCGTCGTCCTAGGATTGCGTGAGCCGGCGAAGCCGGACGCTGCCGTCACGTCAGCTTCCGCCGGCGAACCCCTAGAACGCCGTATAGCCGCCGTCGATCACGAAGCAGTCGGCGGTGTGATAGGACGAGGCGTTGCTCATCAGATAGACCGCGATGCCGCCGAAATCCGATGGCTCGCCGAAGCGGCGCATTGGAATG
>JAGRLZ010000085.1 GCA_020441545.1 Xanthobacteraceae bacterium | reverse complement strand
TGTAGACGATGGCGATCACCGAGAGCGTGAAGACGAAATCCTGCATCACCTCCGAGCCGACCGGGAACATCGGCAGGCTGAAGCGCAGGAAGCCGTAGCCGCCCATCTTCAGCAGGATCGCCGCCAGGATCACCGAGCCCGCGGTCGGCGCCTCGACGTGGGCGTCCGGCAGCCATGTATGCACCGGCCACATCGGCATCTTCACCGCGAAGGAGGCGAAGAAGGCGAGCCAGGCCCAGGTCTGCAGGGACCGCGGCACCGCCGTGGTCATCAGCGTCGGGATGTCGGTGGTGCCGGCGTTCCAATACAGCGCCATGATCGCCAGCAGCATCAGCACCGAGCCGAGCAGCGTGTAGAGGAAGAACTTGAAGCTGGCATAGACCCGGCGCGGGCCGCCCCAGACGCCGATGATAAGGAACATCGGGATCAGGCCGCCCTCGAAGAACAGGTAGAACAGCACCAGGTCCAGCGCCGAGAAGGTGCCGACCATCAGCGTTTCCAGCACCAGGAACGCCATCATGTATTCGCGCACCCGGTTCTGCACCGACTTCCAGCTGGCGATGATACAGAACGGCATCAAGGCGGTGGTGAGGATGACGAACGGCAGCGAGATGCCGTCGACGCCCATCTTGTAGCCGATGGTCGCGGCCAGCCATTTGCCTTCTTCCACGAACTGGAAGCCGGCCTGGCTGGGGTCGAACCGCGCCACGAGGATCAGCGAGATCGCGAAGTTGACGATGGTGGTCCACAAGGCGATCCAGCGCGCATTGCGCTTCATCGCCTCGTCGTCGCCGCGGCTGATCCAGATCAGCAGCGCGCCGAGCGTCGGAAGGAAGGTGACGACAGAAAGAATGGGCCAGGTCATCGCTTATTGGCCCCCAAGACCGAGCATGAACCAGGTGATCAAACCCGCGACGCCGATCAGCATCACGAAAGCGTAGTGGTAGAGATAGCCGGTCTGGACGCGCCGGACGCGGCGCGTCACGTCGAGAACCCGCGCCGAGACGCCGTCGGGGCCGAAGCCGTCGATGACGAAACCGTCGCCCTTCTTCCACAGGAAGCGGCCGAGCCACTTCGCCGGACGGACGAAGATGGCGTCGTACAGCTCGTCGAAGTACCACTTGTTGAGCAGGAACTTGTAGAGCAGCGGCTGCTGCTCGGCCAGCTCCACCGGCAGGTACGGACGGCTGATGTAGAAGACCCAGGCCACTGCGAAGCCGAGCACCATCATCACGGTCGGCAGATAGGCGATCGCCGCCGGGATGTGGTGCATCTCCTCGATGATGCCGGGATGCATCTTCACGGACTCGCGGAAGAACTCCTCGATGCCATGGCCGGCGAACAGCTCCTTGAACGGGAAGCCGGCGAGAAGCGAGCCGGCCGACAGCACGCCGAGCGGGATCAGGATCCAGTACGGCGGCTCGTGCGCGGCTTCATAGTGATGCCGGTCGTGCGGCTTGCCGTGGAAGGTCTTGAAGATCAGGCGCCACGAATAGAACGAGGTCAGGCACGCCGCCGCCACCGTCATCAGGAAGCCGTAGAACGCGAACGGATTGTGCGAGACGAAGGCCGACTCGATGATTGCGTCCTTGGAGAAGTAGCCGGCGGTGAGCGGGAAGCCGGTCAGCGCCAGGGTGCCGATCACCATCGCCGCATAGGTGAAGGGGATTTTGTCCTTCAGCCCGCCCATGTTGCGGATGTCCTGCTCGTGATGCATCGCGTAGATCACCGAGCCGGAGCCGAGGAACAACAGCGCCTTGAAGAAGGCGTGGGTGAACAGGTGGAACATGCCCACCGAATAGGCCCCCGCCCCCATCGCCACGAACATGTAGCCGAGCTGCGAACAGGTCGAATAGGCGATGATGCGCTTGATGTCGTTCTGCACCAGGCCGACGGTCGCGGCGAACATCGCCGTGGTGCCGCCGATCAGCATCACGAAGGCTTGCGCATTCGGCGCCAGTTCGAACAGCGGCGACAGCCGCGCCACCATGAACACGCCGGCGGTGACCATGGTCGCGGCGTGGATCAGCGCCGACACCGGGGTCGGACCTTCCATCGCGTCCGGCAACCAGGTGTGCAGCAGGAACTGCGCCGACTTGCCCATCGCGCCCATGAACAGCAGCAGGCAGGTCAGGGTCAGCGCATCGACGTTCCAGCCGAGGAAGTCGATGGTCTTGCCGGTCAGGCCCGGGGCCGCATGGAAGATGGTCTCGAAGTCAGTGGAGCCGACCAGCATGAATATCGCGAAGATGCCGAGCGAGAAGCCGAAGTCGCCAACGCGGTTGACGACGAACGCCTTGATCGCGGCCGCGTTCGCCGACGGCTTCTGGTACCAGAACCCGATCAGCAGGTAGCTGGCGAGGCCGACGCCTTCCCAGCCGAAGAACAGCTGCACCAGGTTGTCGGAGGTCACCAGCATCAGCATCGCGAAGGTGAACAGCGACAGGTAGCCGAAGAAGCGCGGACGGTTCGGATCCTCGTCCATGTAGCCGATCGAATAGAGGTGGACCAGCGACGACACCGAGGTGACGACGACCAGCATCACCGCCGTCAGCGTATCGACGCGCAACGACCACGCGATCTGCAGGTCGCCGGAATTGATCCACGGCAGCACGTGGATCAGCATGTCCTGCTTCATGAAGCCGACATTGACGAAGGTGATCCACGACAGCGCCGCCGAGACGAACAGCAGGCCCGTGGTAATCAGCTCGGCCAGCGCCGTGCCGGCCGCCGGCGGCTCGGCCGGGGCGTGGTGATCGTCATGGCCGTGATCGCCGTGCTCGTCATGGGCGTGCGAGGCGTGCGCGCCGTGACCATGCGCATCGTGGCCGTGATCGTCATGCGCGTGCTCGACGGTGTCGCCGCTCGGGTTGCGGGCATGCGCGCCGGCAAGCGCGATCAGGCCGGCGAGGATGGCGCCGAGCAGCGGCAGGAAAACGATAGCCTGGATCATGCCCATGCCCCCGGCTTGCGCATGATCTGGCCGGAAAACCGGGTCCCACTTGTCCGGATCATGCCTCAGCCCTTCATCAGATTGATGTCTTCAACCGCGATCGAACCGCGGTTGCGGAAATAGACCACCAGGACCGCGAGCCCGATGGCGGCTTCGGCGGCCGCGACCGTGAGCACCAGCAGCGCGAACACCTGGCCGACGATGTCGTGCAGGAACGAGGAGAACGCCACCAGGTTGATGTTGACCGCGAGCAGGATCAGCTCGATCGACATCAGGATGACGATGACGTTCTTGCGGTTCAGGAAGATGCCGAGGATGCCGAGTGTGAACAGCGTCGCGCCGACGGCGAGATAGTGGCCGAGACCGATCGTCATTTCACCCACTCCGCTGCATCGGATTCCCGCAGGCCCTGCCCCGAGGCTACCTGCCGCACCGCCATCGCCGTCGCCTTCTTGCGCGCGTTCTGGGCGGCGATGCTCTGCCGCTTGACGCTGGCCTTGTGGCGCAGCGTCAGCACGATCGCGCCGATCATCGCCACCAGCAGCACCAGGCCGGAGAGCTGGAAGTAATGGATGTAGCGCGTGTAGAGCACCAGGCCGATGGCCTCGGTATTGCTGACGTCCGCCGGGATCGGGGCCGTCACCGCGCTCGAAACCGTCGGGCCGATGGCCCAGCCGAGCGCCACCGCGATCAGTTCGGCGAGGAAGATGCCGCCGATCACCAGGCCGAACGGCAGATATTCCATGAAGCCCTCGCGCAACTCGGCGAAATCGACGTCGAGCATCATGATGACGAACAGGAACAGCACCGCCACCGCGCCGACATAGACCACGATCAGGATCATGGCGAGGAATTCGGCGCCGAGCAGTACGAACAGTCCCGACGCATTGACGAAAGCGAGGATCAGGAACAGCACCGAATGCACGGGATTGCGCGAGGCGATCACCATCACGGCGGAGCCGATCAGCACCGCCGCGAACAGGTAGAAGAACAGCGCGGGAAAGATCATGCCCTCACCTCACCGATACGGCGCATCGAGTGCGATGCTCTTTGCGATCTCGCGCTCCCAGCGGTCGCCGTTGGCGAGCAGCTTGGCCTTGTCATAGTACAGTTCCTCGCGCGTCTCGGCGGCGAATTCGAAGTTCGGCCCCTCGACGATGGCATCCACCGGGCAGGCTTCCTGGCAGAATCCGCAATAGATGCACTTCACCATGTCGATGTCGTAACGCACGGTGCGGCGGGTGCCGTCGTTGCGGCGCGGGCCGGCCTCGATGGTGATGGCCTGCGCCGGGCAGATCGCCTCGCACAGCTTGCAGGCGATGCAGCGTTCCTCGCCGTTCGGATAACGGCGCAGCGCGTGCTCGCCACGGAAGCGCGGCGAGATCGGCCCTTTCTCGAACGGATAGTTCAGCGTCGGCTTCGGCTTGAAGAAATACTTCATCGCCAGGACGAATGCCTCGGCGAATTCCGCCAGCAGCAGCGAACGCGCAGTCGATGTCACACCCATGAGAACCTCATGCCGGGGCAAGCCCCGCAAATTGCAGCACGGCCGCGACGATCACCACCATCGCGATCGAGATCGGCAGGAACACCTTCCAGCCCAGCCGCATCAGCTGGTCGTAGCGGTAGCGTGGCACGATCGCCTTCGCCATCGCGAACAGGAAGAACAGGAACAGCGCCTTGAGCACGAACCAGATCACGCCCGGCACCCAGGTGAAGGGCGCGAACGGGATCGGCGACAGCCAACCGCCAAGGAACAGGATGGTGCCCAGCGCGCACATGCTGCAGATCGCGACATATTCGCCGAGCATGAACAGCAGGTACGGCGTCGAGCCGTATTCCACCATGAAGCCGGCGACCAGTTCGGATTCCGCCTCCACCAGGTCGAACGGCGGACGGTTGGTTTCCGCCAGCGCCGAGACGTAGAAGATCACGAACATCGGGAACAGCGGCAGCCAGTACCAGCCGAGGATGCCGAATTTGGTATCCTGCGCCGCGACGATGGCCGACAGGTTCAGCGAGCCGACGCAGAGCAGCACGGTAATCAGCACGAAGCCGATCGAGACTTCGTAGGACACCATCTGCGCCGCCGAGCGCAGCGCCGACAGGAACGGATACTTCGAGTTCGACGACCAGCCGGCCATGATGATGCCGTAGATCGACAGCGACGAGATCGCGAAGATATAGAGAATGCCGACATTGATGTCGGCGATCACCCAGTTGAGATTGACCGGGATCACCGCCCAGGCCGACAGCGCCAGCACGCACGACACCAGCGGCGCCAGCACGAAGATACCCTTGTTGGCGCTCGAGGGGATCACCGGCTCCTTGAGCACGAACTTGAGCAGGTCGGCGAAAGACTGGAACAGGCCCCACGGCCCGACCACGTTGGGGCCGCGGCGGATCTGCACCGCCGCCCAGATCTTGCGGTCGGCGAGCAGGATGTAGGCGATCGCGACCAGCAGCACCACGAGCAGCAGCACGCTCTGCGCAACCATCACGATCAGCGGCCACAGATAGGCGGTCCAGATTTCAGCCATCGCTTCAGCCTCTACTCCGCTGCCGTCAGCATCTGGCCGGAGGCCAGGCGCGCGCATTCCGCCATCACCGCGGATGCCCGCGCGATGGGATTGGTCAGGTAATAATTCTCGATCGCGGGCTTGAGCGGCGCCTTGTCGGCGGTGCCGCCGCGCGCCGCAAGCCTGCTCACCGCGCCGGCACCGGCGGGCGCGATCTGCTCGAGCCGCATCAGGTGCGGCACCGCCTCGAACAGCGTCTGCCGCAGCGCCGCCAGCGAGTCATACGGCAGCTTCCTGCCGAGCAGGTCCGACAGCGCCCGCAGGATCGCCCAGTCCTCGCGCGCATCGCCCGGCGGAAACGCGGCGCGGTTCGCCATCTGCACCCGGCCCTCGGTGTTGACGTAGAGGCCCGACTTTTCGGTATAGGCGGCTCCCGGCAGGATGACGTCGGCGCGGTGGGCGCCGCGATCGCCATGGGTGCCGATATAGACGACGAAGGCACCGTCCTTGACCTCGACCTCGTCGGCGCCCAGCAGGAACAGCACGTCGAGCCCGCCGGTCGTCGCCATCTGCGCGGCGGACATCCCGCCCTCGCCCGGCGCGAAGCCGATATCGAGCGCACCGGCCACCGAGGCGGTCGGCTGCAGCACGCCGAAGCCGTTCCAGCCGTCCTTCACCGCGCCGATGTCGACGGCGAGCTTCGCCGCCTGCGCCAGGATCGCCGCGCCGTCGGGCCGCGAGGTTGCGGCCGCGCCGACCAGCACCAGCGGATTTTCGGCCCCCTTCAACACCTCGGCGAAGGAATGCTTGCCGCCGGCCAGATCGCCCAGCGTCTCGATGCCGGCGCCGAGATAGTCGTAGTCGTAGGTCAGATCCGCCTTCTCGCCGATGACGCCGACCTTGAGACGGCCGGTGCGCCACTGCTTGCGGATGCGCGCATTGAGGATCGATGCCTCGCGGCGCGGATTGGAGCCGACGATGAGCAGCGCGTCGGCCTGCTCGATGCCGGCGATGGTCGGATTGAACAGATAGGACGCGCGGCCGAGCCCGGCGTCGAACGCCGCGCCGCCCTGCACCGCCAGGTTTGCCGAGCCGAGGCTTTCGAGAAGCTGCTTCAGCGCGAACATCTCCTCCACGGCAGCGAGATCGCCGGCGATGGCGCCGATCCGCTTGCCGTTGGCGCCCCGCGTCTTGGCGGCGATAGCAGCGAACGCCTCGGCCCACGTCGCCGGCCGCAGCTTGCCGTTCTCGCGCAGGTAGGGCCGGTCGAGCCGCTGCGTGCGCAGGCCGTCCACGATGTGGCGGGTCTTGTCGGAAATCCACTCCTCGTTGATCGCCTCGTTGACGCGCGGCAGGATGCGCATCACCTCGCGGCCGCGGGTATCGACGCGGATCGCCGAGCCGACGCCATCCATCACGTCGATCGACTGGGTCTTGCCAAGCTCCCACGGACGCGCCGCGAAGGCATAGGGCTTCGAGGTCAACGCGCCGACCGGGCAGATATCGACCATATTGCCCTGCAACTCGGAGGTCAGCGCGGTTTCGAGATAGGTGGTGATCTCCATGTCCTCGCCGCGGCCGATCGCCCCCATCTCGGGCACGCCACACACCTCGGCGGCAAAGCGGACGCAGCGCGTGCACTGGATGCAGCGGGTCATCACCGTCTTGATCAGCGCGCCCATGTACTTGTCTTCGACCGCGCGCTTGTTCTCGGCGAAACGGCTGGTGTCGACGCCGTAGCCCATCGCCTGGTCCTGCAGGTCGCACTCGCCGCCCTGGTCGCAGATCGGGCAATCCAGCGGGTGGTTGATGAGCAGGAATTCCATCACGCCTTCGCGTGCCTTCTTCACCATCGGCGAGCGGGTGGAGACCTCCGGCGGCTCGCCGTTCGGCCCGGGTCGGCAATCGCGCACGCCCCAGGCGCAACTCGCGACCGGCTTCGGCCCGCCCTTCAATTCGACCAGGCACATCCGGCAATTGCCGGCGATCGACAGCCGCTCGTGATAGCAGAAGCGCGGAATCTCGGCGCCCGCCGCCTCGCACGCCTGCAGCAGCGTGTATTCCGGCGGGACATCGATCTCTTTGCCATCGATGATGAGTTTAGTCATTGCCTCAAGTCTTTCTCAACTTGCCATCGGTGCAACGTGGATGCGCGACATGGCTCACTCCGCCGCCGCGACCATGTGGTCGGGATCGAGGATGCCCTGATCGTCCAGCGTGGACTTGCGGGTGAATTCGTCGATGCGCCGCTCGATCTCGGGGCGGAAGGCACGGATCAGGCCCTGCACCGGCCACGCCGCCGCATCGCCCAGCGCACAGATGGTGTGGCCCTCGACCTGCCTGGTGACGTCCAGCAGCATGTCGATCTCGCGCTTGTGGGCGCGCCCCTCGACCATGCGGGTGAGCACGCGCCACATCCAGCCGGTGCCCTCGCGGCACGGCGTGCACTGGCCGCAGCTCTCGTGCTTGAAGAAGTAGCTGATGCGGGCGATCGCCGCGATCACGTCGGTGGACTTGTCCATGACGATGACGCCGGCGGTGCCGAAACTCGACTTCACCGCGCGGGTGCCGTCGAAATCCATGATGAGGTCGTCGCAGTCCTGCGCCGGGATCAGCGGACAGGAGGCGCCGCCGGGAATGATCGCGAGCAGGTTGTCCCAGCCGCCGCGGATGCCGCCGCCATGCTTGTCGATCAGTTCGCGGAACGGGATGCTCATGGCCTCTTCCACCACGCACGGCGTGTTGACGTGGCCCGAGATGCCATAAAGCTTGGTGCCGACATTGTTGGGCCGGCCGATCGACGCGAACCAAGCCGCGCTGCGCCGCAGGATGTCCGGCGCCACCGCGATCGACTCGACGTTGTTCACCGTGGTCGGGCACCCGAACAGGCCGACATTGGCCGGGAACGGCGGCTTCAGCCGCGGCATGCCCTTCTTGCCCTCGAGGCTTTCGAGCAGCGCGGTCTCCTCGCCGCAGATATAGGCGCCGGCGCCGTGGGCGACATAGCAGTCGAACGGCCAGCCGTGGATGTTGTCCTTGCCGATCAGCCTGGCTTCATAAGCCTGATCGATCGCGGCCTGCAGGTGCTCGCGCTCGCGGATGAACTCACCGCGGATATAGATGTAGCAGGCATGCGCGCCCATCGCGAAGCTGGCGAGCAGGCAGCCCTCGATCAGCAGGTGCGGATCGTGCCGCATGATCTCGCGGTCCTTGCAGGTGCCGGGCTCGGATTCATCGGCATTGACGACGAGATAGTGCGGGCGGCCGTCGGTGGAATCGCCCTTCGGCATGAACGACCATTTCATGCCGGTCGGGAAGCCCGCGCCGCCACGGCCGCGCAGGCCCGACGCCTTCATCTCGCTGACGATCCAGTCGCGGCCCTTCTCCAGGATCGCCTTGGTGCCGTCCCACGCGCCGCGACGGCGCGCGCCTTCGAGCCCCCAGTCGTCGAGGCCGTAGAGATTGCGGAAGATGCGGTCCTTGTCGTCGAGCATCAGTCGTTGCCCTTCTTGGTCGCGCCACCGGCCAGCGCCGTATCCTTCAGCACATGCGGACCGCCCTCGGGCGCGGCGAACTGGCGGTCGACCTGCGGCCCCGGTTGCGGCGGATTGCCGGCGGCGAATCCGTCCAGCACCTTGTTGAGAGAGTCCTTGGTGAGGTCCTCGTAGGTATCCTTCCAGATCATCACCATCGGCGCGTTGACGCAGGCGCCGAGGCATTCCACCTCCTCCCACGAGAAGTCGCCGTCGGCCGAGACATGCCCCGGATCGTGATGGATGCGGTGCTTGCAGACCTCGATCAGGTCGCCCGCGCCGCGCAGCATGCAAGGCGTGGTGCCGCAGACCTGGACATGCGCCTTCTTCCCCACCGGCGCGAGCTGGAACATGGTGTAGAAGGTCGCGATCTCGAGCACGCGGATATAGGCCATGTCGAGCAGGTCGGCGACCGCGCGGATCGCGGCTTCCGACACCCAGCCCTCATGCTCCTCCTGCACCCGCCACAGGATCGCGATGCAGGCCGATGCCTGGCGGCCTTCCGGATACTTCGCGATCTGCTGCCTGGCGAAGGCGAGCGTCGCCTCGCTGAACGAGAAGCTCGCGGGTTGAAGTTCCTTCGGGGCCAGTCGGCGGACGGACATGATGCAGTCTCTCAGTGAACGCGGCGCGCGGCGTTCGCGTTCATGCGGTGGAAACGGTCTTCCCAGAACGCACTGGCGGTGCCGAACACATTGTATCCGACATGCGAGGCCACCTTGATGCGGTCGAGGAGCGAAAGTTCGGTGAGGGTTTCGAAGCGGTCGCTGGCGGGATCGTACACGATCAGCTTCAGCGGCGTCTGTTCGAGGATGTAGCGCGAGACGGTGTGGTGCGGATCGCTGCCGTGCTCCTCGCACATGATGACGGTGTCGCCCCGCAACAGTCGGGTGCCGCCCTTGATGGCTTCGATCTCGACGCCCTCGACGTCGAGCTTGACGAGGTACTTGCCGCCCTCGGCGACGATGCCGTCGTCGATCAGGTCATCGAGCGCGATCACCGGCACCACCTCGCCGCCCGCGCCGGCGCCGCCGGCGATGCTGAACGCCTCGTGCTTGGTGCCGGACAGCCGCGCGGTGCCGCGCGCCGCACCGATCGCGCAATGCATCGCCTGGAAACGTCCGCCATTGGCCCTGGCGTTGTTGGCGAGCCTGGCGTAATTCACCGAGGACGGCTCGATCGCGATCGCCTTGTGGGCGCCGAACGGGCGGCTCGACACCAGCACCGACCAGTAGCCGTAATTGGCCCCGCAATCGAGCAGCGTGTAGTCGATGCCCGCCGAATCCTGAAACAGCAGCTCCAGTTCGTCCTCGTATTTGAAGGAGCGGTTGAGCAGCTTGCTCCAGTAGCCGTCGCCGTAGGGAAACACGAACACCGCGTCGTCGTTGAGGCGGACCGCGATCTCACGCTCGGACAGCGTCTTGCGCAGCAGGTTGGCGCAGGCATTGTAGCCGCGATGCGAAAACAGCGACGACACCTTGGAGCCGGCCAGCAGCGCGACCGCGGCCAGCCGCTCCCAGGGGTTCGCCCCCTGGAGCACGCCGGTCGTCCGGTCGAACTGGATGGGCGGCTGCGCGATCACCGATCGACCTCTCCGAACACGATGTCGAGCGAGCCCAGGATCGCCGAGACGTCAGCCAGCAGGTGGCCCTTGCAGATGAAGTCCATCGCCTGCAGGTGGGCAAAGCCCGGCGCGCGGATCTTGCACTTGTACGGCTTGTTGGAGCCGTCGGCGACGAGGTAGACGCCGAACTCGCCCTTCGGCGCCTCGACCGCGGCATAAACGTCGCCGGCCGGCACGTGGAAGCCCTCGGTATAGAGCTTGAAGTGGTGGATCAGCGCTTCCATCGAGCGCTTCATCTCGCCGCGGCGCGGCGGGAAAATCTTGTTGTCCTCGATTGCGACCGGGCCCTGCCCGTCCGGCGCGCGCAGCTTGGCGATGCACTGCTTCATGATGCGCACCGACTGCCGCATCTCCTCCATGCGGATGCAGTAGCGGTCGTAGCAGTCGCCGTTCTTGCCGATCGGAATGTCGAAGTCCATCTCGGCATAGCATTCGTAAGGCTGCGCCTTGCGCAAGTCCCATGCCGCGCCCGAGCCGCGCACCATGACGCCGGAGAAACCCCACTTCCAGGCATCTTCCAGCGACACCACGCCGATATCGACGTTGCGCTGCTTGAAGATGCGATTGTCGGTGAGCAGCGTCTCGAGGTCGTCGCAGACCTTGAGGAACGGATCGCACCATGCCTCGATATCGTCGATCAGCTTCGGCGGCAGGTCCTGGTGCACGCCGCCGATGCGGAAATAGGCCGCGTGCATCCGCGAGCCCGAGGCGCGCTCGTAGAACACCATCAGCTTCTCGCGCTCCTCGAAGCCCCATAGCGGCGGGGTCAGCGCACCGACGTCCATCGCCTGCGTGGTGACGTTGAGGAGATGCGACAGGATGCGACCGATCTCGCTGTAGAGCACGCGGATCAACTGTCCGCGCCGCGGCACCTCGATACCAAGCAGCTTTTCCGCCGCGAGGCAGAAGGCGTGCTCCTGGTTCATCGGCGCGACGTAATCGAGCCGGTCGAAATAGGGAATCGCCTGCAGGTAGGTCTTGGTCTCGATCAGCTTCTCGGTGCCGCGATGCAGGAGGCCGATATGCGGATCGACACGCTCCACCACCTCGCCGTCAAGCTCCAGCACCAGGCGCAGCACGCCGTGCGCCGCCGGGTGCTGCGGCCCGAAATTGATGGTGAAGTTGCGCATGCCGGGGATTTCGTTCATCAGCCACCTGCCTTCGGCGCGGGCTTCGCGTCGGCCTTTTCGTCCCCCGGCAGCGGATAGTCCGCGCCTTCCCAGGGCGAGAGGAAATCGAACCTGCGGAATTCCTGGGTGAGCCGCACCGGCTCATAGACCACGCGCTTCTCGGCATCGTCGTAGCGCACCTCGACGAAGCCCGTGGTCGGGAAGTCCTTGCGCAGCGGATGACCGTCGAAGCCGTAGTCGGTAAGCAGCCGCCGCATGTCGGGATGGCCGACGAAGATCACGCCATAGAGGTCGTAGGTCTCGCGCTCGAACCAGTCGGTGCCGGGAAACACCTCGATCAGCGACGGCACCTGCGTCGTCTCCCCGGCCGCCAGCTTGAGCCGGATGCGGGTGTTCAGGGTCGGCGACAGGAAGTGGTAGACCACCTCGAAGCGCTGCTCGCGGCTGGGGTAATCGACCGCGGTAACGTCGGTGATGTTGACGAAGCGGCAGCGCGGATCGTCGCGCAGGAAGCGCGCCGCCTCCACGATCCTGTCGGCCGCGACATCGACCGAGAGCTGGCCGAAGGCGACCGTGTAGCCGGTGGCGACGCCGGGCAGCGCGCCAACGATGATCTGACCCAGGGTGTCGAGCTTCGCGTCGTCCATGCTTCCCGCCTCAGCGTTCGATGGTGCCGGTTCGCCGGATCTTCTTCTGCAGCAGCAGCACGCCGTACAGCAGCGCCTCCGCCGTCGGCGGACAGCCGGGCACGTAGATGTCGATCGGCACGATACGGTCGCATCCGCGCACCACCGAATACGAATAGTGATAATAGCCGCCGCCGTTGGCGCAGGAGCCCATCGAGATGACGTAGCGCGGCTCCGGCATCTGGTCGTAGACCTTGCGCAGCGCCGGCGCCATCTTGTTGGTCAGCGTGCCGGCGACGATCATCACGTCGGACTGCCGCGGGCTGGCGCGCGGGGCGAAGCCGAAGCGCTCGACGTCGTAGCGCGGCATCGACACCTGCATCATCTCCACCGCGCAGCAGGCGAGACCGAAGGTCATCCACATCAGCGAGCCGGTGCGGGCCCAGGTGATGAGATCGTCGGCGGCCGCCACGAAGAAGCCCTTGTCCGACAGTTCGTGGTTGACCTCGAGGAAAAACCTGTCGTCCGCGCCGACCGGCTTGCCGGTGCGCGGATCAAGGATGCCGGTCGCGGCGGGAGCCACCACGGGACCGGCGACGTTCGTATTGGCCTGTGTACCGGCCTGGCTCAATCCCATTCGAGCGCGCCTTTCTTCCATTCATAGGCAAAGCCGATGGTGAGGACCGCGAGGAACACCATCATCGACCAGAACCCGGCCGCACCCAGCTTGCCGAAAGCCACCGCCCACGGAAACAGGAACGCCACTTCGAGATCGAAAATGATGAACAGAATCGCCACCAGGTAGAAGCGCACGTCGAATTTCATGCGCGCATCGTCGAAGGCGTTGAAACCGCATTCGTAGGCCGACAGCTTTTCCGGATCGGGCTGCTGGAACGCCACGAGGAACGGGGCGATCAGCAGCGCCAGGCCGATCACGCCCGCGATCCCGATGAACACCACCAATGGAAGATAGTCCTGCAAGATGCCGGTCATCGGCGGCCCCTGTTTCGAGGACAACGTGGCTTCAGGATTCGGCCACATTGGAATTGTTCTGAGCGTTTAGCGCAGTGCATACAGGGTGGCAAGACAAGCGCTGTTGACAGTTCCGTCCCCGTCCGTGCGCGGCCGGCCATCGGTCCCGGGGCCTCCCGCAGGATGGGGCGACGATCCGGATCGCGCCGGCCGCAATGCCGGCCGATATCAGGATATCCGGATACCACGGTCCCGCTCGTATCCTTTGCCGACGCCAATCCCGCGCAGGCATTCCGCGGCATGAAAGATCGCGCGGCTGCGCCAGTTCGCAAGCGCGGCGGCACGGCTGGCTCCGGCCCGTCACCTGCCACTCTCCTGCGGCCCCGCCACCCTCCGGGCGCCATGGATCGTCGGTTCGGGATTACCGGACGGATGCTGAGGAAATCGAAGCGCGGCGGCGGCGGCGGCGGGCGGCGCGGGAGGAACCGAAGCAGGATATCGAGTCGAGCCGCGAGGGTGAATGGAGTCGGAAAGTCAGGAGCGGAAGGTCAGGAACGGAAGGTCAGGAACGGATCGAGTCGGAAAATTTTCGGTGGGCTTCGTAAGCCAATGATGGCGCTACCAAAAATGGCGCGAGAGACGGGGCTCGAACCCGCGACCTCCGGCGTGACAGGCCGGCGCTCTAACCAACTGAGCTACTCCCGCGCGGGTCGAAACCGAGCCGCTGCGGAGGTGGGACTTAAAGGGGCATGCGCGCCAAGTCAAGGCGCTTGCGAATCCCCTTTTCATGGGGACTTCTGCACCGGCGATGCAAATAATCCCCTGTTTACGGGCAAAACAGCGTAGGCAGCCGCCCCCCGAATCGATTAATGCCTGAAACGTCTTAAGTTCCTGAGCCATCGACCACGAGGAGGGCCTAGATATGGCTAAGAAAGCAGCGACACCGGCAACCGTGACACTCAAGCATCTCGCAGCCGCCCTGGCTGAAGAGCATGAACTGTCCAAGAAGCAGACCGAGGCAATTCTCGGCGACATGGTGGCCCGCATCACCAAGCACCTGAAGAAGGGCGACCGCATCCGCATCGTCGGCCTCGGCATCCTGCAGGTCCGCAAGCGCGCCGCCCGCATGGGCCGCAACCCGGCCACCGGCGAAGCGATCCACATCAAGGCCAGCAAGAAGGTCGCCTTCCGCGCCGCCAAGGAACTGAAGGAAGCGATCTGATCCGCCCCCCGCCCCGGTTCAGGCGCTCGCGTGGCTTCATCGCCCGCATCGGCCAATGCCGGGAGCGCAGGGACGCCGGCGGTTTAGCTGCGGTTTTGAACCCGACGTTTCCCGGGGCCGGATAACGAGAAGCGGACAGCGGCTTTCCGTCCACGTTCCGCTCTCGGATATGGGGTGTGATCGCGCTCGTGGTTCCGGATCGGATCGATCCGGAGTCGTGGTGGTCCGGCGAACGTCCCGCCGTCCCGCAGAGAACGTCAGGGCTGCTGCATCAGCGGTCGATCCTGTACAACGTCACCCCGGACCACCGCTCGTGCGGCCGTTCGGGGTGACGTTTCCATTTTTGGCGGTTGCCAGGACGCACAAAAGACCGAACCTGGAAGACCGACACCGGATGACGGGGAAGTTTTCGAATGCCGCCTTCGCTGAATTTCACCCATGGCGTCACCGAGCGTTTCCTGCGCTACGTGACCATCGACACCCAGTCCGATCCCGCCTCGCCCACCTGCCCGTCCACGGCGAAGCAGAAAGACCTCGGCAGGCTGCTGGCGGATGAACTGCGCGCCATGGGGCTTGGCGACGCCGCCATGGACGAGCACGGCTATGTCTATGCGACGCTGCCCGCCAATACCGGCAAGCAGGTGCCCGCGATCTGCTTCTGCTCGCACATGGACACGTCGCCGGATTGCTCCGGCGCCGGCGTCAAGCCGCAGATCGTCCGCAACTATCAGGGCGGCGACATCGTGCTGCCGGGCGATTCCACCCAAACGATCAGCGCCGCCGACAATCCGGCGCTGGCGACGCAGATCGGCAACGACATCGTCACCTCCGACGGCACCACCCTGCTCGGCGCCGACAACAAGGCCGGCGTCGCCGAGATCATGGACGCGGTGCAGATCCTGATCGCAAATCCGCAACTGAAGCACGGCCCGATCAAAATCCTGTTCACGCCCGACGAGGAGATCGGCCGCGGCGTCGACAAGGTCGACCTGGCCAGGCTCGGCGCGGATTTCGCCTACACCATCGACGGCGAATCGGCGGGCCACCTCGAGGACGAAACCTTTTCCGCCGACGGCGCCACCGTCACCATCACCGGCGTAGCGGCGCATCCCGGCTTCGCCAGGGGGCGGATGGAGCACGCGATCAAGATCGCCGCGCGCATCGTCGAGCAGCTGCCGAAGGACGCCTGCTCGCCGGAGACGACGGACGGCCGCGACGGCTTCCTGCATCCGACCGCTATCAGCGGCTCGCTGGAGAGCGCCACGATCGAATTCATCGTCCGCGATTTCACCGACGACGGCCTGCGCGACAAGGAAACGCTGCTCGAATCGATCGTCAGGGACGTGATGAAGGATTTTCCGCGCTCGTCCTATTCGCTCGATATCAAGCCGCAATACCGCAACATGAAGCAGGTGATCGACCGGCATCCGCAGGTGGTGGAAAACGCGCTGGAAGCCATCCGCCGCGCCGGGCTCGCTCCGGTCCGCAGCCACATCCGCGGCGGCACCGACGGCTCGCGGCTGTCGTTCATGGGGCTGCCCTGCCCCAATATCTTTGCCGGCGAGCACGCCTTCCACTCGCGCACCGAATGGGTCAGCGTGCAGGACATGGAAGCGGCCGTGCGCACCATCGTCCATCTCGCGGCGATCTGGGAGGAGCGGGCTTAGAGCAGGTTCGGTTTAGCGGGCCGCTGAAACGTCTCCAGCCGTCATTCCCGGAATCCGGCGACATGGATTGTCTTCGCATTTTTTCGGATTCCGGATCGCCGCTTGCGCGGCGTCCGGAATGACGACAGAGAGGTTTTCGACAGCCCGACAAATCTGTCGGCCCCCGGCGCGATGCCGGCGGCCTCGGCGCGCAAGTGGCGAATGGATCGCCTCCGACGCCGGCTAAAATTCGGGTAATCGTTCGGGAGCGTATCAGCAAACGCAGCCAAGCGGTGGTAGGCGGTGAGAGATTCGAACTCCCGACCCTCTCGGTGTAAACGAGATGCTCTAACCAGCTGAGCTAACCGCCCGACAGCGCCTCTTTAGCCTCGACCATGGCACCGGGCAAGCCTGCGGGCCCATGGTGCCGGTTCCCCAGGCACGAAAGCAGCACGCCAATGCAAAACCGGCGACACCCTTGCGGATGCCGCCGGTTTGCGAATTCCCGATGCGACCGGGATCAGTGGGCGGTCAGGCCGCCCGCCGCCTCGTCGCCGGCGTCGGACTTCGCGGGAAGGGAATTACTCTCTTCCCAGGAGATCGGCTTGGGCTGGCGGACCAGCGCCTTGGCGATCACCTCGTCCATCCGCGAGACCGGAATAATTTCCAGCCCGCCCTTGATGGCGTCGGAAATCTCGGTGAGATCCTTGGCGTTGTCCTCGGGGATCAGCACCGTCTTGATGCCGCCCCGGGCCGCCGCCAGAAGCTTCTCCTTGAGGCCGCCGATCGGCAGCACCCGTCCACGCAAGGTCACCTCGCCTGTCATCGCGATGTCGCGGCGGATCGGAATGCCGGTCAGCACCGACACGATCGTCGTCGCCATCGCCACGCCCGCCGACGGCCCGTCCTTCGGGGTCGCCCCCTCGGGCACGTGGACGTGGATGTCGCGCTTCTCGAACAGCGGCGGCTCGATGCCGAAGGTGATCGCGCGCGAGCGGACGTAGGACGCCGCCGCCGAAATCGATTCCTTCATCACGTCGCGCAGGTTGCCGGTCACCGTCATCCTGCCCTTGCCGGGCATCATGACGCTTTCGATGGTCAGCAACTCGCCGCCGACATCGGTCCAGGCCAGGCCCGTCACGACGCCGACCTGGTCCTCCTTCTCGATCTCGCCGAAGCGGAATTTCGGCACGCCGAGGAAGCCCTCGAGGGACTTCTCGGTAACCTTCACCGTCTTCTTCTTCGAGAGCATGAGATCCTTCACCGCCTTGCGGGCCAGCGTCGAAATCTCGCGCTCCAGATTCCGCACGCCCGCCTCGCGGGTGTAGCGGCGGATCAGAAGCAGCAGCGCGTCGTCATCGATCGACCATTCCTTGGAGTCCAGGCCGTGCTTGGAGAGCGCGCTGGGAATGAGATGCTTGCGTG
Source organism: Xanthobacteraceae bacterium (assembly GCA_020441545.1). GTDB lineage: Bacteria > Pseudomonadota > Alphaproteobacteria > Rhizobiales > Xanthobacteraceae > 62-47. The sequence goes on along the minus strand of JAGRLZ010000085.1, from coordinate 2,385 downwards.
CGATCTCGACCTTCTCGTTCTCGGTATAGCCGGCGATCCGGATGATCTCCATGCGGTCCATCAGCGGCCCCGGAATATTCAGCGTATTCGCGGTGGTGATGAACATCACGTTGGACAGGTCGTAGTCGACCTCGAGATAGTGATCGCTGAACGTACCGTTCTGCTCGGGGTCGAGCACCTCGAGCAGGGCCGACGACGGATCGCCGCGGAAGTCGGCGCCCATCTTGTCGATCTCGTCGAGCAGGAACAGCGGATTCGAGGTCTTGGCCTTGCGCATCGACTGGATGATCTTGCCCGGCATCGACCCGATATAGGTCCGGCGATGGCCGCGGATCTCCGCTTCGTCGCGCACGCCGCCGAGCGACACGCGCACGAACTCGCGTCCCGTCGCCTTCGCGATCGACTTGCCGAGCGAGGTCTTGCCGACGCCCGGAGGGCCGACGAGGCACAGGATCGGGCCGGTCAGCTTGTTGGCGCGCGACTGCACCGCGAGATATTCGATGATGCGGTCCTTGACCTTCTCCAAGCCGTAGTGGTCCTCGTCCAGCACCGCCTGCGCGGCCGCGAGGTCCTTCTTGACCTTGGACTTCTTGTTCCACGGGATCGAGAGCAGCCAGTCGAGATAGTTGCGCACGACGGTCGCTTCCGCGGACATCGGCGACATCTGGCGCAGCTTCTTGAGCTCGTGCTGCGCCTTCTCCCGCGCTTCCTTGGAGAGCTTGGTCTTGGCGATCTTCTCTTCCAGGTCGGCCAGCTCGTCGCGACCCTCGTCGTCGCCGAGCTCCTTCTGGATCGCCTTCATCTGCTCGTTGAGATAATACTCGCGCTGGGTCTTCTCCATCTGGCGCTTGACGCGCGAGCGGATGCGCTTCTCGACCTGCAGCACCGAAATCTCGCTTTCCATCAGGCCGAGCACCTTCTCGAGGCGCGCGGTGACGGACAGCGTCTCCAGGATGCCCTGCCGATCGGCGATCTTGACGGCCAGATGCGACGCAACGGTATCGCCGAGCTTGGCGAAGTCCGTGATGGCCTGAACCACCCCCACCACCTCGGCGGAGATCTTCTTGTTCAGCTTCACGTAGCTTTCGAAGTCGGACACCACCGAGCGCGCCAGGGCTTCCGCCTCGACGCTGTCGGCGTCGGTGTCGGCAAGCGCGACGGCCTTGGCTTCATAGAAGTCGGTGCGGTCCGAATAGCTTTCGGCGCGCGCCCGCGTCAGCCCTTCGACCAGCACCTTCACGGTGCCGTCGGGCAGCTTCAGAAGCTGCAGCACGCTGGCGAGCGTTCCGATCTCGTAGATGGCGTCGGGCGCCGGATCGTCATCGGACGCGTTCTTCTGGGTCGCGAGCAGGATGAGGCCGTCATTCTTCATGACCTCCTCGAGCGCGCGGATCGATTTCTCGCGGCCGACGAACAGCGGCACGATCATGTGGGGAAACACCACGATGTCGCGCAACGGCAGAACCGGATAGGAGTGGCTTTCACCGTAAACGATGGAAGGCCGGGGTTTTGTGGTCGTCATGGCCTATTCCTTATGTTGTACCCCCCCGTGCGGTCCGCATCATGCGCAATCGCCACAGGGTGTCAGAGTTGTTCCTGAAACCGGCCGGGGTAGCGGCTGCCTGTCAGAAACAAGACGCAGCGAATCTTGCGTAAATCCCTGCTGCCAAGGCTATTAGGTGGCTATCGGGGCCGGGGGTGTCAAGTGAGCAGAAACCCCCGGTACACAGGGCCTGCCTGCACCCGGCACGACGATCGCCGGAACGCGAACGGGGCCGCCCGCCTTAGCTGCGTGCGACCCCGCGAAGCATCGTCCAGCCGGCGAACGTCAGGCGCTCGCACTGGTCTCCGTACTGCGGTCGGAACGGTCCGCATAGATATAGAGCGGACGCGCCGTGCCTTCGACCACTTCGCGGGAGATGACCACCTCTTCCACGCCTTCGAGGCCGGGAAGATCGAACATGGTTTCGAGCAGAATGCTCTCCAGGATCGAGCGAAGCCCGCGGGCGCCGGTCTTGCGCTCGATCGCCTTGCGCGCCACCGCACCGAGCGCCTCGTCGGCGAAGGTGAGCTCGATGTTCTCCATCTCGAACAATCGCTGGTACTGCTTCACCAGCGCGTTCTTCGGGTCGGTCAGAATCTTCTTCAGCGACGCCTCGTCGAGATCCTCCAGCGTCGCGACCACCGGCAGGCGGCCGACGAATTCCGGGATCAGCCCGTACTTGAGCAGGTCCTCCGGCTCGACCTCGCGGAAGATTTCGCCGGTCTTGCGATCCTCCGGCGCCATCACCTGGGCGCCAAAGCCGATCGAGGTGGTCCGGCCGCGCGAGGAAATGATCTTCTCCAGCCCTGCGAACGCGCCGCCGCAGATGAACAGGATATTGG
>JAGRLZ010000084.1 GCA_020441545.1 Xanthobacteraceae bacterium | reverse complement strand
TCGAAAACAAAGCGTGTCTCCGTGCTCGGCACGCTCGGCACCGTGCGGCGCGAATACACTCAAGGGTTGATCCGCGATTTCGCGCAAGGCTGCCAGGTCAAGCTGGTCGGCTCCGCCCATCTCGCGGCGCTGACGGAGGCCGCGCTGAACGGCGATGCGGTGAGCGACGCCGCGGTCGCCGCCGAGATCGCCCCCTGCTTCGTCGACGGTCCCGCCCGGACCGACACCGTGGTGCTGGCCTGCACCCATTATCCGCTGCTGCTGGACCGGCTGGCCCGGCTGGCGCCGTGGCCGGTGGACTGGATCGACCCCGCCCCGGCCATCGCCCGGCGCGTCTCCGACCTGCTCGGCCCGGCCGGCCGGCCGGGGACGGGACATGCGGAACTGATTTTCACCTCCGGCCGGCGCCATGCGGCGGCCGAAGCGCTGGTGCGGTCGTTCGCCCGCCCCGTGGCGGCCTAGCGACGCCGGGTTTTCGCCCCCGCGGCCCCCCTTCCCAGCCTTGGAACCGGCGCGTGCCGGCACGCCGAAAGCCGCCGCGGGATTTGACATCCGGCCCCTTTGCTCCTAGAAAACCGCTGCGCGCGGGCCGGTTTCGGCCCGCGTTGCATTTCGCGACCCGTGGTCCTCCCCTTAGGCTTCAAGGTTGGACCTGTCGGCGAAGGTGGCAGCGCCTTCGCCCAGGAGGGCGCGTTTCCTCAAACCTCAACGTCACGAGAGGACGCGATGACAAAGCGCAACCCGGCGAAGTACAAGCTCGATCGCCGCATGGGCCAGAACATCTGGGGCCGCCCGAAGAGCCCCGTGAACAAGCGTGAATACGGCCCCGGCCAGCACGGCCAGCGCCGCAAGGGCAAGCTCTCCGACTTCGGCACCCAGCTCCGTGCCAAGCAGAAGCTCAAGGGCTACTACGCCAACATTTCCGAGCGTCAGTTCTACGCCATCTATGTCGAGGCGACCCGCCTCAAGGGCGACTCCGGCGAGAACCTGATCGGCCTGCTCGAACGCCGCCTCGATACCGTGGTCTACCGCGCCAAGTTCGTGCCGACCATGTTCGCCGCGCGCCAGTTCATCAATCACGGCCACGTCAAGGTGAACGGCCGCCGCGTCAACATCCCGAGCTACAAGCTCAAGGTCGGCGATGTCGTCGAGGTCAAGGACGCCTCCAAGCAGCTCGCCCTGGTGCTGGAAGCCAACCAGCTTCCCGAGCGCGACGTGCCCGACTTCATCGACGTCGATCACGGCAAGCAGACCGCCACCTTCATCCGCATCCCGGCGCTCTCGGACGTGCCGTTCCCGGTGCAGATGGAGCCGCACCTGATCGTCGAATTCTATTCGCGCTGATCGCGGTCAGCCGCGTTCCCGATCATCGAAGGCCCCGGTTCCGCCGGGGCCTTTCGTTTTGCCTGCCGCGCCATCGAAACGATTGACGGACGGCGCTTTCCGGCCAAGCATATCACCCTTCCGTGATGATCCATCCACGTCACGGCCGGGGCGAGCCGAAGCGACATGAACAACGTCATCGCGCGCAAGGTGAACTGGCAGGAGGTCGGGCGCGCCGCAAAGCCCGGACGCTACCTGTTCACGTTCGGCTGGCTGACCATCAGCGAGGACGATCTCGCGATCTGGCGCGAGCACCCCCACGCGGCGTTCACGCTGGTTCAGCTCAATATCGACTCGGATGAGCCGCCCGAATTCCATCTCGGCGCCTTCGAACTGCATGACGACGACGCACCGCAAGACACCGCACAAGCTCAAGGCACCGCATAAGCCCAAGCCCCATGCAACGCGGGTCCAATGCCACGCAGCCCCATGCAAAAGGCCGGCGCGAGGCCGGCCTTTTCGATGTCGCGGCGTCCTGCGCCTCAATACGCCGTGGAGGCCGGCGGGCCGCCCCAGCCGAAGCGATAATTGATGCCGGCCTTGACAGTGTGCTCGTCGTTGCGGAAACGCGCGCCGACGATCTCCGGCGAGGTGCTGGCGGTGAAGGTCGTGTTGCCGAAATTGTAATACTGGTACTCGACCTTGGCCGACCAGTTCGGCGCGAACATGTATTCGAGGCCGGCGCCGACGGTGTAGCCGTTCTTGCGGTCGCCGTCGGTCGAGAAACCTTGCGGCACGCCGCCGAGCGAAACATTCAGCGAATTGTCGCGGTAAGCGTAACCGCCCTTGGCATAGAGCAGCGTCGGGCCCCAGCTATAGCCGAGCCGCCCGGTCACCGAGCCGAGACCACTGGTGTTGCTGGAAACCACGGTGCCGCCCGGGAAGACATAGCCGCCGCCGGACGAGCCGAGCCAGCTATAGCTCGCCTCCAGGCCCATCACCCAGTTGTTGGCGAACTGATAGTCGAACCCGCCCTGCACACCGCCGAGGAAGCGCGCATCGCTGCCCTCGAGATTGTTGTCGCCAGCGAATGCCCCGCCGAGGTGGCCGCCGATATAAAACCCGGTCCAGTTGTAGACCACGGCCGGCGCCGTATAGGGCGGCGGCGCCTTGGTATACGGACGCGGCGGCAGATCGGCCGCGGCCGCGGGAGCGGCAAGCGCGACCGTGGAAGCGGCAACGAGCAGAAACTTCTTCATGAAACGTCCCCTTGTTTGCCTTCCCAACCTCTTCAAACAACTTGGCGCCAATTTGGTTGCTTGGCGGCGAACAAAAAGCGCGGACCGTACGTCTCTGTGTCCTTTTGGGGACATATCTGGTTCAATGAAACTCGCGTGGGGTGCGGCAACCTGCGATTGAACCGGACCCATCCAGCGTCCCGTTCGGGTCGCCAGCCGCCATGACGAGCCAGAAAGTTCCGGCAGCCAAGCCAATGCGGCCGGTGCAAGGGAGAAGCGCGTGACTGCCACCGACATGATGAACGACTTCCCGCCAAGCCCGGACAGGCAGGTGACACTTGCCAACTGGCGCACCGCACCCTTCAACCGCTGGAGCTTCCGCAACGTCCGGCGGCTGGTTCCGACCGCCAATATCCCCGCGTCGGGCCGCAGCGTCCCGCTCGAAAGCCGCCTCGAGGATATCGGCCAGACCGAATTCGAAGGACTGGGCGGCGAGCTGACCACCGTGCACCGGGCGCTTCGCGCCACCAGCACCGATGCCTTCATCGTGATGCGTCGCGGGCGGATCGTCGCGGAGTGGTACGACAACGGCCTGAACGCCTTCACGCCGCATATCGTGTTCTCGGTCAGCAAATCGATCTGCGGCGCGCTTACGGGCATTCTCGCCGACCGCGGCCTGCTCGATCCCGACGATCTCGTGGTGGACTACATCCCCGAACTGATTCAGTCGGTCTATGGCGACTGCACCGTGCGCCACCTGCTCGACATGGTGGTCGGCATCAAGTTCGTGGAAGACTATGACGATCCCGACGGCGACGTGATCCGCTATCGTTACGCCATGGGCTGGGATCCGGTTCCGCCGAGCCGCGAAACGCCCGACCTGCGCCGCTTCCTGGCGCGCCTGCGCCCCGACGGCAACGCCCATGGCGACATGTTCCACTACGTCTCCACCAACACCGACGTGCTCGGCTGGGTGCTCGAGCGCGCCTGCGAGCAGCCGCTCTGCGACATCATCAGCGAGTATCTCTGGATGCCGCTTGGCGCCGAGCGCGACGCCTATATCACCGTCGACTCCCGCGATGCGATGCGCGCCGCCGGCGGCATCTGCACCGCGCCGCGCGACCTGGCGCGGTTCGGCGAAATGATCCGCTGCCGCGGCGTGGCCAACGGCCAGCAGGTGGTGCCGGGCTGGTGGCTCGACGACATCGTCGAGGCCGACACCTCGCCCGCCTGGGCCAAGGGCGACTTCGCGGAACTGTTTCCCGGCGCCAGCTATCGCAGCAAGTGGTACCAGATCGATCGCGGCATCGGCATCCTTTGCGCGCTCGGCATTCACGGCCAGTGGATCTACATCCACCCGGATGCCGAACTGGTCGCGATCCGCCTTGCCTCCGAACCGATCCCGCTCGATCCCGAATACGCCAAGTGCTGGCGTCGCGGCTTCGATGCCATCGCGGACGAATTCCTGTAAGCGCGCGCCGCGCGGCGCCGTGACGGGTCTCCGTCACCGCGTCACGCATTCCGCAGGCAAGTATCCCGCAAAAATCAGGGATCGAGCAAAATAAATGACAGGCGCCGGCAGGCGTGATGGAATATCAGGCCGCCGGGCGGGGTTGTCCGGCAACGAAGCCTTGTGCCTTTCCATCTTGCACCTTTCCACATTTCCTTGACGGGAGGATTTATGAGCACCAATGCGACCAAGTGGCTGACCGCAACGGCCGTAACGCTGGCGCTGGCCGCGTCCCCTGCTCTCACATCGGCGTTCGCGGCCGGCTCCGACGAGCCGTCCGCGCCGGCCTCCGGCGGCAAGTCGGCGCCCAAGGATAAGAAAAAGAAGAAGGACAAGAGCTCGCGCATCGACGATCCAGCCTTCCTGCAAGGCTATCGCGCGGCCTATGCCACGATCTACACGCGGCACGACTATGCAGGCGCCATCGGCCAGCTCAAGGCGCTTCAGCATGACGACCGTGCCGATGTCGCCAACCTGATCGGCTATTCCTACCGCAAGCTCGGCAACTACAAGCTGTCGCAGGTCTGGTACGAGCGCGCGCTGAAGGCCGATCCCCACCACGTCCGGACCTGGCAGTATTACGGCCTCTGGCAGATCGAACAGGGCAACCGCGAGCAGGCGCAGTATCACCTCACCCGGATCGGCGCGCTGTGCGGCACGGCCTGCCCGGAATACAAGTCGCTGGCGGCGGCGCTCAACCAACCGCCGGGCCGCGGTCCGGTCTATTGAACGTACGCGGCCGCCGTTCGATGGAGTCATCGGACGGCGCCTTTTCCAGGGCGAGCCGTCCCGTCCGTCGCAAGCGCGCGCCACGTCCCGCCTCGACAACCGCATGTCAGGTCGTATAGACGACAATGAGGTCGGGCGAGGTTCCTGCGTTCGGCAGAAGTCCGGCGCAGAGGGTCCGCCATCATGAACTCCCCCGCGCGATACGAACGGATCGCCTTCGTCGCGAGCAACGGGGAGGAAGCGCAAGCGGCGCTCGACGCCCTGGTCAAGCTGTATGGCAATTATCCGCCCATCAGGGCCGATGTCGTCGTCGCGCTCGGCGGCGACGGCCTGATGCTGCAGACGCTGCATCGGCAGATGCGCTCCGGCAAGCCGATCTACGGCATGCATCGCGGCACCGTCGGCTTCCTGATGAACGAGTACCGCGCCGAGAACCTCTATGCGCGGCTCGCCGCCGCCAACGAGACCGTGATCCACCCGCTGCTGATGCGCGCGACCGATGTCGAGGGCAAGGTGCATATCCACCATGCCATCAACGAGGTATCGGTGTTTCGCCAGCGGCACCAGGCGGCACGGCTGCGAATCCTGATCGACGAACGCGAGCGGATGCCGGAACTGGTGGCCGACGGCGTGATGGTGGCGACGCCCGCGGGCTCCACCGCCTACAATCTCTCCGCGCAGGGACCGATCCTGCCGATCAATGCCAGCCTTCTCGCCCTCACCCCGATCAGCGCCTTTCGCCCGCGGCGGTGGCGCGGCGCGCTGCTGCCGGACACCGCCTTCGTCGTCATCGAAGTGCTGGAGAGCGACAAACGCCCGGTGGCGGCGGTGGCCGACCACGACGAGGCCCGCAACGTGCGGCGCGTCGAGATCCTGTCCGACAAGACCATCTCGATGCGAATGCTGTTCGATCCCGGCCACAGCCTGGAAGAACGTATCCTGAGCGAGCAGTTCAGCTATTAGGGTTGATGAGATCGGGTTGAGCCAGCCCTGCCGGCATCGTGCACTGAGGGTGCCGCGCGGCAACCATTCCTTAACGACGGCTCGATTATCGTTAACGCCAGGTATATCGGCGGTCCCCGGGGCCGCGATGGGGGTTGCGCGGACGAGCGCCGCATCAGCTTGAGGCGAGCCTCGGATTCAGGGCACTGGGCCGTTCATGTATCGGATCGATTTCAACAAGCTCCGCTTCCTGGTCTGCGACGACAATGCGCATATGCGGCGCATCCTGCGCACGCTGCTGCATTCCTTCGGCGCGCGCGAAGTTTATGAATCGGAAGACGGCGCGACCGCACTGGAGATGTTCAGCCACTACGTGCCGGATATCGTCATCACCGACTGGTCGATGCCGATCTTCGACGGGCTCGAACTCGCGCAGATGATCCGCCAGCCCGAGGCGAACGGAAACCCATACGCCCCCATCATCATGCTGACGGGCCACTCCGAGAAGCGACGCGTCACCATGGCCCGCGATGCCGGCGTGACCGAGTTTCTGGTCAAGCCGATCTCGGCAAAGGCGCTCTATCAGCGCATCATGAATGTCGTGGCCAACCCGCGGCCCTTCATCAAGACCAAGAACTATTTCGGCCCCGACCGGCGGCGCAACGCCAGCAGTTCCCATGTCGGGCCGGAACGCCGTGTCGGCGGTCAGATGGAAGTGATGCAACAACCGTCGCTGATCGACAAAGCCCGCATCCCCGGTTAGCCGACGCAAGGACAACAGATGGCCAAAGCCAAGCCGCCCACCGTGCAGATCAAGGCGTTTTCCGACCATCACGTCATCACGCAGCCGAATCCGTTGCGCAACGTGGTGCGCTACGTCGATAACGACGACGAGGACGATCCGGTGGCGCGGGCGGAACAGGCGCTTGCCGACCTGTCCGGCGAATTCGACAACTGGATGGTGGCCGAATGCGAAAGGCTCGCGGCCGCCTATACCGCCATGACCGACAGCCAGTTCTCGGCCGCAAGCCGCGACGAGCTGTTTCGCGCGGCACATGACATCAAGGGCGAAGCCGCGACCTTCGGCTATCCCACTGCGGCGGCGGCGGCGGAAAGCCTCTGCCGCATCATCGAACATGCGCCCAGTCTTGCCGCGGTCCCGGGCGACCTGGTGAAGCATCACATCGATGCCATCCAGGCGATCGTTCGCGAGCAGAACAGCATTCAGCGCATGGGCGTCGCCGGCGAACTCAGCAAGCGGCTGCGCAACGTCGCCGACGAGTACCTCACCGCCGTCAATCAGGACCGCCCCGAACATCTCGAGGCCGTGCTCGCGCCCAGCATCGTGCCCGGCGACTGACGACGGCCTGAATCGCTTTCATCAGAAGATCAACGCTCTGCCGGGCGATTGAATGAAGCTGCCGTGATTTCGGCGTGGCCTGTCGGGCGCGGTGTCGGCGGCACATCGCAATTCATGCGATCCGTCAGGACCGCCTTCCGCGCTACGCCGCGATACGCCGATCCTCGGGCGCGATCTCGACGTCGTCGGCGACCAGCTCGTCGCAGAATACCCGGGCCTCCTCGCGCGCCGACTCGGTGGCGAACCGGCGCAGCAAAATCAGAAGCGGCTCGGCGACGGTCTCGTCGGTCTCGCAGCGCGTCAGCACACGCTCGACCATGCGTCGCCGCAACCGTGCCGCGCCGCCGACCGTGCCGACGAAGCCGATCTCGTGGGTTGCCTCCAGCGCCGCCTGGAACGCCGGGAACGTCGAGACCGGCAGCCCTGCCCGCGCCAGCAGCGCGCTCACGCCGACGCCGCCGCGATCATGGAGCAGCCGCGCCACGCGATCGTATGGAAGGCCGGAGAGTTCGACCAGCGCCTGATCGAACAGATCGAGATTGCCGGAGAGCAGCGCGCGCAGGATCAACCCCGCGGTCAATTGCCCGGTCGCGCGCAAATGGCCGACCAATCCTTCGAGGTCATCCCGCGCATGGGTCGCAACATTGATCGCCGAACGCTCGCGGGCTTCGGTCGTGGTTCGGCCGGCGCGATCGGCGCTCAGCCATTGCCGCGCGACGACGAAATGCGACAGCGTCTCGGACAGCTTTGCGACCAGCGTCAATCGCGTCGCGGCCGGCAGGTCATCGAGCGCCAGCATGGCTTCGCGGATCGCGGCGAGATGACCGTGCCGCTCGGCGATGCGGTCCCACGAGAACGGCGCCAGCACCGCGCCGGAATTCTCGATCAGCTCGAGCGCCGCCGCGGCCGCGCCGACTTCGGCGATCGCCGCGGATACCGAGGCCGGCAGATCGCCGCGCCGCGCGATCGCGCATTGAATATCCGCACAGCCGGTTGCGACCAGGTCGACCAGGTCGGCATCGATCAGAAGCGGCGAATGCGCAAGCACCGGAACGGCGACCGACGGCTGGTCCAGCGACAACGCCCGCACGATCACCGGCGGCGCATCCGGGCTGGCGGCGAAGACCTGCGCCATCGCCTCGCGCACCAGCGGCGACGGGTCGTCGAGCAGCATCAGGAGCGCGCCTTCCGCCGCGGCGCGGTCGTCGTCGGAAAGATCGGAAATCAGCCAGGCGCGGGCCAGGGATCGGGTGGCTTCGGCACGCTCGCCGGCCGGCGCGGTGCGAACCCAGGAAATGAACTGCCGAACGATCATGCTTGTTCCGGCCTACGCGTCATTGCAGCGACGTCGCGGCGCAACGTCATGTCATCCAAAATAAACCATGACGCTTAACAAAGGGTTCACCATAACCGTTTGGCTTGATTGACGTTTCGTTAACGCCGCAGTCGCCTCTCGGCGCGCGCGGTCAGCCGCTGAAGACGCCGGTGCGATCGCTGAACAGATCGAACGACCGCGGCGTGCGCACCTCGGGCGTGGCGCCCGTGGACGATCCGGTCACCCAGAGCCGCTGCACCGCGGACGAGACCGGCTCCGCGCGCGGTCCGGTATGAAACAGCGTGCGAAACGACACGTCGCGCGCAACCCCGCCGCTTGATGGCGCACCGCCCTGCCGTGTGTCCGGAAAACCCGCCAGATAGGCCGCGGTATCGGTCGGCGCGGCGGACGCCACCTCGGTGCGGCGCTCCGGAGCCGGCGAAGCGCCGACCGATGCCATCACCGCGCGCGTCATCGGCGAATTGGCAGCGCTTTGATAGCGCGCGGTGAGAACCGAATAGACCTCCGAGACGGTCCGGGCACGGCCGCTCCGATCATAGAAGATCGACTTGTTGGCGGCGGCCGCGCTGGGGAACAGGCTGGCGCCGCTCACATCGGGATTGTTCTCGGCATTGATGATGAGCTTCGCGGCCCCGCCCACGCCCATGAAATGCGCCATGTAGAGTTCGGCATCGGTCGGCCGGCGGCCGATCCTGCCGACCAGCTTGAAGCTGTTGGAATGGGTCAGCACGCCGGCCATCTCGGCATTCGCGACCGGATCGTTGCGCAGATCGAGGATCGCCTGCCGCATCGCCGGATCGCTCACCGAATACCTGCCGGACGGCGAGCGCGTGATCGCCTCGGCGTAGCGCGCATAGCCCAGCGCGGGGCCGGCCTCCTTCACGGTGCCGAGCCAGGTCTGGTCGATGAACTGGAACAGGCCACGCGCCGACGAGGTGGTGGCCTTGGCGCCGGGATCGAAATTCGATTCCATCTTGGCGGTGGCCAGAAGGTACTGGAAGCTGGTGCCGGTGATCGACGCGGCGCGCTGGATCGCGCCGCCCAGTTGGGCGCGCCTGCCTTCGGCCGTGGCCGATGCGCCTGAGATGTCGACCGACATGTCTGCTGCCCCGCTCCCCGCGAAACAAGCGCCCGCGTTCGGCGCCCCAGGCGCCGCCTGTCATGGCCTCGAAATTCGATCGCTCCCACACGGCCGAATTCAGGACCGGCCGCAACCGCGGCCAGTCTCGACCCTGGTCCATTATGGTTAACGGATCATTAAGCGATCGCGCGCGGATGCCGCCGGCACCCCGCGATGTCAGGACTTGCCGTAAACCTGCGCGGGATCGAATACGCGGTCGGCATCCGTGAAAGCCAGCGCGCCGCCCTTGCCTTCGCCCAGGACCGCGGCACGATAGAAGCAGGACCGCCGGCCGGTGTGACACGCCGCGCCGCCCTGCTGCTCGACCCGCAGCCAGATGGCATCCTGATCGCAGTCGACCCGCAATTCGACCACGCGCTGCACGTGCCCCGAGCTTTCGCCCTTGCGCCACAGGCGACGGCGCGATCGGCTGAAATACCACGCCTCGCCACTCTCGATGGTCCTGCGCAGCGCCTCGTCGTTCATGTGCGCGACCATCAGCACCTCGCCATTGCCCGCGTCGGTGGTGACGCAGGTCACGAGGCCGTTTGCATCGAACTTCGGGCGCAGAACGAGACCTTCTTCCACATCGCTGGCGGGACCGGAGGCATGGGATGAGGACATCGGGAAACCTCGAAACGGGACAGGTGAAAAGGTTGGGCCGGCGAACGCCGCCGGCAGCTATCACCTGACGGAATATACCGCCTAATCAATAGAGTAGAGTGATTTCTTCTTAACTTAGGCGAATCTGGTACCCGCATCCGCGCGAGTGCCAGCCTGACATCAGAAATCACCCCCATCAGACTGAAAGGGCTGGATTTTCAATTCGATCAGCGGGCGCCGTCACGAACCATGGCGTGGAAGCGCGACTGTTCGGCATGGTTGTCGCGGAAGATGCCGGTGAAGCGCGTCGTCAGCGTCGAGGCACCGTGCTTGGCGACGCCGCGGACCGACATGCAGGTGTGCTCGGCCTCGATCATCACCGCCACGCCGCGCGGCTTGAGCACCTCGTCGATCGCGGCCGCGACCTGCGCGGTCAGATGCTCCTGGGTCTGCAACCGGCGCGCGAAGATATCGACCAGCCGCGCCAGCTTCGACAGGCCGACCACCCGCTCCACCGGGACATAGGCGATATGGGCCTTGCCGTAGAACGGCATGACGTGATGCTCGCAATGCGAGGTGAAGGCGATGTCGCGCACCAGCACGAAGTCGTCATAGCCGGCGGTTTCGCCAAAGGTCCGGTTCAGCACCTCGGCCGGGCATTGGTGATAGCCCTGGAACAATTCGTCATAGGCTTCAACCACCCGGCGCGGGGTGTCGACCAGCCCTTCCCGGGCCGTATTCTCGCCCATATAGGCCAGCAGCGTCTTCACCGCCTGCTCGGCCTCGCCGCGCGACGGCCGCGGCTGATCCGGCTTGACCGCCGCATCCATGAAATCCGCGCGATCGAGTTCAGCGGCGCGGCCGGCCTGTGACGTGTCGGCGGTGGTTGTCTCGGAGGGCATGCCCCCACGCAGAGGCTTGATCAGTGCGTCCATCTTCACTCCGTTCGACCGGCCCGACCAGGCCGGAAGTGTCACCGGGCAGACGGGGGCGGCCGAAATGCCGCCAGACGCCTGAGTCCCTCACTATGAATCCCGCAACCGTCGAATAGAACTCTCATTTCGGCGAAGGCGGCAGCGGTCTGGCTGTATTTTTTCGCAGCCCCACTTATATAGGGTGGTGAACCGGGTCGCCAAGAGGTCGCCAAAAGGCGCAAGAACCGCCGCGACCCGAACCAGACCCGCGCCGGACGCGGACTTCGGGGCCGAACATCCCATGCTGAACGAAATCTACAACAAGCGGATCATCGAGCTGGCGGGCAATATCCCGCGGCTCGGCCGCCTTCCGGACCCTGACGCCAGCGCAACGGCACACTCCAAGCTGTGCGGCTCGACCGTCAAGATCGACCTCAAGATGGACGGTCCGACCGTGACGGATTTTGCCCACGATGTGAAGGCCTGCGCGCTCGGCCAGGCTTCCTCGTCGATCATGGCCCGCCACGTGGTCGGCTCGACCGCCGACGAATTGCGCGAGCTGCGCGACACCGTCTTTCGGATGCTGAAGGAGAACGGCGCCCCGCCCGCGGGCAAATGGGCGGAAATCGCCCTGCTCGAGCCGGTCCGCGATTACAAGGCCCGGCACGCCTCGACGATGCTGACCTTCGACGCCGTGGTGGACGCCATCGGTCAGATCGAAGCCAGGCGCAATGCCGGCGGCGGGCCGCAGCCAGCCGCGGCGCAAGGCTAACATACAAGGCTAACATATAAGGCCGCCCTGTGGAGCGATGCCCCTTCCGGGGTCAGACCATCCAGAGTGGCGCGCGCTTTCAGCGGGCGGGGCTGGCGGCCGCGCCCGTCGGCACCGATGCGTCAACGGTCTTGGCACCAGCGGTCTTGGCATCCGCGGTTTTGGCATCCGCGGTTTTGGCGGACGTCAACGGCCGCCCCTCGGTCTGCGTGGAGCTGACAAGCCGATCCCGGACCGGCTCGCGCAGCAGCGCCACCGACGGCTCCACATCCTTCGGCTGGTGAGGCAGGACATCCGTCACCTGGTCGGTGGTGACGAGATTGGTCAGGCGCAACTCGTCCCGCGACAGTTCGTGCAGATCCTCCCACGGCGGCACATTCAGAGCCAGCGCCAGAAGATCGCCGCTGCCGCCCATCTCGAAGGTGTATTT